>JBKPTC010000105.1:0-16375 GCA_046735355.1 bacterium
CTCGTAACCCGGTTGATCGACGGCCGCGACCTGTCCGCCATCCTGGCCGACGAGGCGCCGCTCGAGCCCGAACGCGCGCTCGCCGTCGTCACGCAGGTCGGCTCGGCGCTCGACGCCGCGCACGCGCGCGGCGTCGTCCACCGCGACGTGAAGCCGGGCAACATCTTGGTCTCGGGCTCGCCCGCCGACGACGACGAGTTCTTCTACCTCACGGACTTCGGCGTGAGCGTGTGGACGACCGACGCGGCGACGATCACGGCGGACGGTCGGATGGTGGGCACGCTGAGCTACGCCGCTCCGGAGCAGATCGACGGCTCTCGAGCGGGCGCTCCCGCCGACATCTATTCGCTCGGATGCGTGCTGGTCGAATGCCTGACCGGCGCGCCGCCGTTCGCAGGTCGCAGCGCGGCCGGAACGCTGTACGCCCACCTGAACGAGCGGCCGCCCGCCGTCTCGGCGGTCCGCCGTGAGCTGCCGCGCGCCGTCGACGCGGTCGTCGCGCGGGCGCTCGCGAAGTCGCCGAACGACCGGTATCCGACGGCGCACGCGCTCGTGACGGATCTGCGCTCCGCGCTGTCCGACGCCCAGACGACCGCGACCGGCGCCGCGCGACCGGCGCCCGAGGCCTCGACACCGCGGCGTCGCGGCATCGCGCTCGCGGTCTCGGCCGTCGTCGTCGCGGCCGGACTCGTCGCCGCGTCGCTCGTCGTCCTTCGGAACGCGCACGAGCCCTCATCGTTGAACGCCGGCCCCGGGCCGGCCGGGCTGATCCGCGACGGCGTCCAGGTGACGGCGAGCAGCACGGCGCCCTCGTCGACCGACGGCGCGGGCAACGTCGTGACGTACCTTCCGGACAACGTGATCGACGGCGGCGTCGAGACGGCGTGGCGGACCGAGGGGGACGGGCGAGGCGTGACGGTCACGCTGCTGTTCGACAACGCGGTCGACGTGACGCGGATCGGGCTCGTCCCGGGCTACGCCAAGAGCGACCCCGCGACCGGTGTGAACCGCTTCTACCAGGACCGGATCATCCAGGCCGTCCGGTACGAGCTCCCCGGCCGCCCGCCGATCGAACAGCGCTTCCGCGCCGAGCCCGTCCCGCAGTTCGTGCGCGTCGGCGCGACGACCCGGCGGATCACGATCGAGATCGAGGCGACCTCCGAGCCCGGCGGCGGTCCGCGGTTCGACTACACGGCGATCTCGGAGGTGTACGTGTACGGGTCTCCGCAGTGATTCGTATCGGCCTGATCCGGCCGTACCGGCGTGCGGGCGGGTGATATCGCCGCAGCGAAGGCGACGCACGTTCGTCACGTCGGCGTAGATCGCCTGCGGTCGGCGGCGTCACGAGCGGGCACGCCGCTCGAGGTGGCCTGTGGAGGGGGCGAGTGGAGGTGGGGGGAGTCGAACCCCCGTGCCGAGGCGACCGATCAGGGCTTCTCCGGGCGCAGCCGGTGGTAGATCTCGCCTCGAGGCTCCCACCGGCGGAGGACCTCTCGGCCAGCCCGGGTTCGATGTCCGGCGGCGGCCCCCGGGCGGAGCCACCTCCGTGAGCCTGCTCACGACGCCCGGCCCCGGGAAGCAGGCACTCCCGGGCGGACGGCTACCTAACTAGTTAGGCAGCGAGCGCGTATTCGTTGTTGGCGCTTGTGTGTGTGCCACCTGTTTAGCGACGCATGCGGCGACGTCGGCCCGCTTCCCCTGCGCGGTACTCGCCCAGGTCGAAGCCGGTACACCCCCTATTCGGTTGTGCTGCCAGTATAGGCAACGGCAGCGACCCTCCCGGATGTTCCCCCGCCCCCATGCCCGACGCCCGAGACGCCCCAGGTGACGTGACCCGCCGAGCGGTAGCCATCGCCCTCGTGGCCGTCGGGCTCGCCGTGGCGCTGCGCGCCTGGCCGGCGCCGGATCCCGGCGCATCTGCCGAGCCGCGCGACGCCCGCCCGAACATCGTGCTGATCGTCACGGACGACCAACGGGCCGACACCCTGTTGGCGATGCCGAACGTCCGTCGCCTCCTCGGCGGCCACGGCGTGACGTTTCGGAATGCCTTTGTCACGACGCCGTTCTGCTGCCCGTCGCGCGCGAGCATCCTGACCGGGCTGTACTCGCACCACACCGGCGTCCTCTCCGACAGCCCGCCGGACGGCGGCGCGCCGGCCTTCGACGACCGCTCGACGATCGCGACGTGGCTTCACGACGCCGGCTACCGAACCGGCTTCGTCGGGAAGTACCTCAACGCGTACGACCGGATCGGTGCGACGTACGTTCCGCAGGGTTGGGACGAGTGGGACGCGATCGCCTCGGAGCCGATCGCCTCCCGGTACTACGGGTACACGCTGAACGAGAACGGAACGCTCGTGCGGTACGGGTCGAGCGATCTCGACTATTCGACGACCGTGCTCACCCGGCGGGCGCTGTCGTTCCTCGACGATACCTCGGCGCCGTTCCTCCTCGAGCTGGCGCCGATCGCGCCGCATCGGCCCGCGACGCCCGCGCCCGGCGACGACGGCCGCTTCTCCGACGTGCCGCTCGAACGCTCGCCCGCGTTCGACGAGGCGGACGTCTCGGACAAGCCGTGGCGCGCGGAACGACCGTCGATGTCACCGCAGGCCGTGCGGTTCGCGGACACGCTGCGGCGCTCGATGCTCGACGCGCTCGTCGAGGTCGACCGAAGCGTCGGTGCGATCGTCGACGAGCTCCGTCGGGAGGGCATGCTCGACGACACCGTGATCGTCTTCACGTCGGACAACGGGATGCTGCTCGGCGACCATCGGCTCGGCGGCAAGCTTTGGCCGTACGAGGGGTCGATCCGGGTTCCGCTCGTGGTCCGGTCGCCGTGGATCGACGCCGCGCAGACGGACGACCGGCTGGCGCTCAACATCGATCTCGCGCCGACGTTCGCCGAGCTCGCCGGCGTCACGCCGGCCACCGGCGTGGACGGCCGCTCGCTCGCCGACCGCATCCGCAACGAACGCGAGGCCGATCCGTGGCGAACCGCGTTCGAGGTCGAGTACCTCGGGCACGCGCATCCGGCCGGAGCGCCGCCGGACTACCGCGGTATCCGCACCGAGCGCTACGTGTTCGTGGAGTACGACACCGGCTGGCGCGAGCTCTACGACCTTCGCGAGGATCCCGACGAGCTCCAGAACCTCGCCGGCGATCCCGCCCGCGCGTCGCTCATCCGGTCGCTCCGTCGCCGGCTCGATCGCCTCGCCGCCTCGCCGCCACGCGTCGGCGCGTGAACAGAACGGCCACGCCCGCCCCGAGGATCGCCGCGGCGAGGAGCTGCGGCGCGGTCCGGTCGACGACGCCCGTCGTCGCGAAGCCGGGCCATCGTCGCCACGCGGGACCTCCGACGAGGACCACGGGAAGATGCGCCAGGACCACGCCGGCCGCCGCGAGCGCGAGCACGGCGATCCAGCGACGGACGTGAACGGTGACGGCGCCGGCGACGATCGCGCCTGCCGCCGACGCGAGCAGCAGCGCGGCCGCCCACGTGGTCCACGGAAGCGTGAACTCGCGGACCGCCGCCACGTGGAACGCTCGAGCGAAGACGACGGCCGTACCCAGCAGGCCGCACGCGACGGCGAGCGCGACGAACCCCACGCCGCGCCGGCGGTCGGCGTCGGATCGATCTCGCACGACGCGCATCCTCCGCTTCCGCGCCCGCGTTGGGAAGCGCCCCCGATCCCCGCGCGTGGTACGGTCGCGCACCGGGAGGTGCCGATGAGCGTCCATGCCCTTTCGTCCACGGTCCGCGCCATCCTCGAGCAGGACGAGGCGCTGTGGCGGTTCTTCACGGACTCGCCGTACGTCCGCCACGACCACGCCGATCCGCAGACGGCCGACTTCGTCGCCGGAAACCCGCAGGAGATGGTTCTCCCCGAGTTCGTCGAGACGATCCAGCGATGGGCCGTACCGAAGGACCCGCACTGGTACGCCTACAAGTTCAACGAGCCGTACGCCCGTCAGGCGGTCGTGGACGCCATGGCCGAGCGACGTGGCATCCGCTATCGACCGGAGGACGTCTTCCTGACCGACGGCGCGTTCGCGGGGCTGCTGCTCACGATCCGCGTCGTCGCGGATCCGGGGGACGAGGTGATCTTCGTCAGCCCGCCGTGGTTCTTCTACCGCGCCCTGATCGTCGGGGCAGGCGCCGTTCCCGTCCGCGTCCGCTGCGACCTCGAGACATGGGACCTGGACCTCGACGCGATCGCCGACGCCGTGACCGAGCGGACGAAGGCGATCATCGTCAACACGCCCAACAACCCGACCGGCCGCATCTATCCACCCGAGACGCTGGCGGGGCTCGCCGGCGTCCTGCGGGACGCCGGCGAGCGCATCGGACATCCGATCTACCTGATCTCCGACGAGTCGTACTCGAGGATCGTGTTCGACGACCGCGAGTTCCGGAGCCCGACCGAGTTCCATCCGTTCTCGTTCCTGGTCTACACGTTCGGAAAGACGCTGCTCACGCCCGGACAGCGGATGGGGTACGTCGTCCTTCCGCCGGAGCTCCCCGAGCCCGACGAGGTCCGGACGGCGCTCACGACGGGACAGCTCGCGTTCGGCGGGCAGGGGGTTCCGAACGCCGTCCTTCAGCGGGCGTTCGCGGACCTGGAGCGGATGTCGGTCGACGTGAAGCACCTGCAGGCGCGGCGGGACCGGATGGTCGAGGGGCTCCGCGAGGCCGGCTACGACGTCCACTCCCCGGAGGGAACGTTCTACCTGCTCCCCCGCTCGCCGGATCCTGACGACGGCGCGTTCGTCGAGCGCATGGCGGCCGAGAAGGTGTTCCTGCTGCCCGGCGGCGTCGTCGAGATGCCCGGGTACTTCCGGATCTCGATCACCGGCAGCGACGAGATGGTCGAGCGCGCGCTCCCGATCTTCGCGCGCGCGGCTCGCGGCTGACCGCGGTCAGCGCCGGCGTCCGGTGGCGCGCTCGATCTCGCGCTTCGACTCGCGCTCGGCGATCGCCTGCCGCTTCTCGAACTGACGCCTGCCGCGAGCGAGACCGAGCTCGAGCTTGGCCAGCCCGTGCGTGAAGTACACGCGGAGCGGAACGAGCGCGAGCCCCCGCTCGGCCGTCTTGCCGATCAGGCGCTCGATCTGCTCGCGCCGAAGGAGCAGCTTCCTCGTTCGGATCGGGTCGTAGTGAGCCTTGTCCATCGCCTGCTGGTACGGCGGGATGTGCATGCCCTCGAGCCACACCTCCTCGCCGCGGACGCGCGCGAACGCCTCGGACAGCGATCCGTGACCGCCGCGTAGCGACTTCACCTCCGCGCCGGTCAGCTTCAACCCGGCCTCGTACTTCTCGAGGATCTCGTAGTCGTGATAGGCGCGTCGGTTGGAGACGACCGTCTTCTCGTCGGCGGGCGTCTTGCGGCTCACGCCGCGAGCTCAGACGTCCAGGAAGCGTCGCATGCCGACGAGGCCGGCCACGACGGCGACGAAGGCGCCGGCCGCGGCGAGCCACGGGATGATCGCGACGACGTCGTGATTGGTGATCCAGGGGATGAACTGCAACGCGGTGCTGCCGTACAGCGGGTCGATGAACGCGACCTTCATCGCGAACAGGAACAGGATCGCGACGGTGGCGCCGATCAGGCTCTCGAACAGCCCCTCGACCAGGAAGGGCAGCCGGATGCGCCAGTTGGTCGCGCCGACGAGCTTCATGATGCCGATCTCCTTGCGGCGCGCGAACAGGCCCATCCGAACGGTGTTCGCGATGAGGATCGCCGCAGAGATCAACATGACGATCGCGGCGACCAGCACGCCGACGCGGAGGATCCGTGTGACCTTGAACAGCGTGTCGACGATCTTGTGCTGGTCCACGACGTTGTCGATCCCGGGCGAGGCGCAGACGTACCCGTCCTGCTGTTGCTTGCATCCGAGGATCGCAGGAACCTGCCGGAACTGCTCCGGTTCGCTGAGCTTCACGCGAAGCGACGCCGGAAGCGGGTTCTTGCCCGGCTCGCACGAGACGCCCTCGACGAGCGCCTTCTGGCCGGCGAAGAGGCGTCGGAACTCCTCGCAGGCCTCGGCCTTGGTCTGGTAGTCGACGCTCTCGACGATGTCGAGCGTCTCGAGCTTGGTGGTGAGCGTGTGGACGACGTCCGTTGTCACGGGGTCGGAGAGGTACACGGCGACCTCGACGTTGCCGGTGGTCGCCTCGATGATCAGACCGACCTGCCGGGAGATCAGCAGCGCCAGCCCGAACAGGAGCAGCGCGATGAACGTGGTGGAGATGGCGCCGAACGCCACCAGGCCGTTGCGCCGAAGGCCGGTCGTCACCTCGCGGAAGAGATAGTCGAACCGGCGGCTCGCCATCAGCTGTACACCCCACGCGCCTGGTCCCTGACCACCCTGCCGGTGTCGAGCTCGATCACGCGGCGGCGCATGGCGTCCACGATGGCCTGGTCGTGCGTCGCCATCACGACCGTCGTGCCGATGCGGTTGACGCGGTCGAGCAGCCGCATGATCTCGACCGAGGTGCCCGGGTCGAGGTTCCCCGTCGGCTCGTCGGCGAGCAGCACGAGCGGGCGGTTGACGCACGCCCGCGCGATCGAGACGCGCTGCTGCTCACCGCCGGACAGCTCGTCCGGGTAGTTGTTGATCTTGTCGCCGAGGCCGACGAGCTCGAGGATCTCGGGAACGCGCTGGTCGATCACGTGCTTCGGCTTGCCGATGACCTCGAGCGCGAACCCGACGTTCTCGAACACCGTCTTGTCCTGCAGCAGCTTGAAGTCCTGGAAGACCGTTCCGATGTTCCGGCGGAGGTACGGGACCTTCCACGGCGAGAGCTTGGCCAGGTGCTTGCCGGCGACGTAGATGTCGCCCTTGCTGGCCTCCTCCTCCTTGAGGAGCAGACGGATGAACGTCGACTTGCCCGAGCCCGACGTGCCGACGATGAAGACGAACTCACCCTTCTCGATGTCGACGTTGACCTCCTCGAGGGCGGTCACGCCGTTCCTGTACGTCTTGGTGACGCGCTGAACACTGATCACGTTTCACCTGGTAGCGGGCGGGATTTTGCGGAGGGGATCGGCGCGGAGTCTAGCAGACGGCCCCGGCCAACGGAACGAAGCGAGGCTACTCTCCATCTGCGATGAAGAACGCCGAACGGGGCACCGCCCCGACCGCTACCCCGGCCGGGACGGAGCTTCGGCGGCGCCGGCCGGCCGCGGCCGTCGCGGGCCCGCTGCTGATCGTCGTCTGCGTGCTCGTCGCGCTGCGAGGCTTCGCGTTCGCCGGCCTGCTGTCCAATCAGCATCCGGACATCCTGTCGTTCTGGCTGCCGCGCTCGTGCCTGATGGGTCGGAGCCTCGCCGCGGGTCATCTGCCGCTGTGGAACCCCTTCGAGATGGCGGGCACGCCGTACCTGGCCGACGCGCAGTCGGGGTGGCTGTATCTGCCGTGGATGCTCACGTCGTGGCTGTTCGGGTGCGGCGGCGGCCTGCGGGCGTTCATCGTGCTGCAGCCGATCATGGCGGGTCTCGGGCTGTATTGGTTCCTGCGCCGCGAGCGGCTCAACCGCATCGCGGCGACGGCGGGCGGTCTCTCGCTCGCGATGGCCATCGCCGCATCGAACGTGGCGATCTCGCTGCCGTTCGCGGGCGCGCTCGCGTGGACGCCGTTCGTGCTCGTCGGAGCGTCCGGCTTCGTGCGCACCCGCGCGTGGACCCGGGTCGCGTGGCTGGCGCTCGCGGCGGTCTCGTGGGGACAGGTCGCGGCCGCGCACATGTCGCACGGGCTCGTCATCTGCACCGGGCTCGTGTTCGCGTACACGGTCGCCCGCATCGCGCGCGAGGTGCACAAGGGACGGACGACGTCGCTGCGCGGAGCGCTGCTCACCGTCGCGCTCCTCGCCTTCCTGCCGCTCGCGAACCTCGCGATCTTCATCCCCCACTTCGCGCTGGCCGACCGCTCGAGCCTGCGCGGCGGATACGCGTCGCTCGGCGGAACGCTCGCGCGCGTCGTCGGCGCGGACGCGCTCGGCCGTCCGCTTCCGACGAGCGGCGTCTGGGGCGGCTGGCCGTTCGCGCTCGCGAGCGCGCCGGGCGCGTACGTCGGCGCGGCGATCCTCCTGTGCGTTCCCGCGGCGCTTCGTGCGAGCGGCCGCCGATATCTCGTCGCGGCGTTCGTCGCCGTGGGCGCGAGCGCGTATCTGCTCACGCTCAACCTGTTCGTCGGCGCCGCCTGGTTCCGGAACGTCGTCCTGAAGGTGCCGTTCGGCGACGTGTACCTGCACAACCCCGGGCGGTTGCGCTACGCCGCGCTCCTCGTCGTGCCCGTGCTCGGCGCGCTCGGATTGCAGTCGTTCATGGACCGACTCCCGTCGTCGCGGGAGGCGAGGTGGTGGCTGGGCGGAGCGGCGGCCCTGGCCGTCGGGCTGCCCATCGCCCTCGGCGCGAACCCGGTTCGGTTCGTCCTTCCCGCCGTCGGCATCGCGGCGACGTGGGTCGCGCTCGCGGGCCTGTTCCGCGGCCGACGGTGGGCGGCCGTCGGCGTGCCGGTCGTGCTCGCGATCGAGCTCCTGGCCGGCGCGATCTGGTCCTCGGCGTACACGGGCGGCACGGTGTTCCTCGGCCTCGAGGGACGCGAGCCGTCCGGCGGGAGCGACTCGGATCACTCGGGCCTGCCGCCGCAGCCCCTCCGTTGGCCGCGCGTGCCGATGGACAACTACCGCCGGCCCGGACCGATCGCGCGCGCGATCGCTGCCTCGGGGCCCGACGACGGACGCTATCTCTCCTGGCTGCCGCCCGCGGCGTACTACAACAAGGGGTACCTGTTCAGCCAGGGGCCGAACGACTGGCCGGCGCTGCTGCTGGGGCGCGCGGTCGTCTTCCAGCTGCACGACGTCCTCGGGTACTCGCCGATCCAGCTGCCCCGGTACTGGTCGTACATCCGGGCGACCGACGACCTCCCCGTCTTCTACAACGCGTCGGTCGTGCAGCTGCCCTCGATGCAGGACGTCCGGCTGCTCGGCGTGCGGTACCTCATCCAGGCCAAGGACGTGCCTCCGGTGGATCCCCGGACGGACGATCCGACGGTCTCGGGGCGCGTCCTCGCGTCCGAGCGCGGGTATCAGCTCGTCGAGGTCTCGGGATGGCAGCCACGGGCGTCCGTCGTTCCGAGCT
The DNA here is from genome assembly GCA_046735355.1 of bacterium. Classification (GTDB taxonomy): domain Bacteria; phylum Actinomycetota; class UBA4738; order UBA4738; family HRBIN12; genus DATAEU01. The sequence goes on from JBKPTC010000105.1 coordinate 9,141, forward strand.
GGCGCGTGGCGTCGACCGGCGTCGCCGCGCTCGACGTGGTGCTCGATCCTGCGTTCGATCCGAGCCGCACCGCCGTCGTGGAACCGACGCTCGGGCAGCGCGTGCCGTCGGGACGGACGTCGTCCGCCCGCTCGGCGGCCTCCTCACTGGTCGCCCGGCCGACGTACCACGAGGCGGAGCCGGAGGACGTCCGTGTGTCGGTCGACGCGCCGGTCGACTCGATCGTGCTGATCCGCAACGCCTGGGATCGGGGATGGTCGGCGACGGTCGACGGCCGCGCCACGCCGGTGCTTCGGACCGACTACTTCCTGCAGGGCGTTCCGGTTGCGGCCGGGCACCACGAGATCCGGCTCGTGTACCGGGAGCCGACCATCGGGCGGGGGCTCGCGGCGTCCGGCGTCGTGTGGGGTGCGTTGGCGCTCGCGACCGCCGTGGCCGTCGCGGTCACGCGACGCCGCCGGAGGACTCCGCGAGCCGCGACGACGCCGCGGAACGACGAGCGGGGTCCGGGTCCGGACGAGCGGCCGTCGTCGGAGCCGGTGGGCGCCGGCGTCTGAGCGGCGCGCTCGGGCTCGGACGCGCGATGGACGTCTAGGCCGCTTCGCCGTTCTCGGCGCGCCGGCGGAGCTCGGCCTCGATCAGCTCATCGAGGTCGCCGCCGAGGACCCGATCGACGTCACCGATCTCGACGTTCGTCCGGTGGTCCTTGACCATGCGATACGGCGCGAGGACGTACGAGCGGATCTGCGAGCCGAAGTCGATGCCGCGCCGCTCGCCGCGAAGCGTCTCGAGCTGCTCCTCGCGCTTGCGGCGCTGGAGGTCGGCGAGCCGCGACTTCAGGATCCGCATCGCGACCGCCCGGTTCTGCAGCTGCGAGCGCTCGTTCTGGCACGCCGCCTGGATCCCGGTGGGGATGTGCGTGATCCGCACCGCGGAATCCGTCGTGTTGACCGACTGACCACCGGGACCGGTCGAGCGGTACACGTCGATCCGAAGGTCCTTCGGATCGATCTCGATGTCCTCCTCGTCGGCCTCCTCGAGGTACGGGATGACGTCCAGGGAGGCGAACGAGGTGTGCCGGCGCTTCTGCGCGTCGAACGGCGAGATCCGCACCAGCCGGTGGACGCCGCGCTCCGCGGACAGCAAACCGTACGCATTGGTGCCGTGGACGACGAAGGTCGCGCTCTTGATCCCGGCCTCCTCGCCGGGAAGCACCTCGTCGAGCTCGACGTGCAGGCGCTCTCGCTCGGCCCACCGCAGGTACATGCGGAGCAGCATGTCGGCCCAGTCGTTCGACTCGGTGCCGCCGGCTCCGGCGTGCAGCGTCGCGACGGCGTCGCGCCCGTCGTACTCGCCGCCGAGCAGCGTGGCGAGCTCGAGCCGCTCGAGCTCCACCCCGAGCTCGCCGATGAGCCGCTGGAGCTCGGCCCGCAGCTCGGCGTCCGGCTCCTCGGACACCAGCTCGTCGATCGCGGCCGCGTCGTTCATGCGGCGTTCGAGGGCGTCGGAGCGCTCCACGTCTGCGCGGAGCCGGGCGAGGCGTGTGGTCAGCTCCTGGGCGCGCGCCTGGTCGTCCCACAGGGACGGGTCGGCCGTCTGCTGCTCGAGCTCCTCGGCCTGCCGGCGCTTGGCGTCGACGTCAAAGGAACTCCTTCGCGGCGGCGACCCGCTCGGACAGCTCGCGCAGGCGGTCGCTGAATTCGCTCATGGCGCGGCCAATCGTACGGGTTCACGCCACGGCGCCGTGGCACTTCTTGTACTTCTTGCCGGACCCGCACGGGCACGGCGCGTTCCGCGGCACCTTGTCGCTCCGGGCCTGCGGCGCGGCGCCCGTGTTGACCTGGTCGTCCTCGCCGCGGCTCGTGCGAACTCGCTGCGGCCGCGGCCGCGACGGCTCGTCCTGCCGGACCAGCTCGACGCGGTAGATGTAGCGGACGAAGTCGTCCCGGATGCTCTGCGTGAGCTCCTGGAACATGTCGTAGGCCTCGCGCTGGTACTCGGTGAGCGGATCCTTCTGGCCGTACGCGCGGAGGTGGATGCCCTCCTGCAGGTAGTCCATCTCGTACAGGTGCTCGCGCCACTTGGTGTCGGTGATGTTGAGCAGCACCATCCGCTCGAGCTCCCGCATGACCTCCGACCCGAGCTGAGCCTCTTTCTGCTCGTATTGCTCGAGGGCGTCCTCCGTCGCCAGCTCGGCGAGCTGCGCCGCGGTGCCGACGCTGTCGAGCTGCCCCCGCGTGAGCCCGACGGGATACACCTCGGCGAGCGCCGGGCGAAGCGAGTCGAGATCCCAGTCCTCGGCGAAGTCGCTTTCCCCGATCCACTGGTCGACCGTCCGGTGGACGACGTCGTCGACCATCTCGAGCGCCTGGGCCTTGAAGTCCTCGCCGCGCAGCAGCCGGGCGCGCTCGTCGTAGATCACCTGCCGCTGCGTGTTCATCACGTCGTCGTACTTGAGGATGTTCTTGCGGCGCTCGAAGTTGAGCTCCTCGATCTGCCGCTGCGCGCTCTCGACCGCGCGCGTCACCATCTTGGCGGTGATGGGCTCGTCGTCGGGCCACTTCAGCCGCTCCATGATCGACGACACGCGGTCCGACGCGAACATCCGCATCAGGTCGTCCTCGAGCGACAGATAGAACAGCGAGGCGCCGGGGTCGCCCTGGCGTCCCGACCGCCCGCGCAGCTGGTTATCGATGCGGCGGGACTCGTGCCGCTCGGTGCCGAGGACGTACAGGCCGCCCTTGGCGACGACCTCCTCGTGCTCGGCGTCGGTCTGCCCCTTGAACTTGGCGTGGACCGGCGCGTACTCGGCCTCGTAGTCGGCGCGCTCGTCGGCGTCCATCTCGAACAGCAGGTAGCGGTCGTTGTCGAACCCGCGCGCGAGCATCTCCTGGCGCGCCAGATACTCGGCGTTGCCGCCGAGCAGGATGTCGACGCCGCGGCCGGCCATGTTGGTCGCGACGGTGACCGACCCGAGCCGTCCCGCCTGCGCGACGATCTGCGCCTCCTTCTCGTGGTTCTTGGCGTTGAGAACCGTGTGCGGCACGCCGCGCCGGTTGAGGTAGCCGGACAGCTTCTCGGACTTCTCGATCGAGACGGTTCCGACGAGGACGGGCTGGCCCTCCTCGTGACGCTCGACGATGTCCTCGACGACCGCGTTCCACTTGGCGTCCTCGGTCTTGAAGATCTGGTCCTGCTCGTCGACGCGGATCATCGGCCGGTTGGTCGGGATCTCGACCACGTCGAGCTTGTAGACCTCCTGGAACTCGGCGAGCTGCGTCTTGGCGGTGCCCGTCATGCCGGCGAGCTTTTCGTACATCTTGAAGTAGTTCTGGACGGTGATCGTGGCGAGCGTCTGGTTCTCCTCCTTGATCCGGACGCCCTCCTTGGCCTCGATCGCCTGGTGGAGACCCTCGGAGTACCTCCGACCCTCGAGGACGCGGCCGGTGAACTCGTCGACGATCTTCACCTCGCCGCCCGTCACGATGTAGTCGACGTCGCGCTTGTACAGCTCCTTGGCCTGGAGCGCCTTCTGGAGGTGGTGCACGAGCGGTGTGTGGACGTGCTCATACAGGTTCTCGATGTTGAGCGCTTCCTCGACCTTCGCGACCCCGTCCTCGGTGATGGCGATGGTGCGCTTGGCCTCGTCCACCTCGTAGTCCTCGTCCTTGCGCAGCCGAGGAACGAGCCGGGCGAACGTCTGGTACCACTTCGCGCTGTCCGCCACCATGCCGCTGATGATGAGCGGCGTGCGCGCCTCGTCGATCAGGATCGAGTCGACCTCGTCGACGATGCCGTAGTTGTGGTCTCGCTGGACCATGTCATCGGCGCGCATCGCCATGTTGTCGCGGAGGTAGTCGAAGCCGAACTCGTTGTTCGTGCCGTAGGTGATGTCCGCCGCGTACGCGGGACGTCGCTCGGCCGGCGACATGTTGGACTGGATGAGCCCCACCATCCCTCCGAGCGCCCGGTAGATGCCGCCCATCCATTCGGAGTCGCGCTTCGCGAGGTAGTCGTTGACGGTGACGACGTGGACGCCCTGGCCGCCGAGCGAGTTGAGGTACGCCGGCATCGTGGCGACGAGGGTCTTGCCCTCGCCGGTGCGCATCTCGGCGATCTTGCCCTCGTGGAGCGCGGCGGCGCCCATCACCTGCACGTCGAAGTGGCGCTGGCCGATCGTCCGGCGAGCCGCCTCGCGGACCGCGGCGAACGCCTCGGGAAGCAGGTCGTCGAGCGACTCGCCGTTGGCAACGCGCTCCTTGAACTCGGCCGTCTTGCCCCGCAGCTCCTCGTCGGTCAGATCTTCCATCTCCGGCTCGAACGTGCCGACGAGCTGCGCGAGCTGGTCGTAGCGCTTGACCTTGCGACCTTCGCCGATGTTTCCGAGCTTCTGCAGGACCAACGGATGTCCCCTTCGAGTGTCAGCGGGTGTCCGGACGAGATGTCCGAGGGGTGCACCCATGGTATCGGACGCCCGCCCGGTTCCCCGGAGCTGCAACGCCGTTCGACGCCGAGGGCTTCCCGGTTCGGTCGCTCAGGCGCCGCGGCGAACGGGGTCGCGCGAGCCGCCCAGCGGAAGCGACTCGCCGCGGTCGAGGTACCGAACGCGGTCGGCGAGCCCGGCCCGCGTCACCGCGTCCCGGAAGTCGGAGAGCGGGAGGTGCGTGGTCGCCGTTCCGACGAACACGATCTCGTCGGATCCGGTGGCCACGGTCGGCATCCCACGCGTTTGCCCGGCGCGAGGGAACGGCAAACGACGGCCTTCGCGAGCGCTACGCGAGCGGGTTCGGCTCGCGATCGCCGGTCGGTTCGGCGCTCCACCCGCCCTGCAGCCACCTCGCCTCGTGCGGTCCGCGCTCGGGGCGGTGCGGGTACAGATCGCCCACGACCCGCGGCACGTTCCGTCGGACCGCCCTCGCGGCCTCGAACAGCAGCAGCACGCGTCCCGGCGGCAGCAGCGGAGCCCACAGCACGACGGTGTCCTCGTTCGCATCGACGAGCACCTCGGGCGGAAGCGCGAGCAGCGCGCGCATCATCCGCTGGTCGAGGAACGCGAACGCGAAGCGCCGGTCCTCCGATCGCACACGGAACCGACGGTTGAACTCATCGAGCTCCAGCTCGATGTCCTCGCCGAACACCGGCACGAGATCCTCGATCGACCGGGGAACGACGGTGAGTCTCGGACACGTGAACGGCACGGGGATCGCCGCGCACGTCGCGTACTGACGCGTCGGGCGCCCGCCCCCGTCCGTCGATTCCTCGTACCAGTAGTCGAACGCCCGGACCCCGTCGCCGCCCTCGCGGTCCCAGACCACGTTCTCGGCGCCGTGCTCCGGATGCGCGAACCGCGGGTGCGCGATCCACGTGGTGTCGGGGAACGGATCGACCGGCGCGAAGTCGAGGTGGGCGTCGAAGCAGAGGTTCATCAGCGCGCGCTGACGGTCTCGCCGACGCCGGAAGCGCCACCACGCGACTGCGGCCGCGACGGCGACGGCGACGAGAACGAGGAGGCCCTCCATCGAAGAAGGCGTCGGACGGACGCCCCCGCGGCTTGAACGGGGGCCGCTAGGTGATCTCGATCATCTTCTCGCGCACGGCGTACACGACGGCCTCCATGCGCGAGTGCAGATGCAGCTTCTCGAGGATGTTCCGGATGTGGTTCTTGACCGTGTTCTCCGAGATGTACAGCTGCTTGGCGATGTCGCGGTTGTTCATCCCCTTGGCGACGAGCTGGAGGACCTCCATCTCGCGATCCGTGAGCTTGGGCGTCGGCACCTGCGGCCGGTCGTCGCCGCCCTTGGCCATCGCCGAGAACTCGGACAGCAGCTTGGAGGCCATCGACGGGCTGATCCTCGACTGTCCCGCCCACACCGAACGGATGGCGTCCGCCACCTCCTCGATCGGGATCTCCTTGAGCAGATAGCCGGAGGCACCGGCCTTGATCGCGTCGTAGAGGTCGGCCTCCTCATCCGAGATCGTGAGCATCAGGATCTTGGCGTGCGGAAGAAGGTCCTTGATCTGCGTCGTCGCCTCGATGCCCGAGCGCTTCGGCATCCGGACGTCCATCAGGACGACGTCCGGCATCAGCTCCTGCGCCTTCTCGACCGCCTCGGCGCCGTCCGATGCCTCGCCGACCAGCTCGAGATCCGGCTCCTGCTCGAGGATCGTCTGCAGGCCGCGCCGGAACAGCGCGTGGTCGTCGACGACGAGGACGCGGAGCCGCTCGGCGCTCGCCTCGTCGCGTGGGTCGGGTTGGTCCGCCACGATGCCTCCTCGGTGGACCGGAGCTCGGCCGGGTCGATCGATCCCGCTACGCCCCGGGGTCGGGCTGCCCTTGAAGTTCGGCCGATGGTACACCCTTGACCGGCGCGGACTTGCGAGGCCGGCGCCGGTCGTGATGGTCACGCAGCTGGCGTTCGAGCTTGTCCACCAGGCGGTCGAGCGCCGATTCGACGTCGTCGGCGCTCGCGTGCGCCCGGAAGACCTTCCGCGGCGTGGCGAGCGACGCCTCGATGCGGCGCGCGAGCGTGCGATGCGCGTTCGGCTCGGCGATGACCTGCACGTCGATCCGGACCGCCCGTGGCTCGATGCGCTGGAGATGCGCGAGCTTGTGCTCGGCCGATCCGCGGATCCGGTCGGTGACCCTGGTGCCCCGCCCCGTGACGACGACGTCCAACCGTCGCTCCTTCCGTCCGCCAACCCGCTCGGAAGCGGTATCGGAAGGCTACCGCCCGGGACGGAGCTCGCGCCCGGCTGACCTGGTCTTTGCCCCCACACTCGCCTGCGGAGGGGTTCCCCGGCGCGGCGCGCCGGGTTAGCGCCTTCTCCCGCCCGAGCTCCGAAGATCCCCGACGGGGCAGGACTTACTTCTAAACCGCACCATGCTCGACGACCAAGGGTCGCCTTACGTGGGTCGCTTCGCCTGCGGCTGGCATCGACTACCGGGAGGACGTCTCCCGGGCAACCACAGACCCGGGCGCGAGCCCGGCGCGAGTATACCGACGGGGCATCGGCGCCGAGACCGAGCGCGCGGCGCTCAACACCGAGATCTCGCGCGCGCCGGCGGCCCGCAGCACCGCGGCGCACGCGGCCACGGTCGAACCGGTCGTGACGACGTCGTCGATCAGGAGCACCCGGTCGGGTGGCGGCCGCGTCGGCGCGAACGAACGTCGGAGCGCGGTGCGGCGCTGGTCGCCGCGACGGCGCGCCTGCGCCCCGGTGTCGCGCGTCCGGGC
>JBKPTC010000106.1:0-8725 GCA_046735355.1 bacterium
CGCGAGCGACAGGGCGACCGTGATCATCGTCTTGCCGGCGCCCGTCTCGCCGGTCAGGACGTTCAGCCCCGGATGGAACGCGAGACCGACGTCCTCGATGACGCCAAGATCGGTGACGTGCAGCTCGTGGAGCATCGTCAGACCGTCGCGCCGTCCCCACCGGGCAGCCCGAACTTGGTGCGCACGAGCGCGACGAACGGCAGGCGGTCGTCGCTGCGGACGAGCTTCACCGGCCTCGGCGCACGCGCGATGCCGACGCGCGCGCCCACCGGCAGCTCGAGGCTCTCCCTGCCGTCCGCGGAGATCAGCCCCTCCTCCTCCCCCGTGACCTCGATCGCGACACGCTCGTCGGCGCCGAGGACGAGCGAGCGGTCGAACACCATGTGCGCGGCCACCGGCGTGACGACGAGGCAGTCGACGTCGGGCGAGACGATCGGCCCGCCCGCGGCGAACGAGTAGGCCGTCGACCCCGTCGGCGTCGCCACGATGACGGCGTCGCCCGAGAACGTCGTGACGTACTCGTCGCCCACGAAGACCGCCAGCCGGACGATGCGGTGCCGCGCACGCTTCTCGACCATCACCTCGTTCAACCCCCACTGCGGCGCGAGGGACGCTCCCTCGGCCTCGGCGATCACGGCGAGCCGCTGCTCGATCGTCGCCGTGCCGTCGAGCACCCGGCCGAGCAGATCCTCGGCGTCGGCGGGCTCGACTTCCGTGAGAAATCCCACACGGCCGACCTTCACGCCGAGCACCGGCACGTCGCCGAGCCACGCGATCCGCGCGGCGCGCAGGAACGTTCCGTCACCGCCGAGCGAGACGACGACGTCGAGCCCGTCGACGAAGGCGACGAGCGGCGTTTCGTCGTCGCCCGTCGCTTCCTCGAAGAGCCGCGCCTCGATCCCACGTTCGTCGAGCCAATCCGTCAGGCGACTCGCCGCCTCGGTGGCCGAGCCCCGACGCGGATGCACCACCAAACCGACCCGCTTCACCGCCGGCTCCCGATCAGTTGACCGTGCCGGATGGCCGCATCCACGGCGTCGTCGTCGAGCGCCCCCGGCGCGTCGACGCGCCGGACCCACAGCAGGAACTCGACGTTGCCGGCCGGGCCCGGCAGGGGCGACGCGAGCACGCGCTCCGGCGCGAGACCGACCTGACGCGACGCAGCCGCGACCCCGACGACGGCCGCCCGCCAGACCGTCGGATCGCGGACGACGCCACCGCGCTCGAGCTGTTCGGGACCCGCCTCGAACTGCGGCTTCACCAGCAACACGAGGTCGCCGCGGGGCGCCGTCACCGCGGCGAGCGCGCGCACGACGAGCCGAAGCGAGATGAACGACAGATCCGCGACCACGACCGACGGCTCGAAGGGCAGCACGTCCGGCGTGAGGCTCCGGACGTTCGTCCGCTCGAACACGGTGATGCGCGGATCCTTTCGCAGCGACCAGGCGAGCTGGCCGTATCCCACGTCGACGGCGAGGACCCGCGCGGCGCCGCGTGCGAGCAGCACGTCGGTGAATCCGCCGGTCGACGCGCCCGCGTCGAGGGCATCCCGACCGGCCACGTCGATCCCGAAGCCGGCGAGGGCGGCATCGAGCTTCTCGCCACCTCGCGAGACGAAGCGGCGCGGCGCTCCGCGCAGCTCGAGCGGCTCGTCCGTGCCGACGAGCGTCGAGGGCTTGAGCGCCGGCCGGCCGGCCACCACGACGAGGCCAGCCTCGATCGCCGAGCGCGCCTCGACCCGCGACGCCACGACTCGTCGCCGGACGAGCTCGGCGTCCAGGCGCCGGCGAGCCGCCACGGCGGCCCTCAGGAAGCTCCCTCGTCGGCCGAGCGGGACGCACTGGCGCCAGACGGCCCGGTCCGGCGCTCGGGGGCGCGAGTTCCGTCGCCCGAGGCGGCCGACGCCCGCGCCGTCGTCGTGCCCGCGGCCTTCGCTTTGGTCGTGGCGGCTCCGGCGGCCGTCTTGCCGGCAGCCTTGGCGGGGGTCTTCACCGGTCGGGTCCGAGCGGCCCGTTCGAGGTCTCGGACACGCGCGCTCAGCGACTCGAGATCCTCCTTCGATGCGACGCCCATCGCCTTCAGCTGTCGCGTCACCTCGCGGCGAACCAGCTCGCTCATCCGTTCGCGCGTCTGGTTGGACCAGTCCATCAGATCCTGCGCGACCTTCTGCACCTGCTCGCGTCGCTGGTCCTGTCCCTGCAGCAAAGAGCGCGCCATCTCCTGCGCCTTGGCCGGCGTCAGCTTCTCGACGGCGGCCTCCATGTACTTCCGTACCTCGGTCACGACCATCGCAGCCTCCCGGGCACCGTGGGTCGTCGTGAGGATATCCGCCGCGAAGAACGCGCGGCGCGGGGGTGTTAGCCTCCGCCCGTGTCGCCGACCGGGTCCGCTCGATGATCCCCCTCCGGGACTCGAACCCGACACGCCGGTTCGCTTGGGTCACGCTCGGCCTGATCGTGACGAACGTCGTCATCTTCCTGTTCTGGCAGCCGACGATCGGCGGAACCGAGGAGGAGCAGCAGGTCTTCTACTTCTGCCACGCCGAGATCCCGTGGGAGGTCACGCACGAGGAGAACCTCGCCGACGGCGGCGCGGCGGCCAGGACCGCGATCCAACAGACCTACGACCCGGCGCGGAAGCACCCCGGCACCGGCGCGGCCTTGCAGCAGCTGCTCCAGCGCCGGTGCGGTGACAAGAGCTGGTGGCAGTCGGTCTTCATCGCGATGTTCCTCCACGGCAGCTGGCTGCACATCGGCGGCAACATGCTGTACCTGTGGATCTTCGGCAACAACGTCGAGGACCGCCTGGGACGGATTCCGTATCTCGGCTTCTATCTGCTCGGCGGGCTCGCCGCGACCGGCCTGCAGCTCGCGTTCGATTCGAGCTCCGCCGTTCCGAACCTCGGTGCGTCCGGCGCGATCGCCGCGGTCCTCGGCGCGTACATCGTTCTGTGGCCTCGGGCGCGCGTCCAGACGTTGGTCGTCTTCTTCTTCATCACGTGGGTCGAGCTTCCGGCGAGCGTGGTCCTCGGCGCCTGGTTCGTCTTACAGCTGTTCAGCGGCGTCGGCGGGCTCGGCCAGCAGGTCAACGGCGGTGTGGCGTACTGGGCGCACGTCGGCGGATTCGCCTTCGGAGCGGTCGTCGCGTGGTTGTTCTACCGCCGGCGAGGCTCGAGCGCCGGGTCGAGCTACGCGTCCGTTCCACCCCGACCCGACGACCCCTGGAGTTAGTCGAGCGTCGCGGGCTCCGGATCGGCGAACAGCTCGGTGAGATCGTCCGCGACGAACGTCGGCCGGATCGGCGCGGCGGCCGCGTCATCGCGGGTCGAGATGCCGGTGAGCACCAGCAGCGAGTCGAGGCCGACGCCGGCAGCGCCCTCGATGTCGGTGTCCAGGCGATCGCCGACGACGAGCGGGCGACGACCGCCGGCCCGCTCGCGCGCCGCCTCGAACAGGGGCCGATGCGGCTTGCCGACGACGAGCGGCTCGGCGCCGGTCGTGGCGACGACGGCGGCGAGCAGCGCGCCGGCGCCCGGCCACCGCCCGTCGGGCGCCGGATAGGACGCATCCGCGTTGGTGGCAACGAGCAGCGCCCCGCGCTCCACGAGCAGCGCCGCCGTTCGAAGCTTGTCGTAGGTGATCCCCCGGTCCCATCCGACGACGACGGCGTCGGCGGCCGGTGCATCGATCGGAACGACCTGGATCGACGCGTCGGCGAGCGCCGTCAGAAGGCCACCCTCGCCGATCACGAACGCCGTGCGCGTGCCGCGACCCGCCAGGAGGCTCGCCGTGACGATCGCCGAGCTCACGATCTCGGCGGCGTCCGCGTGGATGCCGATGCGCCCGAGCTTCTCGGATACCTGCGCGGGCGTCCGCGCCGAGTTGTTCGTCATGAAGACGACGTCGCGTCCGAGGCTGCGAAGACGACCGATCGCATCCGCCGCGTGCTCGACCGGCTCGTCGGCCCGATACAAGACGCCGTCGAGGTCGAACAAGAACGCGTCGTAGCGATCCGCGAGCGACATCAGCCGGCGAGGCGCCGGAGTGCGGTCTCGTAGTCGTCGATGTTCGGCCGCATCGCGACCGCGAGCTTGAGATGTCCGATCGCTCGCGTCCGCTGTCCCGTCCGCTCGCACGCGAGCGCGAGCGCGAAGTGGCCGTAGTCGTCGGCGGGGTTGAGCTGGACCAGCTTGGCGAACTCGCGTCGAGCTCGCGCCACGCGGCCGCTCATGTACAGCGCGCGCCCGAGCGCCGTCCGGATGGAGGCCTTGTCCGGTTCGATGAGCTTGGCGCGGTCGAGCATCATCGCGGCCTGGTGGGGATGTCCGTCCTGCAGGAACCGGATGCCGCGGGCGAACAGGTCGTACGCGTCGTCGTCGAGTCGTTTGCTATAACCCAAGGCACCGTGCCCCGCATCTCACCGTTCGTCGGCCTGCTCTACGATGGCCGGCGCGTCGGACCGCTCGACCGTGTGACCGCGCCGCCGTACGACACCATCGGTCCCGAGGATCTCCGTCGGTACCTGGCCGCCGACCCGCACAACGTGATCCGGATCGATCTCGGCGAGGACGTGGCCACGGACGACGAACCCGACGAGAAGTATAGGAGGGCGGCCTCGCTGCTCGGGTCCTGGCGGGCCGAGGGCGTGCTGGTGGAAACGCCATACGCGTCCTACTACCCGTACGAGATGCGGTTCGCGTACCACGGCGCCGAGCGCGCGATCCGCGGCCTGGTGTGCGCGGTCGACCTCGAGGACTGGGGTGGGTCGATCCTGCCGCACGAACGGACGATGCCGGGTCCCGTCGAGGACCGGCTCCGACTCCTGCGCGCGACGCGCGCCAACCTGTCGGCGATCGAGGCCGTGTTCGCGGGCCCGGCCGAGCCGCTCGCCGAGCTCCTGGACCGGACGATGTCGCGCCCGCCGGTCGCCGAGCTGACGGACGAGGCGGGCGTCGACCATCGGCTGTGGGTGGCGCCGGTCGAGAACGACGATCCCGTTGCGCGATCGGTTGCGGCGTCCACGTTGATGATCGCGGACGGGCATCACCGCTACACCACGGCGCTTCGGTACCGCGACGAGATGCGCGCCGACCACGGATCCGGTCCCTGGGACCGCGCGATGATGATGATCGTGGACGCGGCGACCCAGGATCTTCCGGTGCTGCCGTTCCACCGGATCCTTCGTCGCGGTGTCGTACCGCCCGCCGGCGTCCGCGTCCGAGACCTCGAGGAGGTCCAGAGCGAGGTCGACGACACGAGGATGCGATACGGGATCGCGCTTCGCGCCCGGGACGGCGCGCTGGAGCATCGCGTCGCCGAGCTCGCCGGCGATCCGCCGACCGTCCGCGCGCTGCACGAGCAGGTCTTGGCGGAGCTCGGCGACGAGCTGAGCTTCACGCCGGACGCCGTCGAGGCCGAGCTGGCCGTACGCACCGGAGAGGCGTCGGCGGCGTTCCTGTTGCCGGCCACGACGGCGCTGCGGATCCGCGACGTCGTCGCCCGCGGCGATCGGCTGCCTCAGAAGTCGACGTACTTCTATCCGAAGCCCAGGACGGGGCTCGTCATCCGCCCGCTCGAGTGAACGCGCGGCGCGAGGGGGCGAAGCACCGGGCGTCGTTCAGTCGGCCTCGAGCTGCTCGAGCTTCTTGATCCCCGTGGCGACGACCTCGGTCAGGCTGCGCGCGCCCGCGCCACTGCGGTAGAAGCGGCGCGCGAGCTGCCCCATGACGAGGACCTCGTCTCCCTTGGCGATGTCCTTGACCGTCCGCTTCCCGACGGTCTTGTGCCAGACCGCGACGGGCAGCGGCAGGAGCCGTCTGCCGGCCTCCGGAACGGACAGACGGATCTCGGTGACCGCGTCGCCCGACGGCATCTGCCGCTCGACCGGCTCGGCCGCGACCGTTCCGGCGAGCACGACGACGTTGACCGTCACCACGTCGTCGACGCGAGCGCGGACGTCGGTGTGCGCTGATGCATGCGGTTCCCCCCTTCCGAGGGTCGACGCTAGCAGCCGGCAGCGACATGGCAGGAGCGTTTGGGCGGCCGCCGGCCGTCCCGCGAGCTGCGGGACGGACGCCTCGCCCCCGACGGGACGCGCGCCGGTACGGTAGCCGTCGGCCGTCGACGACGTCGGGAGGACACGATGGATCGCAGGACAGTCTCGATCGAGCAGGCGGACGACGTGGCGCGCACGATCGGCGTCGACCTGTCCGCGGAGGGCATCGAGCTCGACCAGTTCCGGCGCGGGCTGGTCGTCGAGCTCGAGCACGGGTCGCGGAACCCGCAGACCGACGTGACGCACGACGATCCGGTGCTCACCGGCAGGATCGCGCTCGCGCATCTCCGCGAGATCCCCGACTACTACACGCGCCTCGACGCGATGGAGGCCGCCGCAGAAGGCACTGGGTGATCGGCCCGCACGGAACCGGCCGGGACGGCCCACGCGCGCCGAATACACTTCCCGCGATGGAACCCGTGGTCTTCGACGTGCAACCGGGGATCACCGCGATCGACACGTTCTACGGCGGGCGCGAGCGGTACACCGCCGCGTACCTCCTTCTGGCGGACCGTCCGACGCTCGTCGAGACCGGCCCGTCCACGTCCGTCGAACCGGTCGTCGCGGGTCTCGCACGGCTGGGGGTCGGTCCCCGGGATCTCGCGAACATCGTCGTCACGCACATCCACCTGGACCATGCCGGCGGCGTCGGCCGGCTCCGCGAGCGCTTCCCTCGCGCGACGGTGTACGTGCACGAGCGCGGCGCGCCGCATCTCGCCGATCCGACCCGGCTCGTCGCGAGCGCGACGCGCCTGTACGGCCCGGAGCAGATACGATCGCTCTTCGGGCCGGTCGACCCGGTCCCGGCCGACCGGTTGAAGGCGCTGACGGACGGCGCACGGCTCGACCTCGGCGGCCGCGAGCTGCAGGTCGACTACACGCCGGGGCACGCATCCCATCAGGTCGCCCTGACGGACTCGACGACGGGCGCGGTCTTCACCGGCGACGCGCTCGGCGTCCACGTGCCCGACCTCCCGGTGTTGCGTCCGGCGACCCCGCCGCCCGACGTCGACGTCGAGGCCGGTGTCGAGAGCATCGAGCGGATCCGCGAGCGCGCGCGCTCGGTCCTGTTGTTCGCGCATTTCGGCCCCATCGACGAGGTCGACCGGGTGTGCGATCTCGCCATCGAACGGCTCCGCTCGTGGGCGAACGCCGTCCGCGACGAGCTCGGCCGAACCGACGACCTCGAGGAGATCGTCTCCCGGCTCGAGATCGAGGCGCGGCGCGACATCGAAACGGGAGCCGAGGCGTCGCTCGATCTCGAGGCGCTCGAACACAGGCTCCGACTGCTGTCGAGCGTGCGCATGAACGCGCTCGGTCTCATCCGATACTGGAGCAAGCGCACGGAGCGCGAGGCGACCGACGCTCCGGCCGGGCCTGAGCAAGCACGGTCGTCGACCGGCGACACGGAGGCCGCCGACGACGCCGACGCTCCTCAGGCGAGCTGAGCGACGCGCTCCGCGACGTCGTACGCGCTCGGATCGTGCCGAAGGATCTTCCGGAACTGCTCCGCCGCCTCGCGTGGCCGGCCGGCGCGCTCGAGGATGTCGGCGACGACGTACCAGACGCGGATGACCTCGGGCCGAGCGACGTCGTCGCGCGTTCGAACACGCCGCAGCAGGCCGAGCGCCTGGTCGTATCGCTCGAGGTCCGCGAGTGCCGACGCGGCGACGATCACGGCCTCGGCCTTCGCCGCGATCGGAACGCCCTTGGCCGCGAGCGCCTCCTCGGCGAGCGGGACCGCGCGCTCGGGACGCCCGAGACCGCGCTCCGCATCCGCGATGAGGTGGTTCTGGTCCGCGCGGCCCGAGATGCGACGATACGTCTGCAGCTCGGACAGCGCCTCCTTCCATCGGCGCTGCTCGTACAGCGCCATCCCGAGCACCTCGCGGACGGACACCGATCGCGGCGCGAACTCCTTCGCCTTCTGAGCCTCGGCGACGGCGCCGCGCGAGTCTCCGCGCTCCAGCAGCTGCACGGCGCGCTCGAGCGTCGCCGCGGCCTGCTGCTCCTTGCCGCCGCGCGCGGTGCGATTGAGCTCGTTGACGACGTCGCGTGGCAGCGCGCGAACCGGCTGTGCGGGCCCGGGGCGGCGACGTCCCGACGGTCGTGGCGAAAGCGCTTTCGGCATGTCGACGAAAGCGTACCCGCGGACGCGCTCGCGGCCCGCGCGTGGCATGTGGTCGCGACGGCGGATCCGAGAGCCCGCGGGACATCCGAGCCCGGAAACGAAACGAGCCGCCCCGGAGGGCGGCTCGTGTTCGAAGATGTCTCGGCGGTGACCTACTCTCCCACCGGGTCTCCCCGGCAGTACCATCGGCGCTGGAGGGCTTAACTTCCGGGTTCGGGATGGGACCGGGTGTTCCCCCTCCGCCATGACCACCGAAACGGTCGGAGGCCGATCCCTCTTGTTGGGGATAGGCCACACCATGGGAAGGTGCGGTCTCCGAGCAGAGCTCGGGAACCGATAGCGAGCGCGAGCAAAACGTCAAGTCCTCGGCCTATTAGTACCGGTCGGCTCAACACGTCACCGTGCGTACACCTCCGGCCTATCAACCTCGTAGTCTGCGAGGGGCCTTACCTGGTTGACCCAGTGGGAGACCTCATCTAGGGGCGAGCTTCGCACTTAGATGCTTTCAGCGCTTATCCCTTCCGCACGTGGCTAACCAGC
>JBKPTC010000107.1:0-12555 GCA_046735355.1 bacterium
GTGCAGCGATTCGTCTCAGAACGGATGCTGCGGCCGCTGGGAATGTCGGCGACGACCTGGAACGTGCCGGAAGCGTCCGGCCGACTGCACGGCCACCGGTGGGACGCACGATGGGTGGAAGAGACCCAGCCGCTTTCCGACGGCGACTGGGCGCCGATGGCGGGTCTGTGGAGCACCGCTCCGGACATCGCGCGGTGGATCGCGTTTCTCGCCGGTGCTTTTCCCCCGCGCGACGAGACCGACGAGGCGCCGCTGCGCAGGAGCAGCCGACGCGAGATGCAGACGCTCCACCAGGTCGGGGGGCGGGATGACGCGCCAGGCGCGCCACCCGTCGCCGGATACGGGTTCGGCCTGTGGGTCGAGCACGAAGAGGCGCTCGGCCGGATCGTCGGACACCGGGGCGGTCTGCCGGGGTTCGGGTCGCACATGCGATGGCTCCCGAATCGCGGCGTCGGCGTCGTCGCGCTCGCGAACGCAACCTACGCCCCGATGCACCACGCGACCCTCGCCGTGCTGCGGGTGCTCGATCGCGAGGGTCTGCTGCCGTCGGAGCGTCGCATCCGACCGTCGGACCACCTGCTTGCGGCTCGGGACGCGCTTGTTCGGCTCGTGATGGGATGGGATGACGGCATCGCGACCGCTGCGTTCTCGCCGAACGTCGCTCTGGACGAGTCGCTCGCGCACCGGCGTCAGGAGGCCGCCGCCGTGCGGGCTCGCCTCGGGTCGTTCACAGCCGGCCCGACGACGGCGCGGACGACCACGAGCGGATCGTTCGAGCTGGTTGGCGAGCGAGGCGGGTGCGTGGTCGACGTTTCCCTGACGCCGGAGATTCCACCCCGGATCGCGACGTACTCGTTCGACGTCAGCACCTTGCACCCGGCCTGACCGTCTCCCGTCGTGCGTCGGGCTCCCACGCCGTAGGCCGGACGCGGGATGCGGTGTGGGCCGCCGGGTTGGGTCAGACGGGCGCTACCGGATCGGGCGGCGCGGCGTCATCGTGGCTCGGTCCGCACACACGCCGGGAGATCCACATGCCGTCGTATCCGCTCCAGCAGAACTCGAAGACCGGAACGATCGTGAAGGTGCCGGGAAGCGAGATCGACCCGGCGACGATGCAGCGTGACCTGCTGCCGATCTGCGAGGCGCTCGGGCGCCTCGTGCGGCAGGCGCCGGTCGAGCTGCGCAACCTTGAGGTCGCGCTCTCGATCACGCCGAGCGGCGACATCGCGTTCCTGCGCTCGAGCGGCGAGGCCGCGATCAAGCTGACGTTCGAGCGGGGTCTGTAGCCGCTACTCGTTCCCGACGGCTACGGCGTGGCCGGGCCGTCGGGCCTGCGGCGGGCGCGCTTCTCGACCCGCTCCGCGACCCTCGGCGCCGCCTTCGACACGCGTTCGCCGATCTGCGGCGCACGCTTGGCGGCCTGGTTCGCGACCGTCGTCGCGATCTTCCGAACCCTCGGCGAGGACTTGGCCGTCAGTCGCCGCGCCGTCGAAGGTGCGCGCTCGGCGAGCGTCTTGGCGATCACCGGCGCCTTGTCGGCCACGACCCTGCCGATCGCGGGGGCGTTGTCCGCCACCTTGTCGAGGAGCGACGACAGCCCCGAGGTCTTGTTGTGCGCGGATCCGCTGCTCGATGCCATTCATACACCCTACTCGGTCTTCCAACAGCCAGGTCGCGACGGAAACGGCGGGAGGCCGGACCGGGCGCGCCGGTCCGGCCTCCGAGGCCGATCGTCAGCTGCCGAGACGCGTCAGGAAGTTGTCCTGCTGCGGAACCGGTAGCCCTTCGCCGAGCACCTGTACGTGCCGGACGTTCGCGTTGTAGTGAACCCACACGCGGCCGCCGAGCAGGTGCACGTCGAAGTAGTCCCCGATGAAGAACCCGCCGAGCAAGGGATCGGCATCGGGATCGTTCGAGAACGGTGTGACCCGCTGACGGTTCACGACGGCGCCGTTCGTCCGATCGATCGTCACGAGCTCGACGTCGTAGTCGTGATGGAAGATCGGATCGTACCGCGTCGTGTAGTACGAGACGACGAATCGACCCGTTCCCTCGTCGGAGATCGCCGGGAAGAAGTTGTCGGCCTTCTTCGAGATGACCACCGGGTTCGCCCACGTCGATCCCTCGTCCGTCGACCAGCTCATCCGGATCTGCGGCTCCTCACACACGTCGTCCAGGAGCCGATACCGACACCGCTCCCACACCACGAACGGGCGCGGCTGACCGCCGACCATCGGCATGATCGACTTCGGATACGTCGCGACCCGGAAGTCCGCGGCGTGCAGGAACCCGCCGAACGGGATCGGGTTCGACTCGGCCGCGACGACGTTCGTCGGCCCGAAGTTCGTCGTGCCGGGCGCCGCGATCCGCGACTTGATCGTGAACGTCTGTGCCGTGTCCTCGAGCTCGCCCTCGATCTGCGCCCACGTCACCAGGACGCTGCCGTCCTCGGCAATCGTGACGTCTCCGAACTGGACGTCCTCGTCCGTGCTGCTGATCAGGATCGGGTCGGTGCAGTCGGTGAGGTCGGCCGAGCATCGGACGGCCTTGATCTGCGCCCCGGTGAAGCCGAGCGGGGCGTTCGGGTCCTGTGTGAAGTCGGAGTACACGATCCACACGACGCGACCCGCCGAACCCGACTCGCCGATGTCGAGCCACTCCTTGTCGAGGAAGTGACCGGCGCCGCCCACCGTTTGGGCCTCGGCCACGATTCGTCCCGTCTGCACGCAGTCGGGTGTGGTCAGGTGGTCGGGCTCGGTTCCGCCGGTGCACTCCTTGAGCGTCTTGGCGTTCGTCTTGTACACGGCGATCCCGTTCGGTCCATTGAACGGGTCGTCGGCCGGATAGTTGATCGAACCGAAATAGAACGTGCAGTTGTCCCGTGACTGAACGACGGGGTCGCCGCCGGACGGGAGGTTCTCGCCCTGGCTCGGCAACGAGGGCAGCAGTCCTTCCTTCGCGACGCTCTTCCCGCCGTCGGTGGACAGGTACCACCCGGTGAAGTTCCCCTCCGGATCGAGGATCCCCCGGTAGTCGTTCGAGCCGCCGACCACGACCCTCGGATGCTTCTCGCACACGGAGACGGCCTCTTCGTTCTGCGGAAGGCCGAGTCCGTCGTGGTTGAAGAGGTCGCGGACGTAGGCGCCGGGCTGCGGTGCGCCGGCGGTTCGTTCGGCCCTCGCGTGGAGCTGCCGCATCGAATCGATCGTGCGGGCCAGCGTCTCGGGCGCCTGTTCCGGATGCGCGAGGTAGTAGCGGAGCTGGACGACCTGCGAATAGTGCGACAAACCGGCGGCGCGATCTGCGCGTTCCGCGCTGGACGCCGGTACCGCCACGAGCAGCACGAGCCCCGTGAGGACGAGGTACCGGCCGACCTTCTTCAAAGCATCCATGCAGTCCTCCCAGCGGATGTCTGTACCGGTCGATGACGCGGGGCGGCCGTCGGTTCCCCTCCCTCCACGTCGTGTGCACCGCCGTACCCCGCGCGAGCCTGACCCTAGACGCGGACGACAACCGATTGCGGCGCAGCCGCTCGGCGAGATCGTGTTCGTCGCGCTGCCACGACCTTCGGCTGCCGGTGGGGCGGCGCTTCGTCCCCGACTCGACCGTCCTCCTGCGCCTCGCTTGCCCGAGCCTCATTGACCGCGTGAGGATTCCTTGACGACCAACCGCAGGGGGAGGAGACCGGGATGAGACGATATCTCGCGATCGCGGCGGTGGGCGTGATGATCGCGGCGCTGACGTCGGTGGACGCAATCGGTGCCGGGCGCAAGCCGCACGCCGACGTCCTCGGACGCGCCAACGCGGGCGCCAACACCGCTCCGTTCTCGCATTGGTGCAACATGAACGGCCTGACGTGCGCAGAGCCGTTCCAGAACTGGCAGGACTTCTCCTGGTTCGACGACGTCGAGCAGCGGGTCAACATCGCGGAGTACATCGGGCACGACGAGCCGTCGCTGCTCTTCTACTCGGACTCGGACGGCGCCGGCAACGAGAACGTGTACGACATCACGCTTCCGAGGGAGCCGAAGGTCCTTCCTCGACAGGACGGCGGCGGCGGCACCTGGAACTTCCAGCTCCGGCCGGCGTTCTGGCTGGGGATGGCGATGTGCGATGACGAGTCGGCCCCGAACCCCGACTGGTCGGGCTCGGCGTATCCGGAGTCGACGCACTGCACGCCCGACAGCGACTCCAACGTCTTCGTCGGAACCGATCCGGCCGACGCGGACGCCTACATGGGTGCGCACCCCGGCACGGCGTTCATGGAGATGCAGTTCTATCCGCCGGGATGGGTCAAGTGGCCGCTCGGCAACAGTTGCGACGCGACGCAGTGGTGCGCCGCGCTGAACATCGACAGCCTGTCGCTCGACATGAACAAGAACGTCGTGAACAACGACGACTGTCTGAACACAGCGGGCCTCGAGCCCGTCAACTTCGCGTTCCTCACCCCGAGTGGCGAGGCGGCGACCTCTGCCGACCCGCTGAACAACGACCGCTTCACGCCGACCCCCGAGACGTACCTGATGGGCGGCGGCGATCACATCCGGGTGCACCTGTTCGACACCGACAACGGGTTCACCGTCAGGATCAACGACAAGAGCACGCACACCCGCGGAGGCATGGTCGCGAGCGCGGACAACGGGTTCGCGTCCGTGAACTTCAACCCGAGCGGATCGACGTGCTCGATCACCAAGCACGCCTTCCACCCGGCGTACGCCACGTCGAGCGAGGACACTCGGGTTCCGTGGGCGGCGCACAGCTACAACGTCGCCTTCTCGGACGAGATCGGTCACTTCGAGTACTGCGATCGGGTGAACCTCGACGACATCCTGTCGTGCGCGAAGCCGTCGGGGTTCGACACGAACAACGAGGAGGATCCGGCCGACGACGACAACGCGTGTCTGCCCGTTCCGGGGTTCCCGAGCACGAACTCGACGCTCGTCGACGTGACCGGATGCACCGGGTTCTTCGGGTTGAGCGATCTCGACTTCGACGGCGTCTCCTACGACGACCACGCGTGGCCGGGCTCGAACGTGAACCCGACGGTGGACCGGCTGCTCGCGCCGAGACCCATCCGGTTCACGACGCCGACGTTCAACGACGGGCGGAACTACTCGCGCGTCGCGTTCGAGACGGACCTGCCGCGGATCGAGGACTTCCGGCCGGACGAGCCGTTCGGCGGCGTGCAGAACAGCTGTCAGCGGTTCATCGTGAACCCGTCGGACCCGAACCCCGGCGCGCACTGCGTCAAGCCGCCGCCGCAGTCGAGGTTCTATCCCTTCTACAGCACGTCGAACATCCACGGGAACTGCCGGTGGCAGCTCGGGGGCCGGTATCTGCCGCACACGGTGAATCGGTTCGGGATGGTCAACGAGTACGGCGGCCTGCTGCAGGTCGACTATCCGGACACCGACGAGCACGGCCATCCGGCCGTCTCGTCGAGGTACAACGACTTCCGGAACGTGCTGTCGACCAACCCCTGCCCGGCGTGACGGCGTAGCGCGGGCGGGCGGGGCGCCGCGAAGCGGCGCCTCGCCCCCGCGCACCCCGCGCTAGCCGTCGCGCGCGGCGAGGTACCGGTCGTTGAAGTCGCGCAGGTACTTCTCCTGTCGCGGATACACCCCGCTCGTGAAGAAGCGCGATCGGACGCCGCGCTGCGCCAGCTCGCACACGACCCAGTCCTGCTTGGCGACGAGGTCGCGGAAGTCGACGACCTCGCTCGGATCGAACGCGGGATCCTCGATCGTCTCGCGCCGGAACAGGAACTCGCTCACGACCGTGGTTCGCTCCGGTCCCTTGGGATAGATCGTGACGGCATTCACGGTCTCGGAGTGGTAGTTGAGGATCAGGTTGGGGAGCACGTAGACGCCGTAGAACGTGTGCACGTCCTCCTCCGTCAGGCCCGGCAGCGACGGGAGGCTCGAGAGCCCGGTCTCCGTGAACGACGTCAGCCCGTGTCCCATCGAGTTCCCGAGCATCTGGCCCTCCTCCTCGACCTCGCCGCTGCGGTACAGCGGCACGAGCTTGACGAGCTCGGGATGCACGGTGGGGCAGTGCAGGCACTCGTGGTAGTTCTCGACGACGATCTTCCAGTTGGCCGCGACGTCGTACACGCGCGTCGCGCCGACGCGCAGCTCGCCGATGGCGTACCGCTCGAGCTCGAGCGGCGAGTCGGCCATCGCCTCGAGCTGCGAGGCGAGCGACGGGGCCGCGGCGTCGAGGTTCGCGAAGACGAACCCGTCCCACGTCTCGGTCCTGACTTGCCAAAGGCCGAACTCGTCCTTCACGAGGCCGTCTCGCTGATGGACGTTCGGAGCGCCGAGCAGCCGGCCGTCGAACCCGTACGTCCACGCGTGGTACGGACACTTGATCGCGCCGCGGACGGTGCCGGCTCCGTCGAGCAGCCGCGTGCCGCGATGCCGGCACGCGTTCGCGAACGCGCGAACGCGCTCGTCCTTGTCGCGGATCACGAACACCGGCTCGCCGAGCACCTCGCGGGTCACGAAGTCCCCGGCGGACGGAACGTGCTCCTCGCGTCCGAGGCAGACCCATCCGCGCGCGAAGACGCGTTCGCGCTCGGTCTCGTACACCTCGGCAGACGTGTAGTCGCGGCCGGGCAGCGTCGGCTGCAGTGCGCTGCGTTCGCGAACCTCCATGCGATCCCTCCGGCTCGAACGGTGAACGGCATGGTACGGCGGCGAGCGAGCGAGGGGGCGTCGCGGCGAACGTGACCGTCGGTCGCGCCGCCGCCGCGTCTGCCTTTACTCGCCGCGCGCGGACGTGTACATAGGTCCGGCCCGCAGCACGGAGCACGAGGGGGTTGCATGCAAGAACATGTCCCGCATCGACGTCCGATGAGCAGGCGCGAGTTCCTCCGTCGCGCCGCCGCGGCCGGCATCGCGATCCCGAGCGCGTCGGCGATCCTCGCGGCGTGCGCCAACAACGACACCGGTGGCAGCGGCGGGGGGTCCGCCTCCGCGGGCGGGCTGCAGCTCGCACGTCCCGACCATCCGGCGACGCTGCCGATCACCGACGACAATCCGGCGATCGACGACGGGCTCGACAACGAGGCCGGTCCGCTCCGGATCTACGGATACGCCGACTACATCTGGAAGAAGGACCGCAACAAGTTCTCGGATCAGCTCGGCGTCGACATCGAGTACACGTCCTTCGAGACGCCCGAGGAGATGATCGCCAAGCTGCAGACGCAGGGCTCGAGCTTCGACCTGCTCTGCACGATCACGATCGAGAACGTCGGCAAGCTGGCGACGGGCGGGCTGATCCAGCCGCTCAACCACAGCTACCTGCCGAACTTCGAGCAGAACGCGTGGAGCACGGTCAAGGACCCGTTCTACGACAAGAGCTCGCGGTACACGGTTCCGTACGCCATCTACAGCACCGGCATCGCGTACCGGAACGACAAGGTCAAGGAGGACCTGTCTCAGCTCGAGAACCCGTACGACGCGCTGTGGTTCCAGCAGTACGCGTCGCAGGGCGTGCATCTGCTGAACGGGGCGCGGGACACGCTGTCGGCGGCGCAGCTGCGCGCCGGCGTCGACGTCAACACCACCTCGCAGTCGGACCTCGACAAGGTCGCCCAGATGCTGCAGGACGGCGTCGACACGATGAACTGGAAGTTCGACCACGTCGACTACAACGAGCTGAACGATCAGTTCGTGATCCACCAGACGTGGTCGGGGCAGATGACGTACTACATCTACTACCTCCCGAAGGACGTCTCGATCGAGCAGTTCTCGTGGGTGTGGCCGCCGACGGCGCCGTCCGGCAAGCCGGGGCTGATCTCGAACGACTGCTTCGCGATCCCCAAGGGCTGCAAGAACCCTGTCCTCGCGCACCGGATGATCGACTTCCTGTACGACCCGGACATCGCGATGGAGAACTACAGCTACGAGGGGTATCAGCCGCCGATCAACCAGTTCGATCCCGACCAGGTGATCAAGGACGGGATCGTTCCGGAGAACCTCCGCAACACCCTGCTGTCCGAGTCCGACTATCCGCTCGGAAGCGACCCCGCCAAGGTGAGCGAGCTGGAGCTTCCGCCGGAGGTCAACCAGCGGTACGAGCAGGTCTACCAACAGGTCACCGGTGGCGTCTGACAGTGGGGCGGTCCGGCGTACGCCGGGCCGCCGCACGCGGTACGCGACCCGCTCGGGCGCGTGGTTTCCGCGCTGGTTCTGGCCGGCCTTCGCGGCTCCGGCGACGCTCTGGCTGCTGGTGCTGTTCGTCGCGCCGTTCTACGTGATCGTCTCGATCGCCTTCGGGAGCGTCGACCCCATCTTCCTGACCCCGGTGCCGGAGTACTCCCCGCTGCGATGGGATGCGTCGGCGTTCGTCCGGGTGGCGTCGCAGTTCACGGCGTCGGGCTCGATCTATCAGAGCGCGCTCGCGCACACGGTCGTGTTCGTCGCGACGGCGACGGCGCTGTGCCTGCTCATCGGCTATCCATTCGCGTACTTCGTCGCACGGCACGCCGGCCGGTTCCGAACGGCGTTCCTGATCGCCTTCGTCGCGCCGTTCTGGATCAGCTACATGATGCGGATGCTCGCCTGGATCAACCTGCTGCAGCCGGACGGCTACGTGAACCACACGCTCGAGCGGCTCGGGGTGATCGGCTCGCCGGTGCAGTGGCTGAACGGCAAGCCGCTCACGGTGATCCTCGGTCTCGCATACGGCTACCTGCCGTACATGATCCTTCCGCTGTTCGGAACGCTCGACCGGATCAGCGTGTCGTCGCTCGAGGCCGCCCGGGACCTCGGGGCCGGTCCGGCCGGGACGTTCGTGCGGGTGACGCTGCCGCTGTCGCGCCAGGCGATCCTTGCGGGCATCATCATCGTCACGCTTCCGATGTTCGGCGACTACTACACGACGTCGCTGCTCGCCGGAACCCGCAACACGGCGATGATCGGCACGTTGATCGTGAGCTCGATGGGAAGCTCGCTGGTGCAGGAGGGCGCGTCGCTCGTCCTGCTGATGCTGATCGTGCTGATCGTTCCGATGCTCTATTACCTGCGGAGCACGACTCGCGAGGGCGGCGCGACCTTCGTATGACGGACGCGACCGTTCCGGCGCCGGCGGCTCGGACCTCCTCGGCAGCGGCCCGCGCGCTGTCGTGGGTCGCCAATCCGTGGGGCAGGGCGCGGTTCCTCTGGGCGCTCGCGATCGCCTACGTCGTGTGGTCGCTCGTGCCGGTGGCGATCGCGATCGTGTTTTCGTTCAACGCGAGCCGGGCCCTGACGGCGTGGCAGGGCTTCTCGACGCGCTGGTACGCCGGCGACGTCAGCTCGGTGTGGAACGACCCCGAGCTGCGGTCCGCGCTCGTCCAGAGCCTGAAGCTCTCGGCGCTCGTCGTCGCGATCGCGGTGCCGCTCGGCGTCGGGTTCGCCCTCGCGCTCGACCGCTGGCGCGGGCGCGGGTCCGGCACCTCGAACTTCCTGATGCTGTTCTCCTTCATCACGCCGGAGGTCGCGATCGCGATCGCGCTGCTGCTGTTCTTCGCCAAGGTGGTGACCGCGGTCGGCCTCGGGTTCACGTCGCAGGTGCTGGGCGTGTCGATGTACATGATGGCGTATCCGGTCATCGTCGTGCGTGCCCGGATGCTTTCGATCGGACGCGAGTACGAGGAGGCCGCGATGGACCTCGGCGCCTCGCCGACCCAGGCGTTGCGCCGCATCCTCCTTCCGCTGCTGCTCCCCGCCATCTTCGCGAGCGTCGCGATTGTGTTCGCCGCGACGATCGACAACTTCGTGATCTCCCAGCAGCTGTCGGCCGGTGCCACCGATCAGACGATCCCGATGCTGATCTACAGCGCCGCGCGACACGGTCCGCTGCCGTCGGTCAACGCGCTCGCGACGCTGACGCTCACGGCGTCGACGCTCGTGATCGTGATCGCCGTCCTGGTGTACCGGCGCTCGACGCGTGGCGAGCGCCGGGCGTCGAACCTCGGCGGGATCGCGCTCCAGGGCGGCGGATCGGGGTGAGCCGGTCAGAGATGCCGGCGGATCAGCTCCTCGATGTACGGATTCAGGACCTCGTGCGCGTGTCCGTAGATCGAGCCGTGACCCATCGCCTCGAACTCGTGGTACTCGGCGTTCGGCGTGATCTCGGCGAGCTCACGTCCGTCCTGCGGCGGGGACTCGACGTCCTCGGTGAACGCGATGACGTGGATCGGAACGCGGCACGACGCCAACCGCTCGGTCTGGTCGAACGTCAGGCACGGCTCCCACTGCGCGAGCAGCGACGTCTCGTTCTCGCCGGAGTCCATCCACGCAAGCAGGTCGGCGCGGATCCGCGGCCAGAGCTCGGGATCCCCGAGCACCCGCGCCGGATACAGCATGGCGGCGTAGTGCGCGACGCCCATCATGCCGGGCAGCGAGCCGCCCGCCGTGCGGAAGTCCATCTCGGCCTGCTGGTAGTCCCACGTCCAGCCGTGGCTCCTCGAGCCGGTGCCCATGACCACGGCGCACCGAACCAGGTCGGGGCGGTCCAGGCACAGCTCCTGCGCGATCAGCGAGCCCATCGACAGGCCGACGACCGCGACCGGCGGCTCGCAGACGGCCTCGATGAGCTCGGCGGTGTCGAGCGCGAACCCCGCGAACGTCCACGGCGGCGCGACGTCGCAGACGGTGCGCCCGATCGCGCGGTTGTCGAACGTCGTGTTCCGGAACGAGCGCTCGAAGTGCGGGATCTGGTAGCGGTGCCATCGCGCGCCGACGTCGCCCCCGCCCGCGATCCAGACCACGTCGGGACCGTTGCCGAACTGCTCGTAGTGGACGGTGGACTCGCTACCGCGGATCTCCGGCATCGCCGCTCCTGCTTCGGGTCGGAAGGCGCCATTCGACCATGCCGGGCGCCCGCGTGATGCGACCGGCGGTCCGATCGTGACGGGCGACGCGGCAACAACGCCCGACGTCTCGCCGGAGGCGCTCCGCGACGGGCGCCTGGCGCGACTGCAGCGGGCGATGCGTGGGCGCGGCGTCGAGGCGTGCCTGCTCTCGAACGAGCCGAACGTCCGGTACGCAACGGGGGCGACGGCGATGCCGGTGTACGCGATGAGCACGTTCGCGCGGTGTGCCCTCGTGCCCCAGGAGGGGACCCCCGTGCTCTTCGAGCATCCGAACTCGATCCACCGGTCGCGCCTGCGAGCGCTCGACGTTCGACCGATGCACGCGTGGGAGTTCTTCGACGACCCCGGCGCCGAGGCCGGTGTGTGGGCCGACGAGATCGTCGCGACGCTGCACGAGCTCGGCGTCGACGCGCACGAGGTCGCCGTGGACCGGCTCGGCGCGCCCGCGTACCTCGCGCTCGGCGCGCGTGGCATCTCGGTGCGCGACTCCGCCGCGGTCACGCAGGAGGCGCGCCGCGTCAAGACGCCGGAGGAGCTCGCGCTGTTCGAGCGGAACGCCCCGCTGATCGCCTCGATGCTCGGCGCGGTGGAGGACGCGGCCGAACCCGGCGTCTCCGAGCGCGAGCTACTGGCCGAGATGGCGTGCGTGCTGCTGCGTGGAGGCGGCGAGTATCTGGCGACGGACACGGTGTGCTCCGGTCCGAACACCAACCCGTGGCGCGCCGAGGCGACCGATCGCCGGCTCGCCGACGGCGACCTCGTCTACGTCGACACGGACGCCGTCGCGCAGGAGGGGTGCTTCTTTTGCGTCTCGAGAACGTTTGCGGTCGGACGGCCGTCGCCGGCCCACCGGTCGACGTACGCGGCCGCGGTCGAGTGGGTGAGCGCGATGAAGGACGTGATCCGGCCCGGCATGACCTGCGGCGAGGCGGCCGAGCTCGCGCCGAAGATCCCGGAGCGGTTCGTGGCGCAGCGCTACGAATGCATGGTGCACGGCATCGGGCTCGAGGAGGAGAATCCGAGCGTCTGCCATCCGCAGGACGCGCAGTCGAACCCCGATACGGTGATCGAGCCGGGGACGATCCTCGTCGTCGAGTGCTACATGGGCGAGATCGGCGGCGACCACGGCGTGAAGCTCGGGGATCAGGTCGTCGTCACCGAGGACCACGTTCGGACGCTGGTGCCGTACCCCTGGTCGCGCGCGCTGCTGGCGTAGCGGACGGGCGTCCGATCAGTGGGAGGCGGGCTCGTCCTTCTTCGGACCCTTGCCCTTGGTCCAGCCCTCGTGGTGACCGTTGTCGTCGTGCTTCGGCGGCCGGTTGTCCCAGCCGTTCGCGTGGCCCGGCGGATGATCGTTCGAAGCGTCGTTCGCCGGCGGTCCCTCGGCGGGCGGGGTGTTCGAGCCGGTGCCGGTGTCGCCGGTGTGGACGATCGGTCCCGCGCCTCCGCCGAACGCGAAGTCGTCGCGCGGGGTGCCGCTCCGGCCGGACCCGTTCCGCTCCGAGCGGTCACGCGTTCGCGCGGGAGCGCGGTCGGGCCTCGGCGTCGGAGCGACGCTCGGGGTCGGTCCGGGGTCGAGCGAGCGGACGACGGGCGTCGCGATCTCGACGCGCTCCGCGCGCTCGTGGATCCTGGGCGGCGTCGCCACCAGGACGACGACGGCCGTGATCCCGACGGCGACGCTCGTCGCG
>JBKPTC010000108.1:0-35600 GCA_046735355.1 bacterium
AGCGTCGGCGCTGGTCCGATGAGCGACGAGGAGAGCCCACTGGATGCCGGGTAAGCCACGAGCCAAGACCAGGAAGAAGGAGAAGGACGACAAGGCCTGGCAGAAGAAGCAGAAGCGTAAGGTCTGCGTTTTCTGCAAGGACCGGGTGACGTACGTCGACTACAAGGACGTGCCGACGCTCCGGAAGTTCGTCTCCGAGCGGGGGAAGATCCGCGCGCGCCGCGTGACGGGCAACTGCGCCCAGCATCAGCGCGACGTCGCGTCCGCGGTCAAGAACGCGCGCGAGATGGCGCTGCTACCGTTCTCGACCCGATGAAGATCATCCTGCAGAAGAGCGTCGACAAGCTCGGCGATCCGGGCGACCTCGTCGAGGTCGCCGACGGCTACGCGCGGAACTACCTCGTTCCGCGCGGTCTGGCCGTCAAGGCGACGCGGGGCGGGATGCGGCACGTCGAGAGCCTCAAGCGGGCGCACTCGGTCCGCGTCTCGGCCGCCAAGGCCGAGGCCGAAACGGTCGCGTCCAAACTCGCCGGAACGCCGATCACGGTTCGGGCGCGCGCGGGCGAGGAGGGCAAGCTCTTCGGAAGCGTGACGTCCGCCGAGATCGTCGCCGAGATCGAACGTCAGACCGGCGTCGTCGTCGACCGGCACGACGTCCATCTCGACGAGCCGATCCGCTCGGTCGGGACGCACGAGGTCCGCGTCCATCTCTTTTCGGACGTCGATCCGGTCGTCTCGGTCCGCGTCGAAGCGGGGGGATAGCTCCAGGACGGCGTGCGGCCGGCGGCGTACCGGCCGGCCGCGCGCCGCGTCCGGCGGCCAACGTCAGATCACGTCGATCGAGCCCGTTCCCGTGATGATCCGCGACACGTGTGCCGGCGAACCCGCGCAGGTGATCGAGCCCGATCCGCCGATCCGAGCGACCAACCTCTCGGTCGCGGTCACGTCGATCGAGCCCGACCCCGGGATGGTCGCGGTCACTCGGGTCGCGATGAGCGGCCGTGCGCGGATGGCGCCGGATCCCTCGATCGTGGCGTCGAGCCGACCGACGGCGCCGGCCAGGTCGATCGTGCCCGAACCCGGCAGGGCCACCGCGAACGCGTCGGACGAGATGCCGTCGACCTCGACCGTTCCCGATCCCGACACCGCGACCGAGGTCAATCGCGGGACCGCCACGTCGACGTACATCGGCGTGTGCGCGTCGACCGAGCCGCGCGTCCCGATAACCAGCTGTTCGGCCTCGACGTTCGTCGTCACCCGTCGAACCAGGTTCCGGTCGGCGTGGACGACCACGGACCGCTCCGTGCCGACGTGGATGCGGACGATGTTCGAGCCCGCGAGCCGGACGGACGTGAACGGCGGCACCGTTCGGGGTTGAGCGATCGCGACGCCGGATCCGCCGATCGTCCCGGCCGTCTCGCCGCGGTGCAGCGCGACCACGAGGAGCGCGGCGACCGCGACGACCGCGATGACCGCGATGACCGCTCCGGCCACGACACCGACGACCGCCGAGTCGCGCGGGCGAGGGTCGATGTCAGGGGATGTGGCGCTCATGACGGCCTCCTTGCGTCGATCCCATGGAACCCGATGCACGGGCCGTATGACCGGGACCATCGGCGGCCGACCGGGCGGCCGGACGGGTCGGTGCGGCAGGGGGCCCGGCGCGTCAGGCCATCGGGCCGGCGGACGGCGGCCCGGATCGGGACCGGTCGACGTCCGGGCGACTGCGTGGCCGGTACGTGATTGAAATGTCACACCTGTAATTCACACTTACCCCCAGCGTTGTCCACACGGGACGGCGCTGGTCGGAGGCGGTGTGACAAGGAATCTTCGCGCGCGAGCAGGCGCGCCGGTTTCCACAGCGGTTATCCCAATGACGTCGCGATCCGGCGCACCTAGCCTTCGCATGCCGGACGCACGAGGGGGGATCCGTGGCGCGCACCGCTGACGACGTTCGTCGTCTTCGACCCGAACGAGTGCCGCCGCAGAACCTCGAGGCGGAGGAATCCGTGCTCGGCGCCATGATGCTGTCCGGCGAGGCGATCGCCGACGTCGTCGAGGTCGTGAGGCCCGACGACTTCTACAAGTCGGCCAATGCCAAGATCTTCGACACGCTGCGATCGCTGTACGCGCGCGGCGATCCGGTCGATGCGATCACCGCGGTCGAAGAGCTCCGCAGGCGCGGGATGCTCGAGGAGGTCGGCGGGCACCTCTACATCCACGAGCTCGTCGAGCAGGTCCCCACGCCGGGGGCCGCCGCCAACTACGCAAAGATCGTCGCTCAGCACGCCTTGCTGCGCCGGCTGATCTCGGCGGCGGCCGACATCATCGACCTCGCCTACTCCTCGCCCGAGGATCCCGAACAGGTCGCCGACGAGGCCGAGCAGCGCATCTACGACGTCGCACGTCAGGACGAGAAGGAACAGGTCGCTCACCTGCGCGAGCTCGTCGACCAGGCGATGACCGACCTGGAGAAGATCCAGAACCGCGAGTCGGCGTTCGCGGGATGTCCGACCGGGTTCCGCGACGTCGACACGCTGATGTCCGGCATGCAGCCCGGAAACCTGATCGTGGTCGCCGCACGACCCGGCGTCGGAAAGTCGTCGTTCGTCACCAACCTCGCGCGCAACGTGGCGGTCGAGGCTCGCCAGCCCGTCGCGATGTTCTCGCTCGAGATGTCGCGGTGGGAGATCGGCATGCGTCTGCTGTGCGCCGAGGCGCGCGTGCCGTGGGACAGCATCCGCAACAAGCGCGTCGGCGCCGACGACTGGGGCCGGATCGTCCAGGCGGCCGAGATGCTGCACGACGCGCCGCTGTCGATCGTGGACTCGGGGAACGTCACGATCGTCGACATCCGCGCGAAGGCCCGGCGACTGTCGGCCAGCCGTCAGGGGCTCGGTCTGATCATCGTCGACTATCTCCAGCTCATGTCGCACCACCGGCGCGTCGACAACCGTCAGCAGGAGATCGCCGAGATCAGCCGGAGCCTCAAGCTGCTCGCCAAGGAGCTGGAGATCCCGGTGATCGCGGTCTCGCAGCTCAACCGCGATCCCGAGCGACGCCAGGACAAGCGGCCGCAGCTGTCGGACCTGCGCGAGTCGGGCGCCATCGAACAGGACGCGGACGTCGTCATGTTCATCCACCGCGACGACTCCGACCCCGCCAAGAAGGGGCTCGCGGACCTCATCGTCGCCAAGCACCGCAACGGCCCGACGGACAGCATCCCGCTGACGTTCCTGCCGCACCTGACGCAGTTCAAGGACTACCACCCGGGGTCGTGACGACCGTCGGATAGGCTGCGCCCGCCGTGGCCGACCGACGCACCGTCCGCGCGGCGTACCGGCGCCTCGAGAAGCGGTTCGGTCCGCTCTCCCCGCCGCGCCGCAGCGATCCGCTCGAGGAGCTCATACTGACGGTGCTGTCCCAGCACACGAGCGACCTCAACGCCGCGCGCGCGTTCGCGTCGCTCCGCGAGGCGTTTCCGACATGGGCCGACGTCGTCCTGGCGCGCCCGGGCGCCGTCGCGGACGCGATCCGGTCGGGGGGTCTCGCCAACGTCAAGGCACCGCGGATCCAGGGGATCCTGCGGGAGATCCGCGACCGCGAGGGTCGGTTCGAGCTGTCGTTCCTGCTCGGCATGTCCGACGACGACGCGAGGGCGTACCTCGCGTCGCTGCACGGCGTCGGGCCGAAGACCGCCGCGATCGTGCTCGCCTTCTCGCTCCGACGGAACGCCCTGGCGGTCGACACGCACGTGCATCGGGTCACGCGCCGCCTGGGCTGGATCGCGCCCACGGCGTCCGCCGAGCGGGCCCACGTCCTGCTGGAGGCGCTCGTTCCGCCCGAGCTCCGCGTCCCGATGCACGTCGGGCTGATCCGGCTCGGGCGAGAGGTGTGCAAGGCGCCGCGTCCGCTCTGCGCGGAGTGTCCGCTCCTCGAGCTGTGTCCGACCGGTCGAGCGAACCTCGGCATCCGCCCGAGGCGCGCGTCGCGGATGTCCGGGTGATTGTCGTCCGGTATCCTCGCGCCGTGGCTCTTCGAGACGAAGCGCGCTGGCGGCTGGAGCGACTCCGGCAAACCGGCTAACCCGCTGCTTCCCGAACCGGCGTCAGGGGAAGCAGCGGGAACGACCGACGCGCGCACGCCCGGCTCCGTGCCGGGCAACCGCCGCTCGGCTCCCCGCTCGATCGTTCGAGGAGGTTCGAGCCGTGCCGATGCCACATCAGGTCCAGATGCGTCTCATCAAGCGTCGTCTCGTCGGCAAGGACGGCAGCGCGCGCATCAAGGAGCTACGCCAGGTCCTCACGGAGCTGCCGGACTACAAGAACGGCCCGTACGCAGACATCCGCAAGTGGGTGCTGGCCGAGATCGACCAGACGAGAGGCCGGTCGCGGGTCGTGCACCGCGACTCGATCGCGATCCGGCGCGAGGGCGTCGCGCAGATCGCGCTGGTCGGGCCGCCGAACGTCGGGAAGTCGTCGCTGCTCCAGGCGCTGTCGCGCATCCAGATCAAGACGGGCGACTACGCGTTCACGACCGTTCGGCCGGTTCCGGCACTCACGCTCGTCAAGGGCGTGCCGGTGCAGCTCGTCGAGATCCCGGGGCTGATCGGCGGCGCGAACGAGGACCGCGGCGGCGGCCGCGCGCTGCTCGGCGTGCTTCGAGGAGCCGACGGCATCGTGTTCTGCCACGACGCGGGCGCCCCGGTCGAGCCGCTCCTCGAAGTCCGGACGGAGGTCTCGTCGGCGGGGATCGAGCTGCCCTGGATCGTCGCCGCCACGAAGGCCGACGAGGCCGGTCCGGATGCCGTCGAGCAACTCCGTGCGGCGATGCCGGGCGCCGCCGTCCTCGCGGTCTCAGTGCTGGACGACGACAGCCTGGACGCCTTCCGCGACGCGGTCTGGCGCCTGACCGGATCGATCCGCGTCTTCACCCGCAAGCCCGGCAGCCCCGAGGCGGACCCGCTGGCGCTCGAACCGGGTGCCACCGTCGCCGACGTGGCCGCCGCGCTGCACAACGATCTGCGTGCCGAGTGCCGCGGCGCCAGGATCTGGGGACCGTCAGCGAAGTTCGACGGTCAGCTGGTGGGTCGGGACCACGTCGTGGAGGAGGACGACGTGGTCGAGGTGCTCGTGTAGGGACGGCCGCGCCGCTGACGCCGTTCGCGCCGAGCGGTCACCGGCGCGCGATCGGAGCGGGCGAGGGGAATCGAACCCCCGTTTCAAGCTTGGGAAGCTTGCGTTCTACCATTGAACCACGCCCGCATCGCTCGACCGCCGCAGCGGTCGAGCGCACAGTCTAGCGAGGGCCGCGGCCCGGGCGCGACCTGCTAGCGTTCCTCGCCCAATGGCCGATCCGGATCTGTGGCCGTCGCTGCTGATGCGCGTCGCCGGCGGCGGGTCGCTGTCCGTCGAAGAGGCTCGAGAGGCGGTTCTCGCGATGATGCGCGAGGAGGCCACGCCCGCTCAGGTCGCCGGTTTCCTGATGGCACTTCGGACCAAGGGCGAGACCGTCGACGAGCTGGAGGGATCGGCGAGCGCGATGCTCGAGATGGCTCGCGCCGTCGAGAGCGACGGACCGGTCGTGGACACGTGCGGGACCGGCGGCGACCGGTCGGGCACGTTCAACATCTCGACGATCGCCGCGATCGTCACGGCCGCGTGCGGTGTCCGCGTCGCCAAGCACGGCAATCGCGCGGCGTCGTCTCGATGCGGCTCGGCGGACCTGCTCGAGGCGCTCGGCGTGCGCATCGACCTCGATGCCAGGGGCGTCGAGCGGTGCCTGTCGGCCGTCGGTATCGCGTTCATGTTCGCGCCGATGTTCCACCCGGCGACGGCGTACGTCGTCGGGATCCGCCGAGAGCTGCGCGTGCCGACGTTGTTCAACTTCCTCGGCCCGCTCACCAACCCCGCGCGCCCGTCGGCCCAGGTCGTCGGCGTCTCGGATCCGCGGATGCTGCCGCTCGTCGCGCAGGTGCTCGCCCGGCGCGGCGCCCGCGCGATGGTCTTTCGCGGCGAGGACGGCCTCGACGAGCTCAGCACGGCCGCGATCTCGGTCGTGTACGAGACGCGCGACGGTGACGTCCGCGGGCGCACGCTCGATCCATCGGAGCTCGGGTTGGCGAAGGCGACGGACGACGACTTGCGCGGCGGCGACGTCGACACCAACGCGAGGATCGCGCGCGCGGTGCTCGCCGGTGAGCGCGGTTCGCATCGCGACGTCGTCGTGCTCAACGCCGGCGCGGCGCTCGAGGTCGCCGGCGCCGCCGGATCGCTCGAAGAGGCGATCGTTCTCGCCGGCGCGGCGATCGACGACGGGCGCGCGGCGGAGACCCTCGAACGATGGGTCGAGGCGTCGCAGGCCGTCGACGGGTAGCATCCGGCGCCGATGATCCTGTCCGATCGAACGATCCGCGAGGAGATCGAGGCCGGGCGCATCCGGATCGAGCCCTTCGATCCGGGCGCGATCCAGCCGTCGTCGATCGACCTGCACGTCGACGCGCAGTTCCGCGTCTTCGCGAACTCGCGCTATCCGTACATCGACGTGAAGAGCCCGATGCCGGACCTCACGGACCTCGTCGAGGTGGGCGACGGAGAGCCGTTCATCCTGCATCCCGGCGAGTTCGTCCTCGGCTCGACGCGCGAGCGGGTGCGGCTCCCCGACGACATGGTGGCGCGGCTGGAGGGCAAGTCCTCCCTCGGGCGCCTCGGGCTGCTGATCCATTCGACCGCCGGATACGTCGATCCCGGGTGGGACGGCTACCTGACGCTCGAGCTGTCGAACGTCGCCAACCTCCCCATCACGATCTATCCGGGGATGAAGATCGGGCAGATCTCGTTCTTCCGTCTCACGACGGAGGCCGATCGCCCGTACGGATCGAAGGAGACCGGCAGCAAGTATCAAGGACAGCGCGGCCCGACGGCGAGTCGGTTCTTCGAGGAGTTCTCCGGAGATCAGGCGTAGTCGGGTCGGTCCTGCGCGCGACGATCGAGCGTCGTCTCGAGCGCGAACCGCGCGGCAGCCGCGACGTCGGGCACCGGATCGTCGACGAGCCGCCGCACCGCGTCGGCGGCGATCGGATCTCCGAGCTCGCCGAGGAGCTGCGTTGCGCGAAGGCGGATCCGCTCGTCGGGATCGGACAGCGACCGCATGAGCGCATCGACGGCGAGCGGCCCGGCGATCGCGCCGAGGGCTTCGATCGCCCGGAGCCGGCGCTCGGGCTCCAACGAGTCGATCCTGCCGAGGAACTCCTCGATGCCGATGATCTGTTCGAGGAGCGGGCCGACCGTGGGCCGGAGATCGGCGTTGCCCTGAAGCAGGACGTCGATCAGCAGCTCGACCGACGTCGGCCCGATGCGCCGCAGAAGATCGGCCGCGCTGTCGCGAAGCGAGGGGACGGCGAGCACCCCGGCGAGTCGTTTGGCGACGGCCGGTGAGCTCCATTCGGTGAGGACGTGGCTCGTCGTTTCGCGCACGCGCTGATCGGGATCCTTGAGCGCGGCGACGAGGAAGGCGAGCACCGCCTCGTCGTCGATCACGCCGAGCGCGCGAACGGCGCCGACTCGCACGTCGGGATCGGGATCGGCGAGCGCCTTGCCCAGCGCCTGGACGGCGGAGCGGTCCCGAAGCCGGCCGAGCGCGCCGACGGCCGCGCGCCGGACCTCGGGAACGGGATCGCCGAGCGCGCGGATCGCGGCCTCGACGGCGGCCTGGCTCGCACCCCATCCGGTCATCTCCACGGCGAGCGTTCGCTCCCCCTGGTCGGGCGCGTAGAGGTGTTCGAGCGCGATCTCGAGGATCTGCGACGGGTTCGAGCGTTGGAACGCCGAGAGCAGCTCCGTTCGCTCCTCGACGCGACACCGGCGAAGCGCGGACCATGCAAGGGCCGGCTCGGTGCTCGACACGCCGGCGAGTCGGTCGATCGCCGCAAGGCGGACCCGTTCGTCGAGGTCGGTCAGCGCCTGCGCGAGGACCGGGCCGACGTCGGCCGCGGGCGAGCCGGGCATCGACTCGACGGCGGTCGCGCGCACGTGCGGATCCGGATCGCCGAGCGCCCGGATGACGTGGGCCAGCGCGCCGTCGCTGGTGGCGATCGTCCGAACGGCGGCGGCGCGGACCTCCGGTGAGGCGTCGGTGGTGAGCAGTCCGGCGACCGCCTCGATCGAGGAGGGATCGTCGGCGTCGCGCGCGATGTCGATGACCGCCACCCGGACGTCGATGGCCGGGTCGGCCAGCAGGTTCCGAAGATCCGGAAGCACGCGTCGCCCCGATGCCTCCCAAACGAGGCGGACGGCGTCGGCGCGATGGTCGGGCGGAACGACGGCGACGTACCTCGCGAGCTGCGACGGATCCGGAAATTCGGCGAGGGCCTCGATCACGGGTCGCCGGCGCTCGGCGGGGAGCGACGCGCCGCACGTCAGCAGCTCGGCGCCGATCTCGCCGAGATCGAGGACCGCGTCGACGTTGGCGACAAGCGCGACCGACTCTGCGTCGCCCTGCTCGAGGCGATCTCGAGACCAGGCGACCACGTCGGATCGCTCGATCTCGCGGAGCGCCGTGCGGGCGCGGTCGGCGTGCTCAGGATCGGGGTTCCCAAGGTCCTCACCGAGCGCAGCGATGTCGGGCGGCCCCGCCGCGCGAGCTGCCTCGGCTTCGATGCGCGCGATCTCGTCGGCGGCGGCGAGCCCGGCCTGGCGCACTTCTTCGAGCGGATCGCCCGCGCGGTCGGCGAGCGCGTGGAGGACCGCTGGCGAACGGTCGCCCGCCAGCAGTCGAACCGCGCCCAGCCGACGCGCATCGGGCAGCATCAGACCGTCGATGAGCAGCGTCGTGCCGATCGAAGCGGCGATCTCGGAGAACGCCGCGCGCTCGCCGTCGTCGGGCGGCGGCTGGAGCTGCGCGACGGCCAGGAGGAGGGGATCGAGCGCCTCGGCGGTCAGCTGCGCCTCGCCGAGGATCTTCGGCAGCAGCTCGAGGACCGTTCGATGCGTCTCGGGCGAACGCCGCGCGTCGATCAGCGGAGCGAGCGTCGGGAGGGTGCCGATGCCGCGCGTCGCGGCGGCTCGAACGGCCGCCGCTCGCACCTCGTCGGCGGGATCCTGCAGCGCCTGGCGAACGACGGCATCGTCGAGGCGTGCCGGCGTCCGTGCGAGCGTCTCGACCGCCAGGCGGCGGATCTCGGCGTCCGGGTCGAGGATCAGCGCGGCCACGGTGTCGAGCTCGGCGGCCGACGCCTCCCTGTCGGCGAGCTCGACGAGCGCCGTCCGACGTTCGGCCGGGTCGCGTGACGTGAGCGACGGCCCCGCCGGCTCCGGCTCGGGCTCGGGCTCGGGCTCTGGCTCGGGCTCCGGCTCGGGCTCTGATTCCGCCTCGTTCAGCTGAGACACCAGGTCCGGCTCGGTCGGGTGCTCCCGTTGCGGCTCAAGCGTCGGCTCGATCCGCGGCTCCGTCTCGGCCTCGACGTCCGGTTCGAGCTGCCGTTCCGAGTCCACGTCGGGCCGCGGCTCCGCATCGTCGCGGTCGTGTTCGCCGCCCTCGGTCGCGACGTCGCCAGTGCGATCCGTCGCGTCCGATTCCGGCAGCGCCGTCATGTCCTCTGCGGCGGAGTCCGGCGGTTCCGACCCGCCGACGGGCTCCTCCTCGGCCGGCCACTCCGTGTGCGAGCCCGGTTCGATCGCGCGTCCGGCGTCCGACTCCGGCTCCGGAACCGCCGCGTCGGTCGTCGTCGGTTCGTCGCTCGCCGGCGGTGCGTCCACCGTCGAGCTCTCCTGCATGACGTCGACGGTCGCCCCCGTCGGCGCGTCGGCGTCGCTCGGTGCGAGATCCGTTTCGGCCCGCTCCTCGACCACGGCGGGCGTGCCGTGGCCGGGCATGGCCAACGCTTCGGAGACGCCGTCGCCGACGATCGGGTGAGCGTCCGGCGCGACCGTCTCGGCGGAGACAGCGTCGTCGAAGACACCGTCGTCGGCGACCGGCCGGTCCGCGGTCGGGACGCCCGCGTCGCCATCATCGACGTGTGACACGCCGACGACGTCGGTCTCCACGTCGCCGTGGACGTCTGCGTCCACGGCGGCATCGCGATCGCCATCATCGACGGTCTCGGCGACGCCGTCCCGCGGCTCGTCCTGCGGCTCGTCCTGTGGCTCGTACGCGCTCGGTTCGACGTCGTCCTTGTCGATGTCGGTGCCGGGGGCGACGGCGTCCTCGACCGGTCCAGCCAGTTCATCGGCTGTGTCGAGCCGAGGCGACGGGGGCGCGTCCGCCGGCTCGGGACGGGCGGGGAACTGGATGCGCTCGAGCGGCCGAAGCACGCGTGCCCACGGCGAGTTCGCGCGCTCGGTCTCGGCCACCGACATCGAGACCGTTCCGTGTTCCGCATCCGTTTGGGATGCGGCTTCGCCGGCCTGCGCGGCGCCGTCGGACGGTGGGATGTCGGTCGCCTCCGCGCTCGCCGGTTCCGGCGACACCGGCTCGACAACAGACGCGGTGGGTGGTGTCTCAGATCCGGCGTCCGCCTCCGGCGCGTTCGCAGACGATCCGTCCTCGGGCGACGAAGTCGTCGAAGAGTCGACCGACCGCTCCGCCTCGACCGCGCGCGCGGCCCAGATGTCCAGTACCGGTCCGGGCCGGGGCGCCGGGTTCGTGTCCCCGCCGGGCGCCGTCTGGTCCGCCTCGGTGGTCGTGTCGGCCGTCTCGTCCGCCGCTTGCTCGCGCGAGGACGACGGCTCGGACGGCTCGTCGGCGTCGTCGGCCTCATCCGGCGCGACCTCGGACGCGCGCCGCTCGGCGAGGGCGCGCAGGCTCCGGTACCAGTCCTCCTCGTACGCGTCGACGGACGAGGAGCCGGGCGTCGGCGAGTCCACGCGGGCGTCGTTCATCGTTTCGACCTCGTCTCGCCGGTACGACGGACGCCGGCGCGCGCCCCGCCCCCGAGGCCGGGGGCGAACGCGGCTCGGTTCATCGTCCGGTGCCGGTCGTGGGTCCGCCGACCGTTGCGTCGGCACCGAGCGGGCTGGCCCCGATGCCCATCGCGACGGCGGCCATCGCGGCCTGCGTCCGGTTGGTCACGCCGAGCTTGCGGAAGACCGCCGCCAGGTGCGCCTTGACCGTCTTCTCGGACAGGTAGAGAGCGCGCGAGATGTCTCGGTTGCTCCGACCCTCGGACAGCAGGGCCAAGATGTCGGTCTCGCGCTGGGTGAGCGACGACGCGGGACGCCGGTGCGTCGCGCCGTCCTCGGCCGCCGTCTCGTCGATCGACTCGAACAGGTTCTGGATCACGCGCGGCGAGAGCACGTTGCCGCCGCCGGAGATCGCGACCTTGATGGCCTGCTGCAGATCGTCCGGCGTCGCGTCCTTCAACAGGTAGCCGGCCGCGCCCTCGGCCAGCGCGCGGCGGACGTAGTTCGCGTGGTCGAACGTCGTCAGCATGATGACGGGCGTGGTCTCCCACCGCGTGCGGAGCGTGTGCAACAGCTCCAGGCCGTCGGTGTCCGGCATCCGGACGTCGACGAGCGCGAGGTCGATCGACCCCTGCTCCATCGCCGCCACCGCCTCGGAGGCGCTACCGGTTTCCACCACCTCGGCGTCCGGGAAGCACTCGCGGACGACGTGGGCCATGCCACGTCGGACGAGCGCGTGATCGTCGACGATCATGATCCTCACGGCGTCTCTCCTTCTCCGACCGGCAGACGCGCGACGACGCGCGTTCCTCTTCCGGGTTCCGACTGGATATCGAGCGTGCCGTGCAGCTCTTCGACACGGCGACGCATCATCGCGAGCCCCAGGTGGCCGCTCGCTCCGGTCTCCTGCGGGCGGAACCCGCGACCGGTGTCTTCCACACTCACTTCCATCTCGGTCGGTCGCGCCGCCACGTGCACGGCGATGCGCCGCGTCGACGAGTGCTTGGCCGCGTTGACGACGCTTTCGCGGATCACCGACGTGGCGGCCTCGAGCACCGGGCCCGGAACCGCCTCGAGGTCGCCATCCACCGACCACGACGCCGGAACGTGCCACCGGTCCGAGACGCCCCGAACGATCTCGTCGAGCGTTTGCGCGTCGGTCGGCGAGCCGCCCGGCGTGACGACGGCGAGGATGCCCCGGATCTCGTCGAGCGCGCTACGCATCTCGGCGGCGGCGTCGGTCAACACCCGTGCAGCGTCCTCGGGGTCGTGCTCGATCTGCCGAGCCCGCCATTCGAGGTCGAGGACGGCCGAAGTGACGATCTGTGTCATTCCGTCGTGGATCGCGTACGCCCACCGCGACCGTTCGGCGTCGAGCGCCGATACGTCGGGGCCCGGCTCGGCGTCGTTTCCGGCGGCGTCGGCGAGGAGCGAACGCAGCGCAACGACCGACGTCGAGGAGGAGCGTGCGCCCAGACGACCGACGACGACGGCGTCGCCGGACGGAACGACGAGCCAGCCGTCCACGCGGCCGTCGACGATCCCGTCGACCTCGAGCGGCAACGTCGGCGATCCTGGCGCCGACCACCAGGCGAGCGTGCGCCCGTGCGCGTCGGAGCGAACGACACCGACGGCGTCGAGTCCCAACGTCTTTGCCACGCGTCGACAGCGCTCCGCGTCGACGGTGCGGTGATCGAGCGTCGTCTCCACCAGACCTCTCCCTCGCCGGCACGGCGGAGCCGTGCCGCCTGCCTCTCGCGGCGCCGCGAACCGGGGCGGTCGTGTTCCGCCACGGTCCTTCGGTCTAGTGCTTCTTTCGGACGGCGCATGCGGTGGCTTGAACCGCGGAGCGCGCCACGCGGCGCGGGGGATGCAAGATGGTCGTTCCGAACGTGCGCGCGCCGGTCGGGCGGTCGGTCCGCGTGGCGGACGCCCGAGGCCGAACGGCCTATCCCGCGGGGTCGTCGCGGACGGAGTCGGCGAGGAGCTGCGCGACGTCGGCGACGCGAACGTGGGCGCCCCGCGCTCGTGCGCCGTCGTCGAGCATCACGAGGCAGTACGGGCACGCCACGCCGACCGTGGTGGCCCCCGTCGACAGCGCCTCGTCGGTCCGCTCCTCGTTGATGCGCTTGCCGATCCGCTCCTCCATCCACATCCGAGCGCCTCCGGCGCCGCAGCAGAAGCCGCGCGCGCGGTGCCGCGGCATCTCGACGGGTCGAAGCCCGGGGATCGAGTCGAGCACGCGGCGCGGCGCCTCGTACTCCTCGTTATGCCGCCCCAGATAGCACGGGTCGTGATACGCGACGAGCTCGCGAACGCCGCGCGTCGGGCCGATGCGGCCCTCGGCGATCAGGCGGTCGAACAGCTGCGAGTGGTGGACGACCTCGAACCGCCCGCCGTAGTCCGGATACTCATTCGCGAGCGTGTTGAAGCAGTGCGGGCACGAGGCGATCACCTTCGTGACGCCGGCGTCGCCGAGCGTTCGCACGTTCTGCTCGGCGAGCGTCTGGAACAGGTATTCGTTGCCGATCCGGCGGGCCGGGTCGCCCGAGCACGTCTCGCGAGCGCCGAGGATCGCGAACGAGATGCCGGCCTGCCGAAGCACCTCGGCGGTCGCCCGCGCCGTCGCGCGCGCCCGGTCGTCGAACGACGCGGCGCATCCGACCCAGTACAGGTACTCGGGCGCCGGATCGCCCTCGGCCAGAACGCGGACGTCGAGGCCGTCGGTCCAGTCGGCGCGGCTCGCCTGGGGCTGTCCCCAGGGGTTGCCGACGTTCTCCAGGTTGCGGAGCATCGCGCCCGCCTCCGGCGGAAACGACGACTCGCCCATGACGAGGTTCCGGCGGATGTCCACGATGGTGCCCACGTGCTCGATGTCGACCGGACACTCGCGGACGCACGCCGCACACGTCGTGCACGACCAGATGACCTCCGGATCGATCACCTCCGGCACGAGCGCCGTTTCCCCCTCGCCACGCGACTCCCACAGGTGATCGCGAAGGTTCATGACGAGCAGCTTCGGCGACAGCGGCTTGGCCGTGTTCCATGCCGGGCAGACCGCCTGACACCGACCGCATTCGGTGCAGGCGGTGAGGTCGAGAAGGCTCTTCCACGGCAGGTCGGTGATCGTTCGAGCACCGAAGGAGACGTCCTGCGTCTCGAGCGCGTCGACGTCGATGCGCAGCGGCTCGAGATAGCCGGTCGGCCGGGTCTGCGCGAAGAACACGTTGATCGCGGCCGTGACGATGTGC
This sequence comes from bacterium, assembly GCA_046735355.1. GTDB lineage: Bacteria > Actinomycetota > UBA4738 > UBA4738 > HRBIN12 > DATAEU01. The sequence continues at coordinate 14,150 of JBKPTC010000108.1, forward strand.
AGGTGTTTGGAGTACGGGATGTAGACGAGGAATCCGAGGATCAACACGAGGTGCGTCCACGCGAAGACGCCCTCGAACGCCGCGAGGGCCGTCGGGCCCATGGGATCGAACGCTCTCGACAGCAGGTTCGAGATGGGGCTCCACGCGGCCGCCGCCTCCGCGACGCCGCGGGCGATCCGAACGGCGTCGAGCGCCAGCAGCGTGAAGATGATCCCGGTGATCCACACGAGGATCAGGTCTGCCTCCTCCATGTGGCTTCCGACGAACCGCTCGGGCCGCTGCACCTTGCGGATCCCGAACGCCGTCGCGACGCCGACGAGGACGAGTCCGGCGAACACGTCCTGGACCAACGCGAGCCATCCGGCGTGGCCGATCCACGGGATCGCGAAGTCGCGGTCGATCGCCTGGCCGGCGACCTCGACGATCGTCGTCAGCAGGACCAGGAATCCCCAGAAGATCAGCGCGTGCATGAGCCCGGGGACGAGCCGCTGGAACAGCTTGCGCTGCCCCAGGACGACGGTCCCCTCGCGCTCCAGGCGAACCGGCACGTCCCGCGTCCGGTCGACCGGTCGCCCCCGCCGGACGAGCTCCGCGATCATCCGGGCTCGCCGTGCGAACAACCCGCCGGCCACACCGGCCAGGACGACGAGCAGCGCCGCGCGGACGAGCACGCGGCGGAGTCTATTGCGGCGCCGCGCCGGCGGCGCGTGGCGCCGTCCGGCCGACCCCGAGGGTGGTCCTGCGGCTGCCTGCGTCGGCCGGGCGGAGCCGGGATTCCGTGCCTGGACCTGACAGCTCGACGCTTAGATTCCGAAATCGGGAATTGACAACGAGGCACTCAAGTTTCTACCTTCGTAGGAGCGAAACAGCTGAGGAGGAAGCACATGCCACGAGCCGTGGGGATCGATCTCGGAACGACCAACTCGGTCGTCTCCGTCCTGGAGGCGGGGGAGCCGGTCGTCATTCCGAATGCCGAGGGCGCCCGGACGACGCCATCGGTCGTCGGGTTCTCGAAGAACGGCGAGATCGTCGTCGGCGAGGTCGCCAAGCGCCAGGCGATCACGAACCCCGACCGCACAATCCGATCCGTCAAGCGTCACATGGGCGACCACGCCTGGTCCGTCGACGTCGACGGCAAGAAGTGGACGCCACAGGAGATCTCGGCGCAGATCCTGATGAAGCTCAAGCGGGACGCCGACGCATACCTCGGGGATTCCGTCACGCAGGCCGTGATCACCGTTCCGGCGTACTTCGACGACTCGCAGCGGCAGGCCACCAAGGAGGCCGGGCAGATCGCGGGTCTCGAGGTGCTCCGCATCATCAACGAGCCGACCGCGGCGGCGCTCGCGTACGGGCTCGACAAGCAGCACGACCAGACGATCCTGGTGTTCGACCTCGGCGGCGGCACGTTCGACGTCTCGCTGCTCGAGATCGGCGAGGGCGTGTTCGAGGTCAAGGCCACCCACGGCGACACGCAGCTGGGCGGCGACGACTGGGACCAGCGGATCATCGATTGGATGGTCAAGGAGTTCAAGAACGCGCACGGCGTGGATCTGTCCAACGACCGCATGGCGCTCCAGCGGCTGAAGGAGGCCGCGGAGAAGGCCAAGATCGAGCTGTCGCAGGTCGCCGAAACGACGATCAACCTGCCGTTCGTCACGGCGACCGCAGAGGGGCCGCTCCACCTGGAGATGAAGCTCACGCGTTCGGAGTTCGAGCGCATGACGGAGGACCTCGTCGAGCGGACGCGCACGCCCTTCGACCAGGCGATCAAGGACTGGGGCAAGGACCCGAGCGCGATCGACCACGTCATCCTCGTCGGCGGCTCCACGCGCATGCCGATGATCCAGGAGCTCGTCAAGAAGCTCACGGGCGGCAAGGAGCCGCACAAGGGCGTCAATCCGGACGAGGTCGTCTCGGTCGGCGCGGCGATCCAGGCGGGCGTGCTCAAGGGCGACGTGAAGGACATCCTGCTCCTCGACGTCACGCCCCTGTCGCTCGGCGTCGAGACGAAGGGCGGGATCTTCACCAAGCTGATCGAGCGCAACACGACGATCCCGACGCGCAAGTCGGAGATCTTCACGACCGCGGACGACAACCAGACGACGGTCGAGATCCACGTCCTGCAGGGCGAGGCCGAGACGGTCTACTCGCCCGGCGTTCGCTCGCTCGGCAAGTTCCACCTGGTCGGCATTCCGCCGGCGCCGCGTGGCATGCCGCAGATCGAGGTCGCGTTCGACATCGACGCCAACGGCATCGTGAACGTGTCGGCCAAGGACCTTGCCAGCGGCAAGGAGCAGCAGATGACGATCACGGGCGGCACCGCGCTCTCGAAGGACGACATCGAGGGCATGGTGAGGGACGCGGAGAAGTTCGCGGCGGAGGACCACCAGCGGCGCGAGGCGGCCGAGGCGCGTAACCAGGCCGACCAGCTCACGTACCAGGTCGACAAGGCGGTCGAGGAGTGGGGCGAGAAGGTCTCGGACAGCGACCGCAACGAGGTCACCAAGGCGAACGACGAGCTGAAGGAGGTGCTGAAGGGGGAGGACGTCGATGCGATCAAGTCGGCCTCCGGCCACCTGATGCAGGTCTACCAGCGGGTCGGGATGGCCATGCAGCAGACCGTGCAGGCCCAGCCGGGACCGCAAGACGCGGCGGCCGCCGGCGGGGGCGCGCCCGAGAGCGGCGAAGGCGACGTCGTCGAGGGCGAGATCGTCGATGAGGGAGGTGCGTCTTGATGGCGAACATGCTCGACCGTTGGGACCCGTTCCGCGACCTGATGTCGATCCAGAACGAGCTGAACCGGCTGTTCGGCCGCACGTACGGCGGTGCCGAGGGCGGCGGAACAGGCTCGACCGGCACGTGGGTGCCGCCGCTCGACGTGTACGAGAGCGGCGACAAGTACGTCGTCGCCGTGGAGCTGCCGGGCATCGACCCGGCCGACGTCGAGGTCTCGGTCGAGGACTCGACGCTCACCGTGAAGGGACAGCGCGACTTCTTCTACAAGGACGCGACGGACGACTCGTTCCGCCGGATCGAGCGGCGGTACGGACAGTTCACGCGGACCCTGACCCTGCCGGCAACGGCGGACGTGGAGAAGGTCGACGCGAAGTTCGACAAGGGCGTCCTCACGATCGAGGTTCCGAAGCGCGAGGAGGCCAAGCCTCGAAAGATCACGGTGAAGGCGTCGTGACGGAGCGGGACGGCGACCCGGACCGGGACGTGTCGAAGGACCGTCCGAAGGTCAAGGTGACGGACCGGCGACGCGTGCACGCCGACGAGGCCGCCCCGGCGACAACCGGGGCGGCCTCCACTCCGGCGTCCGAGGGGCCGGTCGCCGACGCGCCGGATGCGTCGCGCGACGAGGTGGCCGAGTATCGCGAGCATCTGCAGCGCATGCAGGCCGAGTTCGCCAACTACCGCAAGCGCGTGCTGCGGGAGCAGACGCAGGCGATCGAGATGGCGGCCGAGCCGCTCGTCCGCAAGTTGCTCGAGGTCCTGGACGACTTCGACCTGGCGCTGATCGCGGCGGAGCAGAAGCCGGACTTCGAGAAGTTCCATCGCGGCGTGGAGCTCGTGTACGCCAAGCTGCAAGAGGCGCTCCGGTCCGAGGGGCTCGAGCGCATCGAGGCCGAGGGCAAGACGTTCGACCCCGAGGAGCACGAGGCGCTGATGGGAACCTCGGGCGGCGAAGGCGAGCCCATCGTGGCCGACATCTTCCGTCAGGGTTACAAGCTTCGGGGCCGTGTCATCCGCCCGGCGGGCGTGCGCGTTGGGCATCGCGACGACGCGGGGTCTGGGGACTCAAGCAGCGAGCGCGACAGCGCGAGCGGTAGTCCCCAGAACGCGGGGTCTGGGGACTCAAGCAGCGAGCGCGACAGCGCGAGCGGTAGTCCCCAGAACGAATAGAGGCGCCCGATGAACGGCGACGTGCGGCGCGAGTGGTTCGACAAGGACTATTACCAGGTCCTCGGCGTCGCCAAGAACGCCTCGCAGGCGGAGATCAAGAAGGCGTACCGCAAGCTCGCGCAGAAGTACCACCCCGACGCCAACCCCGGCGACAAGGCGGCCGAGGATCGGTTCAAGGAGATCTCGGCCGCATACGACGTCGTCGGCGACGAGGAGAAGCGCACGCAGTACGACCAGGTTCGCGAGATGGCGGCTTCGGGCTTCGGCGGCGCGGGAGGCTCTCCGGGCGGCGCCGGTGGCGGCTTTCCGGGTGGGTTCCCCGGCGGGCAGCGTGTCCGCGTGGAAGACATCGGCGATCTCGGCGATCTGTTCGGTGGACTCTTCGGAGGCGCCGGCGGGCGACGCGGCCGGCACGCGCAGCCGCAGCGAGGCGCCGATCTGGAGACGGAGGTTCGCATCCCGTTCGACGACGCGATGACCGGAACGACCGTGCCGATGCGCATCGACGGCCCCGCGCCGTGCCCGCGGTGCGGCGGCAGCGGCGCCGAACCCGGCACGTCCCCGATCACGTGTCCACAGTGCGGCGGTGAAGGCTCGATCCAGGTGAATCAGGGCTTCTTCGCGGTGGCGCAGACGTGTCCGACCTGCCACGGCGCCGGGCGCGTCGTGCAGACGCCGTGCAGCGAATGCCACGGATCTGGTTCGGTGCGGCGGACCCGCTCGCTGCAGGTGAAGATCCCCGCCGGAGTGAAGGACGGCGCGCGGATCCGCCTCGCGCGTCGCGGCGAGTCCGGAACGCCCGGCGGGCAGCCGGGCGATCTCTACGTGATCGTCCACGTCCAGCCGCACGAGCTGTTCGCGAGGAAGGGCAACGATCTCACGCTGGAGCTGCCCGTCACGTTCGCCGAGGCGGCCCTCGGAGCGAACGTCGGCGTCCCGACGCTCGACGGGCCCGTCACGTTGAAGGTCCCTGGGGGCACGCAGAGCGGCCAGACGTTCAGGATCCGTGGCAAGGGGGCGCCGAGGAAAGGGGGACACGGCGACCTGCTCGTGACGGTCAACGTCGCCGTTCCGAAGAAGCTGTCGCGCGAGGAGAAGGATCTGCTCAAGCAGTTGAAGGACATCGAGAAGGAGTCGCCGAGACGCCGGTTCGGTGTCGAGGCCGAGGAGGCATCGTGACGAAGGACCGGACGCGGCGCGGAGCCGACGAACGCGCCGTGTACATCATCAGCGTCGCTGCCGAGCTCGCCGGCGTGCATCCACAGACGCTGCGCATCTACGAGCGCAAGGGGCTCCTCAGCCCGAAGCGAACGTCTGGCAACACGCGCCGCTACTCCGAGGTCGACATCGCGCGGCTCCAGATGATCCAGGACCTCACGCAGCGCCGGGGCGTCAACCTCGCAGGCGTGAAGCTCATCATGGAGATGCAGACGGAGCTCGAGGAGCTGCGCCGCCGCGCGACCGAGCTCGAGGCGGAGGTGCGCCGCGCCCGCCGGTCGAAGCCGATGGCGATGGGGCCGTCGAGCGCCACGTTCGAGATCGTTCCGGCTCGCAGCGTCCGAGCGTTTCCGTGGGAGGAGCGTCACCGGTGATCTCGCTCCGAGGCGATCGCGTCGTGCTGCGTGCGTTCCGCGACGGTGAGTTCGACACGATCTGGGCCCACCGCGCGTCGGCGTCGGCGGCCGCCGCCGGTGCGTTCGACCGAGACGAGATCCGGCGCCGGATCCGGACCTCCGGTTCGATGACGGACTGGGGGCTGCTGCTGGCGGTCGAGGCGGACGGCCGGCTGATCGGCGAGGTCCAGGGATATCGAACGCCGATGGCCGGCGTGTTCGGCATCGGCGTGGTGCTGTACGACGACGCCGATCGCGGGCACGGCGCCGGAACCGACGCCGTCCGTGCGATGACCCGCCACCTTTTCGACGAGGCCGGGGCGCGACGCGTCGAGGGCGGAACGACGCCGGACAACGAGCCGATGCGACGGATCTTCGCCGGACTCGGATTCGTCGAGGAGGGAACGCTGCGGCGCTTCCTGCCGGGCGACGGCGGCGAGGGTCTCGACTGCGTGATGTACGGGATGACGAGGGACGATTACCGGAAGGCGAGTCTCACATGGATCTGAACAAGCTGACGTTGAAGTCGCAGGCCGCGCTCGAGGCGGCCCGCGAGCAGGCCGTGGCGCGGAGCCACCAGACGATCGAGCCGGAGCACGTGCTCTTCGCGCTGCTGTCCGACCCCGAGGGTGTCGTGTATCCGCTGCTCCACGCGGTCGGTGCTTCGCCACGCGCGCTGCGCGACGCCGTCGACCAAGAGCTCGACCGGTTGCCGAAGGTCTACGCGCAGGGCGTCGAGGTTCGGCTGTCCCAGCGGACGGTGTCGATGCTCGAGCGCGCGTTCGCCGAGGCGAGCGCGCTCACCGACGAGTACGTCTCCACCGAGCACCTCCTGCTCGCGCTCATCGACGGGGACGGAGCCGCCGCGCGGGTGCTCACGGACGGTGGCGTCACTCGGGCCGCCGTGCTCGGCGCGCTCGCGGAGGTTCGTGGCCGCCAGCGCGTCACCGACCAGAACCCGGAGGAGAAGTATCAGGTCCTCGAGAAGTACGGACGCGACCTCACCGATCTCGCTCGCCGCGGCAAGCTCGATCCGGTGATCGGGCGCGACGACGAGATCCGCCGGGTGATCCAGGTCCTCTCCAGGCGGACGAAGAACAACCCGGTGTTGATCGGTGAGCCGGGCGTCGGCAAGACGGCGATCGTCGAGGGGCTCGCCCAACGCGTCGTCACCGGCGACGTGCCGGAGTCGCTCAAGAACAAGCGCGTCATCGCGCTGGATATCGGCGCGCTGATCGCCGGCTCCAAGTACCGCGGCGAGTTCGAGGAGCGCTTCAAGGCCGTGCTCCGGGAGATCGCCGAGAGTGAGGGCGAGATCGTCACGTTCATCGACGAGCTGCACACGATCGTCGGCGCCGGAGCGGCTGAAGGAGCCGTCGACGCCGGCAACATGCTGAAGCCGATGCTCGCGCGCGGCGAGCTGCGCGCGATCGGCGCGACGACGCTCGACGAGTACCGCGAGCACATCGAGAAGGACCCGGCGCTCGAGCGCCGATTCCAACCCGTCTACGTCGGTGAGCCGAGCGTCGAGGACACGATCGCGATCCTGCGCGGGCTGAAGGAGCGGTACGAGGTGCACCACGGCGTGCGGATCCAGGACGCGGCGCTCGTCGCGGCCGCGGTGCTGTCGGATCGCTATGTGAGCGGCCGGTTCCTGCCGGACAAGGCGATCGACCTGATCGACGAGGCGGCCTCGCGACTGCGCATCGAGATCGACTCCATGCCGATCGAGATCGACGAGGTCGAGCGTCGGATGAAGCAGCTCGAGATCGAGCGCGCCGCGCTCAAGAAGGAGACCGACGCGGCGAGCAAGGAGCGGCTCGAGCGGCTCGAACAGGAGCTCGCCGACCTCCGCGAGCGGGACGACTCGATGAAGTCCCATTGGCACCGCGAGAAGGAACACATCGACGCCATCCGGGCGCTGAAGTCCGAGATCGAGGAGGCGCGCGGCGAGGCCGATCGGGCGGAGCGCGACGGCGACCTCGAGCGCGCCGCGGAGCTTCGGTACGGCCGCATCGTCGAGTTGATGAAGCGCATGGACGAGGAGAACGCAGCGCTCGCCGACCTCCAGCGCGACCGCAAGATGCTCAAGGAAGAGGTCGACGAGGAGGACGTCGCCGAGGTCGTGAGCAAGTGGACGGGGATCCCCGTCTCCCGGCTGATGGAGGGCGAGATGCAGAAGCTCGTCCACCTGGAGGACGCCCTGCACGAGCGGATCGTCGACCAGCGGGAGGCGGTGACCGCCGTCGCCAATGCGATCCGCCGTTCGCGCGCCGGCCTGTCGGACCCGAACCGTCCGATCGGCTCGTTCATCTTCCTCGGCCCGACGGGCGTCGGAAAGACCGAGCTCGCGCGCGCTCTCGCCGAATACCTCTTCGATGACGAGCGCGCGATGGTGCGCATCGACATGAGCGAGTACCAGGAGCGCCACGCGGTCTCGCGGCTGGTCGGTGCTCCGCCGGGATACGTCGGATACGAGGAGGGCGGTCAGCTGACGGAGGCCGTCCGCCGACGTCCGTATACCGTCGTCTTGCTCGACGAGATCGAGAAGGCGCACCCGGACGTGTTCAACGTGCTGCTCCAGCTGCTCGACGACGGGCGGCTCACTGACGGCCAGGGCCGGACCGTCGACTTCCGGAACACGCTCGTGATCATGACGTCGAACCTCGGGTCCGTCGTGTTCACCGACATCACCGCCTCGGCCGAGGAGCGGCGCGAGAAGGTGCTCGCCGAGGTGCGCGCGACGTTCCGGCCGGAGTTCGTGAATCGCGTCGACGAGATCGTGGTCTTCGAGCCGCTCGGACGCGACGAGATCGCGCAGATCGTCGCTATCCAGATCGGGCAGCTGCAGCGGCGCCTGGCCGACCGGAAGCTCGAGCTCGAGCTGACGCCGGCCGCGCGGGAGTATCTCGCGAACCGCGGGTTCGATCCGGTGTTCGGAGCTCGTCCGCTCAAGCGCGTGATCCAGCGAGAGGTCCAGGACGAGCTGGCGATGAAGCTGCTGTCCGGCGAGGTGCGCGAGGGCGACCGCATCCGCGTGGACGCCGGTGACGGCGGGCTGGTGTTCGGCACGCCGGCCGCCGCCGACGCGTAGGAGCGAGTCGCCGGCCACCTCGGCCCCGTTTGCTACACCGGCCGCGGCCGTGTACCGATATCCACCATCGTGGGCATCGGCGTCTTCATCCTCTTCGCGCTCGCCGCGGCCGCGGCCGGTTACCTCGCCTATTACTTCCAGCAGAAGCGCCGCGAGGCGATTTCGTCGCTCGCCCGCTCGCTCGGGCTCGAGTACTCGACCGAGGACCCCTTCGAGAGCCTGTCGTATCCGTTCTCGCTTCTGGCTCGCGGCGACGGCCGCGGCATCGAGAACGTGATGTGGGGGAGCTGGCGGGGGCTGGCGGTTCGTGAGTTCGATTACTGGTACTTCGACGAGACGACGGACTCCAACGGAAACCGCAGCAGGACATACCATCGGTTCTCGTGCGCCGTCACGCAGGTCGACGCGTCGTGCATGCACCTGACGATCGCGCGCGAGAACGTGTTCACCGCGCTCGCGGATCGGCTCGGGCTCCGCGACATCGAGTTCGAGTCGGACGACTTCAACCGGGCCTTCAACGTGAAGTGCCGCGACCGGAAGTTCGCAAGCGACATCATCGACGTCCGGATGATGAGGTGGCTGCTGCACGCGGGTGCGGAGTTCGAGTTCGAGGTGGCGGGTCGCTGGCTGCTCGCGTACAGCAGGAAGCGGCGACCCGAGGAGGTCGTCGGCCTGCTAGCCACGCTCGGCGAATTCCGGCAGAACGTGCCGCGCGTCGTCTACGAGCTGTATCCCGTCGCGTAGGCTGTCCAAGGGTCTTCGGCGAAAGGACGGATCGATGATCTGGCTCTGGGTGGTTCTCAGCGTCGTCGTGCTGATCGGGCTCGGCCTCGTCGCGTCCTACAACCGGTTCGTCAGCCAAAAGCAGCTGATCAACGACGCGTGGGCCAACATCGACACGGAGCTGCGGCGTCGGTACGACCTCATCCCCAACCTGGTCGAGACCGTCAAGGGATACGCGCAGCACGAGCGCGAGGTCTTCGAGAACGTCACCCGCGCCCGGGCGCAGGCGGCCGCCGCGACCGGAACGCCGGCGCAGCAGGCCGCGGCGGAGGGCCCGTTCGTCGCCGCGCTCCGGCAGCTGTTCGCCGTCGCCGAGAACTATCCGCAGCTGCGCGCGAACCAGAACTTCATGGCCCTGCAGCAGGAGCTGGCCAACACCGAGGATCGTCTCCAGACGGCGCGGCGCTTCTACAACGCGAACGTTCGCGACTACAACCGCCGTGTCCAGTCGTTCCCGTCCAACGTCATCGCGGGCATGTTCCACTTCGGCGAGGCGGAGTTCTTCGAGGTGCCCGACGCCGTTCGCGAGGCGGGGCCGCCCCAGGTCAACTTCACGCAGGAGGGTCCGGGCGTCTCGTTCGGCTCGCCCGGCACGCCGCCGTCCGAGCGATCGACGACGGCCGAGGGGACCGGCGCCACGGCGGCGCCTCCACCGCCGCCCCCGTCCACGCCCTAGCTCACGCGGCCGGTTCGGAAGGCGCGGCGAGCTCGGGCGAGACGCCGCAGCCGTCGATCATCGTCGCCCGGCGGACGTCGGTCGTGAGCCACGTCCACACGAGCGACCACGCGACGGCCACGCCGCCGAGCGCGACCGCGGTCCATCGAGGGTCGAATCGCGCTGCGGACCACCCGGTGACGAGGCTCGAGACCGTGAGCGTCAGCGTGATGAGGGCCTGGTCGAACGCGAAGATCCGTCCCCGGATACGGTCCGGTACCACGCGCTGCAGCCCGTACGACGAGAGCGTCCATTGCGCGCCGCCTCCGAGATGCGCGAACGCGACGGCAGGCGCCGCCAACAGGATCGACGGCATGAGCCCCAGCGTCGCATAGCCGACGCCGAAGACCACGAGCGACAGCCCGATGACGCCGAACAGGCGGCGGTCGTCGCGACCGATCAGCGAGCGCCCGATGAAGGGTCCGATCAGCGCGCCGACGCCTCGCGCCGCCATGAGGATCCCGATCCCGGTGGAGCCCCGATGGAACACATCGGCGCCGAACACCGTCAGCAGGACGAGAACGCCGGCGCCGAGCCCGAACCCGGCCTTGACGCCGAGCAGGGCCAGCACGCGATGGTCTCGTCGCGCATACCGCGCGGTCTCGACGGTCGCCTCGACGATGCCCGGCTGCTCGTCGTGGTCGCGCGCCTCGGTGAACGGCCGGTGCACGCCGGCGATCAGCAGCCCGGACAGGCCGAACGACGCCGCGTCGATCGCGATCGCCGCGTCGCGCCCGAGCGTCGCGGTCACCAGGGCGCCGAGCGCCGATCCGATCGCCAGCATCGTCCCCCACACCGACCCGTTGAGCGCGTTCGCCGTGGCGAGGTCGTCGGGGTCGACGACGTTGGGCAGCGCCGCGCTCGACGCCGGATCGAACGCCGCGCTGAACGCGGAGATCGCGGCGAGCAGCGCGTACGCCGCCCAGACCGTCGACGCGTCGCGGACCAGGAGAAATCCCAGGCACAGGACGACCCGGACGAGATCGCACCCGACCATCAACCGTTTGCGATCGAGCCGGTCGGAGAGCACGCCGCCGATCGGCGACATGAGGAAGAACGGGATCTCCTGTGCGGCAATGAGCAGGCCCACGGCGACCGGCCCGGACAGCTCCTGCACGAGCCCGAACAACGCGACGAGCAGGAACCAGTCACCTCCGAGCGAGATGAGGGATGCCAGGTACAGCCGTCGGAAGTCGCGGTTGCGGCGGAGCAGCGAGACGCTCGCACGGACGCCTCCCGGGTGCTCGGCGGGCTCCGGGGCGGACACGGCGTGCCAGACTACAGGGGCGATCCAGGCACAGGTTTCGGCAGCGAACCCGAGGAGGGTGGCGTGCTCGATCGGTTCACATGGTTCCGGCAGTCGGCGATGCGATACGCCGAGGAGGGCTTCAGTCTGTACATCGACCCCTGGGGCACGGCGCCGGACGACGCGCCGGCCGACGTCATCTTGCTGACGCACGCGCACTTCGATCACTACCAGCCGCACGAGATCGAGCGTCTGCGCAAAGCTGAGACCAAGATCGTCGCGCCCAAGGACATCGCGGCCGAGCTCGGCGGCGACGTGACCGCGGTCTCGCCCGGCGACGCGATCGAGGTCTCCGGGATCAAGGTTCAGGCCGTGCCGGCGTACAACGTCGTCGAGGAGCGGCTCGACATGCATCCGGAGGCCAAGGGCTGGGTCGGCTATCTCATCGAGCTCGAAGGCCGGACGTACTACCACGCCGGCGACACCGACGCCCTGCCCGAGCTCGAGCGTCTGCGAACCGACGTCGCGATGGTTCCGATCGGCGGGACGTACACGATGGACTTCCGCGAGGCGGCGGGGCTCGTCAAGGCGATCGCGCCGCGGATCGCCGTTCCGATGCACTTCGGATTCGTCGTCTGCTCCCCGACGAACGCCGATTACTTCAAGGACGAGGCGGCACCGATCACGGTCCAGATGCTCCGTCCGACGAATCCGTTCGAACAGCCGTAGAGGGAGGCACCATGGAGCTCGGATACGACCGGCCGCTGTACATCCTGGCGTTCGATCACCGCGGATCGTTCCAGAAGAAGTTCTTCGGCGTGACCGGCGAGCCGACCGCGCAGGAGGCTGCGCGCATCTCGGACGCGAAGAGCGTCATCTTCGAGGGCCTGCAGCGGGCGCTCGACGAGGGCATCAGCCGCGAGGCCGCCGGCGCGCTCGTCGACGAACAGTTCGGCTTCGACATCGCGCGCAAGGCCAAGGCCGACGGCATCACGCTCGCGATGCCCGTCGAGAAGAGCGGGCAGAACGAGTTCGACTTCGAGTACGGCGAGGACTTCGGGGCGCATATCGAGGAGTTCGACCCGGCGTTCTCCAAGGTGCTCGTCCGCTACAACCCGGAGGGCGACCGCGGGATGAACGAGCGCCAGGCGGCGCGGCTCGAGCGGCTTGCCGGCTGGCTGCACGACCACGACCGCCGGTTCCTGTTCGAGCTGCTCGTTCCGGCGGAGCCGCATCAACTGGAGGCCGCCGGCCGCGACGAGCAGCGGTGGGACAAGGAAGAGCGACCGAAGCTGATGCGGCGGGCGATCGCCGAGCTCCAGGATGTCGGTGTCGAGGCGGACATCTGGAAGATCGAGGGCATCGACCGCCGCGACGACTGCGAGATGCTCGCCGAGCAATGCCGCTCCGGTCCGGGTCGCGCGAAGGTCGCGTGCGTGGTCCTCGGCCGCGGCGCGGACGACGCGGCGGTCGACCACTGGCTGCGGATGGGAAGCGGCGTTCCGGGCTACATCGGGTTCGCGATCGGCCGCTCGATCTGGTGGGATCCGCTGAAGAGCTACGTCGACGGCCAAGCGCCGCGTGGCGACGCCGCCGCCAGGATCGCCGCGAACTACCGGCGGTTCGTCGAGGTCTACGAGAACGGCTAGCGACCCGCGCTCAAGCAGCGAAGCGGTAGCGCGAACGAGCGACCGCGCTCAAGCAGCGAAGCGGTAGCGCGACCAGAAAGAAGGGGCGGATGGCGGTCATCAAGACGATCGATCTCGTTGGTGTCTCGACCGAGTCGTGGGACGACGCGGCGAAGCAGGCGCTCGCGGAGGCCGCGAAGACGATCCGAGCCATCGAGGGGATGGACGTTCTCGAGACGAGCGCCGTGGTGCAGGACAATCGGATCGCCGAGTTCCACACGCACGTGCAGATCCGGTTCCGGCTCGAGCGGTAGCGCCGGCCGGCGGGTCGACAGGGGGGAGGACTCGAGCATGCCGGCCGCGATCGTGCTCGGCACGCAGTGGGGCGACGAGGGCAAGGGCAAGGTCGTCGACTACCTGGCGGACGGCACGGACTTCGTCGTGCGCTACCAGGGCGGCAACAACGCGGGCCACACCGTCATCGCGGAAGGACAGGTCCTCAAGCTCCACCTGATCCCCTCGGGGATCCTGTATCCGCATCTGACGTCGGTCATCGCCGACGGCGTCGTGATCGATCCCCGCGTGCTCCTCGAGGAGATGGACACGTTGACGGACCTCGGCGTCGACGTGTCGAAGCTCGTCATCTCGGGCAACGCGCATCTCATCATGCCGTACCACCTCGAGATCGAGCGCGTGGTCGAGCGGTTCCTCGGCAAGAACGCGCTCGGCACCACCAAGCGAGGCATCGGTCCGGCGTACGGCGACAAGGCCGCGCGCATCGGACTGCGCGTGCAGGACCTGTTCGATCCGAAGATCTTCCGCGAGAAGCTCGACGTCGTGCTGAAGGAGAAGAACGTCGTCCTCACGAAGGTGTACGGGCGGCTTCCCCTGCGCGCGGACGAGATCGTCGGCTCATACATGGAGTACGCCGAGCGTCTGCGCCCGTATCTCGCCGACACGTCGAAACTCCTGCACGACGGTCTCCGCGCGGGCAAGCACGTGATGCTCGAGGGCGCCCAGGGCACGCTGCTCGACCTCGACCACGGCACGTATCCGTTCGTGACGTCTTCGAACCCGGTGGCGGGCTACGCGCTGGCGTCCGCCGGGATCGGGCCGTCGTGGGTCGACCGCGTGATCGGCGTCAGCAAGGCGTACGTGACGCGCGTCGGCGCCGGTCCGTTTCCGACGGAGGAGACCGGTGACATCGGCGAGACGCTCGTAGAGCGTGGCGACGAGTTCGGCACGACGACGGGTCGTCGGCGCCGCACCGGCTGGTTCGACGCCGTCATCCTGCGCTACGCCGCGCGGATCAACGGTTTCACGGAGCTGTTCCTGACCAAGCTCGACGTGCTTTCGGAGCTGTCGCCGATCCGCGTATGCGTCGCGTACGAGGTCGACGGCGAGCGGTTCGAGGACGTGCCGCCGCACCAGTCGCTGTTCCATCGCGCGCGTCCGGTGTATGAGGACGCGGAGGGATGGTCCGAGGATCTCGGCGACGTCCGGTCCTTCGCCGATCTCCCCCAGGCGGCCCGGTCGTACGTCCGCCGGCTCGAGGAGCTCGTCGACGTTCCGATCAGCGTCGTGTCGGTGGGACCCGCGCGCGAGCAGAGCCTGCCCGCCCCCGAGGGCGACCGGTGAGGATCCTCGTCGTCGGCGGTGGCGGGCGCGAGCACGCGCTCGTGTGGCGTCTGGCGCAGAACGCGACCGTCGAACGGCTGCTGGCCGCGCCCGGCAACGCGGGGATCGCCCGCGAGGCGGCGTGCGTTCCGCTTCGCGCCGACGACGTTCCCGCGGTCGTCGACCTCGTGGAGCGCGAGGACGTCGACCTCACCGTCGTCGGGCCCGAGGCGCCGCTCGTCGCCGGTCTCGCCGACGAGCTCCTCGCGCGCGGTCGCCGCGTCTTCGGCCCGACGCGCGCGGCGGCGCGGCTGGAGGGCTCGAAGGCGTGGACCAAGGAGCTGTGCGAGCGATACGGCATCCCGGCCGCGCGCTCGGTGACGGTCTCCGACGCCAACGCCGGGCGCGAGGCGCTCGACGCGTTCGATCCGCCGTTCGTCGTCAAGGCGGACGGCCTCGCGGCCGGCAAGGGGGTCGTCATCGCGGAAACGCGCGAGGAGGCCGTCGTCGCGCTGGACGCGGCGCTCGTGCATCGGGCGTTCGGCGAGGCCGGAGCGCGGGTGGTCGTCGAGGAGTTCCTCGAGGGGCGCGAGGTCTCGGCGTTCGCGCTCAGCGACGGCAGCAGCGTGCTTCCGCTCGCCATGGCGCAGGACTTCAAGCGGGCGTTCGACGACGACACCGGGCCGAATACGGGAGGCATGGGCGCGTACTCACCGGTGCCGTTCGTCGACGAGGCGACGGCCGAGCGGATCCGCGAGGAGGTTCTCGTCCGGACGGTCGACGCGATGGCGCGAGAGGGCGTCCCGTACCAGGGCGTGCTGTACGCCGGGATCATGCTGACGGCCGAGGGTCCGAAGGTGCTCGAGTTCAACTGCCGCTTCGGCGACCCCGAGGCCGAGGTCCTGGTGCCGCGGTTCCGCTCGGACCTCGGCGAGGTCCTGCTCGCGTGCACGGAAGGGAACCTGTCCGACCATCGCGCGGTGTGGATCGACGACGCGTGCGTCACGGTCGTCATGGCCTCGGGCGGATATCCGGGCGAGTACCGAACCGGGTTCGAGGTCTCGGGACTCGAGGCGGCCGGCCGCGTCGAGGGCGCGTTCGTGTTCCACGCCGGCACGTGGGAGGTAGACGGTAGAGTGGTCACGTCGGGGGGACGCGTCCTCGCGGTCAGCGGGCTCGGATCCACCATCGAGCTCGCGTGCGAGGCGGCCTACGAGGCCTGTTCGAGGATCGCGTTCGAGGGCGGGTTCCACCGGAGCGACATCGCCCGACGCGCGGCCGCGGAGGAGAGGCAATGAGCGACGAGGCACCGGTCGTCGGCGTGCTCGCCGCGTCGCCGGCCGAGCTGGCGACGATGCAGCAGGCAACGGCGATCCTCGAGAAGCTCGGCGTGGCCCACGAGGTTCGCGTCGTGTCGGCGCATCGCAACCCCGATCTGGTCGACGAGTACGCGCGGACCGCGTTCGAGCGCGGGATCAAGGTGATGATCTGCAGCACCGGGATCTCGGGGCATCTCGCGGCCGCGGTGGCCTCGAGGACGATCGTGCCGGTCATCGGGGTGCCGATCGCCTCGGATCAGATGCCGGGCGACCAAGCGCTCGTCGTGACCGCGCAGATGCCGATGGGGGTTCCGGTCGCGACCGTCGGGGTCGACGCGGCCGTCAACGCGGCCGTGCTCGCCGCGCAGGTCGTTGGCGTCTCGGACCCCGAGGTCCAGAAGCGGCTGTGGCGGTTCAAGGATGACCTCGCGGAGGGGCTCCGGCTGTGAGCCGGGTCGGGGCCGCCGGGTGATCCCTCGGTACACCCTTCCGGAGATGGCCGAGGTGTGGTCGGATCGTGCGCGGCTCGCGCACTGGCTCGAGATCGAGATCCTCGCCGTCGAGGCGTGGGCGCGCCTCGGTCGCATCCCCGAGGACGACGCGCGCGAGGTTCGCGAGCGCGCCGGCTTCGACCTGGAGCGGGTGGCCGAGCTCGAGAGGGTCACCAAGCACGACGTCGCGGCCTTCGTGCAGGACGTCGGCGCCTCGGTCGGCCCGGCCGGGCGATGGGTGCACTTCGGGATGACGTCGTCGGACGTCCTCGACACGGCCTTCGCGCTCCAGCTCCGCGACGCCGCGGACCTGCTGCTCGCTCGCCTGGAACGGCTCCTGGCCGTGGTGCGCAGGATCGCGCTCGAGCACCGCGACACCGTCATGGTCGGGCGGACGCACGGCGTGCACGCGGAGCCGACGAGCTTCGGTCACAAGGTCGCGCTGTGGGCGTTCGAGCTCGACCGGGACCGCGAGCGGCTCCGTCGTGCGCGCGAGGACGTGTCGGTCGGGAAGATCTCCGGCGCCGTCGGAACGTACGGGCAGGTCGACCCCGCCGTCGAGGAGGAAGTCTGCGCCCGGCTCGGGCTGCGACCGGCCGAGGCGTCGAGCCAGATCGTTCCTCGCGATCGCCACGCGGGCTATCTCGCGACGGTCGCGGTCGTCGCCGGCACGCTCGACCTCATCGCGACCGAGATCCGGCACCTCGCGCGGACGGAGGTGCGGGAGGTCCAGGAGCCGTTCACGTCCGGACAGAAGGGCTCGAGCGCGATGCCGCACAAGCGGAACCCGGTCCGGTGCGAGCGCGTGACGGGTCTTGCCCGTGTCGTGCGCGGGCATGCGCAGGCGGCGTTCGAGAACCAGGTGCTCTGGCACGAACGCGACATCTCGCACTCGTCGGCGGAGCGCGTCATCTTCCCCGACGCGACCACCGCCCTCGACTTCATGCTCGCCGAGCTGGCGGACGTGCTCGAGCACCTGCGTGTCTCTCCGGAGCGCATGCGCGCGAACCTCGATGCCGACGGCGGCCTCGCGTACTCGCAGACGGTCCTGCTGGCGCTCGTCGACGCCGGGATGTCGCGCGACGACGCCTACGCGGTGGTACAGCGCGCGGCGGCGAAGGCATGGGACCAGGGCGAGGACTTCCGCGAGCGGCTTCGTGCGACGCCCGAGGTCGCGCGCGCGTTGTCCGCCGAGATGCTCGACGAGACGTTCGATCCGGCGCGGGCGCTGCGCAACCTGGACGTTGTGTTCGATCGGCTCAGCAAGATCCAGATCGACGACGAGGTGGGGGAGACGCGATGACGACGGCGAGCAAGCTCCACGCGCAGGGCAAGGTCCGAGACGTGTACGACGTGGGCGACGGGCGGTTGCTGCTCGTCGCGACCGACCGGATCAGCGCGTTCGACGTCGTGCTTCCCGATCCGATCCCCGACAAGGGGCGGGTGCTCACGGGGCTCACGCTGTTCTGGCTCGATCGAACGACCGACCTCGTACCGAACCACCTCGTCAGCGCCGACCGGCGCGACTTTCCGGAGCCGTTCCGGAGCGAGCCGTCGCTCGCCGGGCGGGCGATGCTCTGCACCAAGGCCGAGCCCGTGATGGTCGAGTGCGTCGCGCGCGGCTATCTCACGGGTTCGGGGCTGAAGCAGTACAAGGCCGAGGGGCACGTCTGCGGCGTGCCGCTGCCGGGCGGGCTCGAGGAGGCCTCGAGGCTTCCTGAGCCCATCTTCACGCCGACGACCAAGGCTGCCACCGGACACGACCAGCCGCTCACGTTCGAGGAGACCGTCGACCTGATCGGCAGGGGTCTTGCGGAGCGGCTCCGCGAGCTCACGATCGCGCTGTACGAGCGGGGCGCGGAGGTCGCCGCGGAGCGCGGCATCATCGTCGCCGACACGAAGTTCGAGTTCGGGTTCGCCGACGGGCAGCTCATCCTGATCGACGAGGTGCTCACCCCCGACTCGTCGCGCTTCTGGCCGGCCGACGGGTACGCGCCGGGCAAGGCACAGCCGTCGTTCGACAAGCAGTTCGTCCGCGACTGGCTCGACGCGAGCGGATGGGACCACGAGCCGCCGCCCCCGCGCCTCCCAGACGAGGTCGTCGCACGGACGGCCGAGAAGTACCGCGAGGCGTACGAGCGGATCGCCGGCGAGAAGTGGGAGCACTACCGCCACAAGATGGGCGTCATGACCGAGAACGACTGGAACACGTGCGCGGTCGACCTCGAGCGTCTGCGGGCCGACCACTCGTGACCGCCCACCGGTTCGAGGTCCTCGTCTCGCTGAAGCCGGGCCTCCTCGACCCCCAGGGCAAGGCCGTCGAGGGAGCGCTTCCGGCGCTCGGCTGGACGAACGTGCACGACGTCCGCGTAGGCAAGCACATCGAGCTCACCGTCGATGCGGACGATGACGCGTCGGCGCGCGTGCAGGTCGAGGAGATGGCCGCGCGGCTGCTGTCGAACCCGGTGATCGAGGACTTCCGGATCCTGTCCGTCGAGGAGGCGGGGGCGTGAGCACCGGCCTCGCGCGGATCGGCGTGGTCACGTTTCCCGGCTCCCTCGACGACCGGGACGCGCTCCGCGCCGTCGGGCGCATGGGCGGCGAACCCGTCGCGCTGTGGCACGCGGACGAGGATCTTCGCCGCGTCGACGCGGTGATCCTTCCGGGTGGGTTCTCGTACGGCGACTACCTCCGGACGGGCGCGATCGCTCGGTTCGCGGCGGTGATGGGCGAGGTTCGTCGCTTCGCCGCGTCGGGCGGGCCGGTGCTCGGGATCTGCAACGGCTTCCAGATCCTCTGCGAGGCCGGGCTGTTGCCGGGCGCGCTGATCCGCAACGCGCGGCTGCGCTTCGTTTGCAGGCCGGTCGAGGTCCGCGTCGAGACGACGGCGTCGTCGCTCACGCACGGCCTCGTTCCCGGCGAGGTGCTTCGCATCCCGGTCAAGCACGGCGAAGGCCAGTTCATCGCGTCGAGGGACGAGCTGCGCCGGCTCGACGAGGAGGGCCTCGTGGTGTTCCGGTACTGCGGGCCGAAGGGCGAGCTCGACCCCGCGTACGACGTCAACGGCAGCGCCGGCTCGATCGCCGGTGTCCGCAACGCGGCGGGAAACGTCGTCGGCCTAATGCCGCATCCGGAACACGCCGTCGACCCCGACGTCGGTCCGACCGGCGGCCAACCGCTGTTCGCGTCGCTGCTGTCGGCGGCGCTCGCGAGGGTGTAGGTGCCCGAACCGCTGCACCGTGCGCTCGGCCTGACGGACGAGGAGTTCGAGCGGATCCGGTCGACGCTCGGCCGCGACCCGAATCCGACCGAGCTCGCCATGTACGGCGCGATGTGGTCGGAGCACTGCTCGTACAAGTCGTCGAAGAGCCATCTGCGCACGCTGCCGACCGAGGGACCCCGCGTACTGGTCGGTCCCGGGCAGGACGCCGGCGCCGTCGACATCGGCGACGGGCTCGCGGTCGTGTTCAAGATGGAATCGCACTCGCATCCGAGCGCGATCGAGCCGTACCAGGGCGCCGCCACGGGCGTCGGCGGCATCGTGCGCGACATCATCTCGATGGGCGCACGGCCGATCGCGCTGCTCGATCCGCTGCGGTTCGGGCCGCTCGACGACGAGCGCAACCGATGGCTCTTCGGCGGCGTGATCTCGGGGATCGGGGGCTACGGCAACTGCATCGGCGTTCCGACGGTCGGCGGGGAGATCGCGTTCGCCGACGTGCACTCCGCCAACCCGACGGTCAACGTGATGTGCGTCGGCGTCGCGCCGGCGGACGAGCTGATGACGTCCGCTCGTCGGGTGGACGAGGGGTCGCTGCTCCTGCTGTTCGGTGCTGCGACCGGCCGCGACGGCATCGGCGGCGTGTCCGTGCTGGCCTCTCGGACGCTCGACGAGGGCTCGGAGGAGAGCAGGCCGAGCGTGCAGATCGGCGACCCGTTCGCCGAGAAGCTGCTGATCGAGGCGTCGCTCGAGCTGGTTCACCGCGATCTGCTCGAGGGACTGCAGGACCTCGGCGGCGCCGGCATCACGTGCGCGGTGAGCGAGTCCGCGGCCCGGGCCGGCCTCGGCGCCAAGCTCGAGCTCGACGCCGTACCGCTCCGCGAGCCGAACCTCGAGGCGTTCGAGATCCTGACGAGCGAGTCGCAGGAGCGGATGCTCGCCCTCGTGGCGCCGGAGCGTCTCGAGGACGTCCGGTCGGTCTGCGACCGGTGGGGGCTCGCGTCGGCCGTCGTCGGGCGCCTGTCGCGGGGCGGCCGTCTCCGCGTCACGATGCGCGGCGCGGTCGTCGCCGACGTGCCGGCTCGCTCGCTCGCGGACGAGGGGCCGGAGTATCACCGCCCGATGTCGCCGCCGTCGGGACGAGAGGCGGTCGTCGAGGACGATCCGACGTTCGCGACGCCGCCGGCCTCGCCCGGCGACGCGCTGTTCGAGGTCCTCTCCTCGCCGAACGTCGCGAGCAAGCGCTCGGTTTGGGAGCAGTACGACTGGATCGTCCAGGGCGGCACCGTGCGCGGGCCGGGATCGGACGCGGCGATCGTTCGCATCGACGGCGGCCTGAAGGCGCTCGCACTGTCGAGCGACGGCAAAGGCCGGTTCGGCTCGCTCGATCCGTACCTCG
This sequence comes from bacterium, assembly GCA_046735355.1. Lineage (GTDB taxonomy): Bacteria > Actinomycetota > UBA4738 > UBA4738 > HRBIN12 > DATAEU01. Next base: position 35,184 of record JBKPTC010000108.1, read on the forward strand.
GCGCGGCGCACGCGGTCGCCGAGGCGGCTCGGAACGTCGCCGTCTCGGGGGCCACGCCGCTCGCGATCACCAACTGCCTGAACTTCGGCAACCCCGAGCGCCCCGAGGTGATGTGGCAGTTCGCCGAGTCGATCCGCGGGATGGCCGACGCGTGCCGGGCGTTCGAGACGCCGGTGACCGGCGGCAACGTGAGCTTCTACAACGAGTCTGCCGGATCGGCGATCTGGCCGACCGCCGTCGTCGGCATGCTCGGCCTCCTCGAGGATCACCGTCTGGCCCTGCCGTCGGGGTTCGTCCGTGCCGGCGATGCGGTCTACGTCCTCGGCGAGACGTTCGCCGAGCTCGGCGGGTCGGAGTTCGGCGAGGTCGTGCTCGGAACCGTGGCGGGCCGCCCGCCGGCACTCGATCTCGGAAGGG
>JBKPTC010000109.1:0-29059 GCA_046735355.1 bacterium
GTCGTACAGAGCGAACCCACCGACGAAGAACGCGCCGAGCGCCGCCACCAACGCCATCGCGAACCGCGGCCCCGAACCCGGAACGACGAACGCGACGGCGCCGAGCACGAGCACGACGACGCCGATCACGAGGAACAGCGTCCCGTCCGACGTCGCCGTCCCGCGGACCGACCGGGAGATCTCGCCGCCGGTGCCGCCCAACCGCGCGGGGTTGGCGCGGAGCTCGAACCACGGCAGCAGACATCCGAGCGCGATGACGGCCCCGCCGACGATCATCAGGACGGGTCCGGCGGGCGTCGACCGTCGCGAATCGGATGCGAGCATCGGTTCCCCTTCCGGTCGGTGGTCGGAGTCTCGCACCGGCCGACGGGCCGGTCGAGCGTATCCTCGCGCCGACGCGGCGACCGACGGACGAGGTGAGGGGCGATGGACCAGGCGACCGGTGGGCTCGAGATCGACCCGGTGTGCGGGATGGAGGTCGACCCCGCGACCGCGGAATGGCGCTACGAGCTCGAGGGCACCACCTACTACTTCTGCTCGAAGGGCTGCCGGGACGACTTCATGGAGGATCCGACGACCTACCTCGGCTGACGAACCTGCTCGACGAGGCCTTGACGGTTCGGCGAATCGATTACATGATTACTTGTAATCGGATTCGAGGAGGCCAGGTCCGCATGGACGAGCAGCAGCTACTCGGATGGTTCGCCGGTCGGGTGCCTGCGGACTGGTTCGAGGAGGCGCCGGAGGTCGTGGCCGATCGTGACGAGATCCTCGTCACGGGAACGCTCGGCGAGCCGGACCTTCCCGCCGACGCCGACGAGGAGGCACGCGCGGCCGCCCGGGATGCGAGGATCGCCGGATTCCGCGAGGACACGCGCGGACGCCGCATGACGATCGCCGACGAGGCCGAGCGCCGGTTCGGACGGAAGATCTCGTGGGCGGCCCGGTGCGGCGGGGTCGAGCGTGCGTTCACGACGCTCTCGGTGCCGGCGATGACGCGCCTTCGGATGTCCGAGCGGCGCGTCCTCGACACGCTCGTCGAGGCGGGCGTCGCCCGATCGAGGAGCCACGCGCTCGCGTGGTGCGTCCGTCTCGTCGCCGAGCATCAGGACGAATGGCTGGCGGGTCTCCGCGACGCGCTCGCCCGCGTGGAGGAGGTCCGGCGGCAGGGACCGGCCGACTGAGCGGAGGGCGGCGCTACTCGGCGCCGAGACCCATCCGGTACACGCGTCGGTCGTGCGTGTGATCGTGCAGCGCGACCTGTTCGACGCCGTTCGCGAGGAGGTCCGGCCACGACTCGCTGATCCACGCCTCGGCCGCCTCGGCGTCGGCGAACGTCTGCGACGCGCCGAGCTCCGCTCCGGTCGCATCGAGGTAGGTCCACCCGAACATCCGCGCCCTCCGTCGTTCCGATAGCCCGGCCGCCCGACCGGCTCGGCGACGAAGGCTACCGCACGTCCCGACCTTCCCCGCGGAGCGCGCTTGACACCTTCTCCGGGCTCGGCGGTAGGGTGCTCGCTTCGCGCGGCGCGGCCCCGGCGCCGGAACTCAAGGCGCGCGGGCCGACCGCCGAGGAGGCAGTATGGCACCGTCGCGGCCCCTGCGGCGCCTCACAGGCGCTTCGCTTGCCCTCCTGGTCTGCGCGTTCGTCGCGCAGGCGCCGTTCGCGCACGCCGCGGAGGGGAGCGGACGCCGCGCCGTCTCGCAGCAGGGCGAGCGCGGCTCCGGAATCCCGATCCTGTCCGTCGCCCCGCTCGCGCGGGCGGCGACGACCGTCACGTGGTCGGACGTCTCGAACCGCTACTGGGCCAAGACCGCGATCGATTACGTCGGCGGCGAGCACCGGTGGATGCGCGACTGGGACGCGGCCGACGACGGCACGTTCGCGTTCCAGCCCGACAAGCTCGAGTCTCGACGCCTGTTCGCGCGCGCGATCGTGCGCGCGTTCGCGAGGAGCGAGACGCCGGACGAGTCGCTGACGTTTCGCGACATGTCGTCGACGAACGCGTTCTTCCCGTACGTCAACGTCGCCGTGAACCTCGGATGGCTGCAGACGGACGACGACGGCAACGTCCGGCCGACCGACCCGGTGACGACGCGCGAGGCGCACTTCGCGCTCGTGAAGGCGGTCGGGCTCGGGCCGCTCGCCGCCGCGGCCGCGCGGATCCACCTGCGTGACGGCACGAGGTTCCACGTTCCGCACGGCTGGGGAACGCTGCTGATCGGCATGCGTATCGGCCTTCGGTACAACCACGGCGACGAGTCGCTGGACGTCCTTCCGAACTCCCCGCTTCCGAGGTCCGAGGTCGCCTGGTCGCTGTACCGCGCCGCGACGATGCCGTCGTACATGGCCGATTACCTCTCCGACTACGGCGACATCGAGCTGCCGAACCTCGGACCGAAGAAGCAGGCGATCGTGAAATGGGGCATCCGGTTCGTCGGCTATCCGTACGTGTGGGGCGGCGAATGGGACGAGCCCACCTCGACGGGCTACTGCTGCGGCGCGCAACCGATCGGCGGCTTCGATTGCTCGGGCCTGACCTGGTGGGTGATGAAGGCCGTCGACGGCACATGGGATCCGCCGCGGCCGTATGTGGGATGGTCACTCGCGCAGAGGACGTCGACCGACATGGCGTCCACCGGCGGGCGCGTGCGGTGGAGCGATCTGAAGGCCGGCGACCTGCTGTTCTACGACGGCGACGGGGACGGGCGCGTCGACCACGTCGACACGTACGTCGGCAACGGGTGGGCGATCGACTCGTCGAGCTCGCCCGGCGGCGTGACGATCATGTGGGTCGGCGACGGGTGGTACGCCGACCACTTCGTGCACGGCCGCCGGATCATCGGGGCGTCCAGCTAGGTCGCCGAACCGGCCGAGCGCTCGAGCGCGGCGCGCTCCTCGTCGCTCAACGGCCGCGATCGGCCGGTCGCGGGGTCCCGCGGAACGATCACCGCCTGTGCCTCGGCCGAGAGCGTGCCGTCCGCTTTCCGGATCTCCTCCCGAGTCCGGACCGATGACCGCCCGATCGAGTCGAGCCCGCACCGGACCACGATCTCGCCGTCGTCCTGCTTGAGCTCGTTCCGGAAATCGATCGCCACGCGAGCCAGAACGAAATCCCACGTGTCGGCGAGCTCACCGAGGACCTCGAGGACCCACCGGTCGCGCGCCTCCTCGAGGTAGTTGAGATACACGCCGTTGTTGACGTGGCCGTACGCGTCCATGTCCCGCCACCGGATCGCGATCCGCTCCTCGTGCATCAGCCGTCCTCGGGAATGCGATCGATCTCCACGCCCCGCTCGGCGAGCCACCGGACGGCTCGCGCGATCTCGGCGTCGTCACCCGTCAACTCCACGATCACCCAGGCGACGTTCTCCTCAACGTTCGCTCGACGGATGTTCGTGACGACGTGGAACTCGCGGCCGAGGTCGTAGATCAGCGGCTCGTCGATGAGGTGCTGCGGGAACGTGAGATGGAATCTGCTCACTGCGGTCCGGGGTTCATCGATCCCGACCGGAACCCCTGCAGGTCCAACGTGACGTAGCGGTACCCGAGCGCCGCGACCGCCTCCACGACGCGATCGCGGAGACCGGGCTCGGCGAGCCGGGCGACGTCGGCCGGCTCGACCTCGATGCGGACGAGATCGCCGTGGACGCGGACCCGACACTGCCGGAAGCCGAGATCCTTCAAGACGCGTTCCGCCCGGCCGACCCTCGACAGCTCCTCCACGCTGATCCTCACCCCGAACGCGATCCGAGACGACAGACACGCCGACGCCGGCTTGTCCCACGTCGGGACGCCGAGCTCCTTCGCCGCGATCCGAACATCGGCCTTCGAGAGTCCGACCTCGACGAGCGGGTGCCGGACGCCGTGCTCCTCCGCCGCTCGAAGGCCCGGGCGGAAGTCCCCCAGGTCGTCGAGGTTCGCGCCCGAGACGACCGTCGCACCGCCCGCCTCCTCGGCGACGACGCCGAGCACGTCGTAGAGCTCGGTCTTGCAGTGGTAGCAGCGGTCGACGCCGTTCGTGAGGTAGTCGGCCTTGTCCGTCTCGCGTGTCCGAACCGTCCGATGCGTGATCCCCAGCTCGCGTGCGACGGATCGCGCCTCGTCGAGCTCGCCGGGCGGCAGGGACGGGGAGACCGCCGTCACCGCGACCGACCGATCGCCGAGCGCGCGCGCCGCGACCGCCGCGACGAGCGTCGAGTCCGTTCCGCCCGAGTAGGCGACCACCACGCGGTCGAGCGGTGCGAACCACGCCTGCAGGGCATCGAGCGTCGGGGAGCCGAGCACGGCCGGATTGTCCCATGCGCGGCGAAGGGGCCGAGACGTGGCGAAGGGCCCCGGGGATGTCTCCCCCGGGGCCCTTCTCGCCGGAGAGAGGGGGGCTCCTCGTCGGTACTTCGTCGGAGTCCCCCGACCGGTTCGATCTCGTTTGTGGCGGTCCTGTGGAGGCCGCCCGGCAGACCACCGCCTAGAAGTCCATGTCGCCGCCGCCCGGCATGGCCGGCGCCTTCTCCTTCTCGGGCTTCTCGGCCACGACCGCCTCGGTCGTGAGGAACAGGGCCCCGATCGACGCGGCGTTCTGCAGCGCCGAGCGCGTGACCTTGGTCGGGTCGATGACGCCGGCCTTGAACAGGTCCTCGTACTCGCCGGTCGCGGCGTTGAGGCCCCAGCCCTGGTCGAGCGACCGGACCTTTTCGACGACCACGCCGCCCTCGAGCCCGGCGTTGTGCGCGATCTGCTTGACCGGCTCCTCGAGCGCCTTGCGGACGATCGCCGATCCGGTGGCCTCGTCGCCCTCGAGGTCGACCTTGTCGAGCGCGGCCTGCGCGTTCAGCAGCGCGACGCCGCCACCCGGCACGACGCCCTCCTCGACGGCCGCCTTGGTCGACTGGACCGCGTCCTCGATGCGGTGCTTCTTCTCCTTGAGCTCGACCTCGGTCGCGGCCCCGACCTTGATGACCGCCACGCCGCCCGACAGGCGCGCCAGGCGCTCCTGGAGCTTCTCGCGGTCGTAGTCGGAGTCGGTCTTGTCGATCTCGGCCTTGATCTGGTTGACGCGGCCCTTGATGTCCTCGTCCTTGCCGTTGCCCTCGACGACCGTGGTGTCGTCCTTCGTCACGACGACCTTGCGGGCCTGACCGAGCAGGTCGAGCGTCGCGTTCTCGAGCTTGAGGCCGACCTCCTCGGAGATGACCTGGCCGCCCGTGAGGATCGCGATGTCCTGCAGCATGGCCTTGCGGCGGTCGCCGAAGCCCGGCGCCTTGACGGCCGCGCTCCGGAACGTGCCCCGGATCTTGTTGACGACGAGCGTGGCGAGCGCCTCGCCCTCGACGTCCTCGGCGATGATCAGCAGCGGCTTGCCCGTCTGCATGACCTTCTCGAGAACCGGGAGCAGGTCCTTGACCGCCGAGATCTTGGAATTGGCGATCAGGATGTACGGCTCGTCGAGCACCGCCTCCATGCGCTCGGAGTCGGTGACGAAGTAGGGGGAGATGTAGCCCTTGTCGAACCGCATGCCCTCGACGAGGTCGAGCTCCATGCCGAAGGTGTTCGACTCCTCGACGGTGATGACGCCGTCCTTGCCGACCTTGTCGACGGCCTCGGCGATCATCTCGCCGATCTCGGGGTCCGCCGCGGAGATGGCGCCGACGTGGGCGATCTCCTCCTTGGCCTCGACCTCCTTGCTCTGGTTCTTGATGCTCTCGACGGCGAGCTCGACGGCCCGCTCGATGCCGCGCTTGAGGCCCATCGGGTTGGCCCCGGCGGCGACGTTGCGCAGACCCTCCTTGACGATCGCCTGCGCGAGGACGGTGGCCGTCGTGGTTCCGTCACCGGCCACGTCGTCCGTCTTCTTGGCGACCTCCTTGACGAGCTCGGCGCCGATCCTCTCGTTGGGGTCCTCGAGCTCGATCTCCTTGGCGATCGAGACGCCGTCGTTGGTGATCGTGGGCGCGCCCCACTTCTTCTCGAGGACCACGTTGCGGCCCTTCGGCCCGAGCGTGATCTTCACGGCGTTGGCCAACTGGTCCATGCCGCGCTCGAGCGACCGGCGCGCGTCCTCGTCGAAGGTGATGAGCTTCGCTGCCATCCCTTCTCCTCTCTTTCCTGTCCGTCCGTGGTGGCCGCCCGAGGCGACCTCTCAGCCGTGGCTGCCGACTGCTAGCACTCGCAGCCAGTGAGTGCTAAGGCATGCTAGCGAGCCGAACGGGCGGATGGCAAGCCGCCCACAGGGGCGAACCCGCCGCTCAGGCGCCCGATTCCGAGATCGACTCGATCTCGACCTCGACGATGACGGTCCGTCCGGGCTCGATCGGCGCGACGGCCTGGTACTGCTGGAACTTTCCGTACAACAGCGAGCGGACGCGGTTCCATTCGGGACCGTGATCGAGGACGCGAGCCGTACCGCGGATCATCACGGCGCGCAGCCGGCTCCAGTCCTCGACGTAGTCGTCGAACACCAGCGTCACGTGCGGATTGCGCCGCAGGTTCCGGACCTTCGCGCTCTCTTCGTCCGTCGCGAACAGGAGGAGGTCTCCGTCGAGCACCGGGCTGACCGGAACGACGTGCGGCCGGCCGTCGTCGCCGACGGTCGCGAGCCGAGCCACCCGCGCCCAGCGGACGATCTCGCGCTCGGCGGACGTGAGCTCGACGTGCACTACGCCTCGTCTCCGCCGGCGCCAGACTCGACCATGCCGTGGATCTGCTCGACGACCTCGGCGTTGGCGAGCGTGGTCACGTCGCCGAGCGGCCGGCCCTGCGCGACGTCGCGCAGCAGCCGTCGCATGATCTTGCCGGAGCGCGTCTTCGGCAGGTCGTCGGTGAAGATGATGCCGTGCGGTCGGGCTATCTTGCCGATCTTTGCCGACACGTGCTCGCGGAGCTCAAGCGCGACGGCGTCGTCCCCCTCGAACCCCGATTTGAGCGTGACGAACGCCACGATCGCCTCACCGACGAGGTCGTCGGGCCGCGACACGACCGCCGCCTCGGCGACCTTCGGATCGTCGACGAGCGCGCTCTCGATCTCGAACGTCGAGAGGCGGTGTCCGGCGACGTTCATGATGTCGTCGAGCCGCCCGAGCAGCCAGAAGTACCCGTCCTCGTCCCGTCGGGCGCCGTCGCCCGCGACGTAGGTCTCGGGTCCGAACTGCGAGAAGTACGTCGAGACGTACCGGTCCGGATCGCCCCAGATCGTCCGCGCGATCGACGGCCACGGATGCGTGAGGACGAGGAATCCGCCGCCGCCCGGCGGCACGGCGTTCCCGGCCGCGTCGAGGATATCGGCCTCGACACCGGGGAACGGCAGCGTCGCCGAGCCCGGCTTGAGCGTGGTGATGCCCGGCAGCGGCGTGATCATGATGGCGCCTGTCTCCGTCTGCCACCACGTGTCCACGACGGGACAGCGGCCTCCGCCGATCACCTTCCAGTACCAGACCCACGCCTCCGGATTGATCGGCTCGCCGACCGATCCGAGCAGGCGCAGCGAGGACAGATCGTGCTTCTCGACGTGCTCCGTGCCCCAGCGCATGAACGCGCGGATCGCGGTCGGCGCGGTGTACAGGATCGTGACCTTGAAGCGCTCCACGATGTCCCAGAGACGGTCCTTGTCGGGCCAGTCCGGAGCACCCTCGTACAGGATCCCCGTCGTGTGGTTCGCGAGCGGCCCGTAGACGATGTACGAGTGCCCCGTCACCCAGCCGATGTCGGCCGCGCACCAGTACACGTCGTCCTCGTGGATGTCGAAGATCATCCGGTGCGTCGCCGTCACGCCGGTGAGATAGCCGCCGGTCGTGTGGACGATGCCCTTCGGCTTGCCGGTCGTGCCGCTCGTGTACAGCAGGTACAACGGGTCCTCGGCGTCCATGTGCTCGGGCTCGCACGTCGGCGGCTGATCCTCGACCAGCTCGTGGTACCAGACGTCACGACCGGCGACGTGCGGATGCTCCGTGCCGGTCCGCCGAACGGTCACGACGTGCTCGATCGTCGGCGTCTCGGCGAGGGCGGCGTCGGCGTTGGCCTTGAGCCGCACCTCCGCGCCGCGTCGGTAGCCTCCGTCCTGCGTGATGAGCACCTTGGCGCCGGCGTCGTTGATCCTGTCGCGGAGCGCCTCGGAGGAGAACCCGCCGAACACCACCGAGTGCGCAGCGCCGATGCGCGCGCACGCGAGCATCGCGACGGGAAGCTCCGGGACCATCCCCATGTAGATCGCAACCCGGTCGCCCTTGCGCACGCCGAGCGAGCGGAGCCCGTTCGCCAGGCGGCACACGTCCGCCAGAAGCTCGCCGTACGTGATCGTCCGCGAATCGCCGGGCTCGCCGATCCAGTGGTACGCGACCTTGTCGCCTCCCCCGGCCTCGAAGTGCCGGTCGAGGCAGTTGTACGACGCGTTGAGCGTGCCGCCGACGAACCACTTCACCCACGGCGGCGTCCACTCCATGACGGCGTCCCAGCGGCGGAACCACGACAGGCGGTCCGCCTGGTCGGCCCAGAACGCCTCGGGATCGGCGGCGGCACGGTCGTAGATCGACGGGTCCTTGACGATCGCGCGATCGGCGAACCCGGCCGGCGGCTCGAAGACCCGGTCCTCCGACAGCAGGGCGTCGATGTTCTGCTGGACGTCCGTCATCGTGCTCCAAGCCCCCTCGGATGCGTGGTCCGCGCATCGTATGCGGTCGCATCGAGCGGGTGCGAGCGGGCGCGGCGCGCGCTCGGAAGCCGGCTCCGAGTGCTTGCATCCGTGCCTGGGAGGCACCAGCATCGTGCCTACGAGGTCGCCTGGTGGGCGGCCTCGAAGCGTTTCCGGACGAGGTTCGGGGGCGGAGGCGATCGAGGGGCCACGGGGACGAAAGGAGTCGGGATGGCCACGTACGAGGCCTACTGTGTGAAGTGCCGCACCAAGCGTGAGTTCGAGGGTCAGGAGGTCACGCTCAAGAACGGCCGCAAGGCGGCGCAGGGTCAGTGCCCGGTCTGCGGGACCAAGGTCATGCGGATCCTCGGAAAGGCCTCCTGAGCGGTACTTCCAGCAGCATGGCGTGTCCGGGCGCGGCCCCTGTCGCCTCGCCCGGTGCTCCACCCGGACCGGCCGCCCGCGGCCGGTCCGTTCGCGTCCGGCCTCAGTTCAGCCGGCCGAGCAGCTGACCCGTCGAGAAGACCGGCCGAACGCCGACCGGCGTCGACCCGCGATGCCGCTCGAGCAGGTCGGCCACCGTGGTCTCCTCGAAGACCCGCTGGATCGCCACGGCGACGTCGGCCCAGAACCCCTGCAGCCCGCACGCCGAGTCGGCGAAGCACGTGTGATCCGAGGGCTCGAGACAGAACATCGGAAACAGCTGGCCCTCGATCGCGTCGGCGATGTCGGCGACACGGATCTCGGACGGAGGCTTCGCGATCCGGCATCCGCCGCCCGCGCCGCGCGAGCTCTGTACCAGCCCGGCCTTGTGGAGCGCGCCGAGCTGCTGCTCGAGGAAGCGGAGAGGGATCTGCTGCGCCTCGGCGATCTCTCGCGCGGGAACGAGCGACGCCTCGTCCTTGCGCGCCGCGAGCTCGATCATCGCGCGCATGGCGTACTCGAGCTTCTGCGAGATCTTGAGCACGGAGGACCTCCCGGAGCGAGGGTAGGGACCGCCTCGCACCGGTGTCAACGCACGGCCCGCGATCGAGCCGGCGAGGGCGCGGGATAGCAGCGGGGCGCAACCACGGAAACGGCCCTCCGCCGGCCGATACACTCGGCGCGTGCTCCCCCGCGTTCCGCTCGCGATCAAGCACGTCGAGGACTACCGCGACTCGGCCGGGGCCGATGCCGTAGAGCGCCTTCGAAGCGCGGCCCGCGCGTTCGAGGGCGCCCGCGTCCTGCACATCAACAGCACGTCGTTCGGCGGAGGCGTCGCGGAGCTGCTCCACGCGCAGATCCCGTTGATGCGAGACCTCGGCATCGACGCCGAGTGGGCGCTCGTCCAGGGGAGCGAGGAGTACTTCAACATCACGAAGGCCGTGCACAACGCGCTCCAGGGCGCCGATGTCGCGTGGACGCGGGAGATGCAGCGCGTCTACTGGGAGCGCATCGCCGACAACGCGGCCCATCTGAGCGAGGGGTTCGACTTCGTCGTGGTCCACGATCCCCAGCCGGCCGGTCTGCTGACCGTCCTCGAGGACGCGGGCCGCCGGACCGGGCGATGGATGTGGCGCTGCCACATCGACCTGTCGTCGCCGTTCGAGCCGGTCTGGGCGTTCTTCGAGCCGCTCGTCGACCGCTTCGACGCGGCGATCTTCACGATGCGGGAGTTCGCGCAGCCGGGGCTCACGCGGCCGGCGCTCGCGTTCGTGCCGCCGTCGATCGATCCGTTGTCGAACAAGAACAACGACGTGACGCCGGACATGGTCCTCGGGATCGTGCAGCACCACGGGATCGACATCGACCGCCCGCTCATGACGCAGGTCTCCCGGTTCGACCCGTGGAAGGACCCGCTCGGGGTCATCGATGCGTACCGGCTCGTGCGCGACGCCGTTCCCGGCATGCAGCTGCTGATGGTCGGGTCGATGGCCGACGACGACCCGGAGGGCATGCACTACCTCGAGCTCACCGCGCAGCATGCCAGGGGCGATCCCGACGTCCATCTGCTGACGAACCTCGACGGCATCGGCGACCTCGAGGTGAACGCGTTCCAGCGCGCATCGGGCGTCGTGGTGCAGAAGTCCCTGCGCGAGGGCTTCGGCCTGGTCGTCGCGGAGGGTATGTGGAAGGGCAAGCCCGTCGTGGGCGGCGACGTCGGGGGCATCCGCTTGCAGATCGAGGACGGCGAAACCGGGTTCTTGGTGGACTCGACCGAGTCCTGCGCCGCACGGACGATCGCGCTGTTCCACGACCCCGACCTTCGTGAGCGGCTCGGCGAGGCGGCGCGCGAGCGCGTCCGGGATCGGTTCCTGACGCTCCGCGAGATCGAGGACTACCTCGACGTCATGGCGAGGATCGCGTGACCGCGCTCGACGCCCCGCTGATCGTCGCGTCCAATCGCGGTCCGGTCACGTTCGAACGCGAGACGGACGGGTCGCTGACGCCGAGGCGCGGCTCGGGCGGCTTGGTGACGGCGCTCCTCGGCGCGCTGCAGGCGGCGGAGGGCGTCTGGGTCGCCGCCGCGATGTCGGACGTCGACCGCGAGCTGGTCCGGACGCAGGACGGGCGCGTCGACATGAAGGACTTCGGTTCGTCGTACCGCGTCCGGTACCTCGACATCCCGCCGGACGTGTACGACGACTACTACAACCGGATCTCGAACGGCATCCTGTGGTTCGTCCACCACTATCTCTGGGATACGCCGCTCGTGCCGTCGTTCGACGACGACACGGACCGGGCGTGGGAGCACTACGTCGAGGTGAACCGGACGTTCGCGGCCGCGCTCGACGACGAGGCGAGCCGCCTCGCGCACGAGCCGGTCTTCCTGATCCAGGACTACCAGCTCGCGCTCGTTCCACGGTTCCTGCGCGAGCTGCGGCCGTCGGCGCTGATCGCGCACTTCTCGCACACCGCCATCGCGGGCCTCACGTACATGCGGATCCTCCCCGCGAAGATCCGAGAGGGCGTGCTCCGCGGGATGCTGGGCGCCGACGTCCTCGGGTTCCACTCCGAGCTGTGGGCGGACAACTTCCTGTCGTCGGCGCGATCGCTCTCGGGCGTCCGGGCCGACCTCGCGCGCTCCCGCGTGCTGACCGAGGGACGCGAGATCGCCGTCAAGATCCATCCGATCTCGGTCGAGGCCGGCCCGATGCGCGAGGTGGCGGCGACGCCGGAGGTCGCCGGGCTCCGCCGGCGGCTCAATCGATGGCGCGGCGACCAGCGCCTGATCCTTCGCGTCGACCGGCTCGAGCTCACCAAGAACATCGTTCGAGGGTTCCAGGCGTTCGAACTCTTCCTGCAGAAGCACCCCAACTGGCGGGGGCGCGTCAGATTCCTGGCGCTGCTCTCCCCGTCGCGCACCGAGGTCGAGGAGTACCGCGCGTACGCGGAGCAGTGCGTCGCCGAGGCCGAGCGCATCAACGCCGCGTTCGGCGAGGACGGATGGACGCCGATCGAGGTGCGCGTCAAGGACGATTACATCGGCGCCGTGGCCGCGTACGGGATCTACGACGTCCTGTTCGTGAACCCGATCTACGACGGGATGAACCTGGTGGCGATGGAGGGGCCGCTGCTCAACCGCAGGCACGGCGTGCTCGTGCTCTCGAGGAACGCCGGTGCGTACTTCCGGCTCGGTCGGTACGCGGTCCCGGTGAACCCGTTCGACTGCAGCGAGATGGCCGACGCGCTGCTCGAGGGGCTCGAGATGTCGCACGACGAGCGGGCGCGCCGCTCCCGCGGTCTATCGCGGCTCGTCCTGTCGAATCCGCCCGAGCGCTGGGTCCGCGCGCAGCTCGAGGATCTCGAGCGCGCACGCCGACGGCCGCGCGCCGCTCAGACCAGCTGACGGAGCAGCTCGACGAGGCCGGCGGGCCCCTCGACGACGAGGTCCGCGCGATCGAGCAGCACCACGGGCGCCTCGGCGCTCCGCACCGCGACCTTCAGCGTCGCGACGCCGCGTTCGCGCGCCCGGTCCAGCGCATCGAATGCGTCGAGATCGGCGAGGTCGTCACCGGCGAACAACGCTCCCTCGAGCTCGTACTCCCCGAGGGTCCGCGCCACCGCGCCCCCCTTCTGCGGGTGCTCCCGCGGAACGAGCTCGAGGACCATCTTGCCCTCGATCACGGTGAGCTCGTTCTGGGACGCGATCTCCTCGAGCGGTCGGAGCAACGTCCGTCGCGCGAGGGCGGGATCGGGCGACTGCCGGTAGTGCACCGCGAGCGAGGCGACCTTGTGCTCGACGCGGGCGCCCGGCACCACGTCGGCCACGCGTTCGACGAGGGGGGCGACCGCGTCGGCCAGGTCGGCCGCGAGCCCCTCCATCCCGTAGAGGCCGAGGAACGTCAGGCCGTCGACGCGGAGCAGCGCGGCGAGGTCCTCCGATCGGCGCCCCGAGACGATCGCCACGACCCGGTACCGGTTGACGACCGCGGCGAGCGCATCGGCCGCACCGGGCGCAGCGACCGCGAGCTCCGGACGGTCGACGATCGAGGACAGAGACCCGTCGAAGTCGAGCAGGATGCCCGAGGAGGAAGCGCCCCGGCGGAGGGAGTCGACGCGGCTACGAATTGACGTAGTCGAGGCCGACGTACACGGCGACCTGCACGCCCTTCGGAACCGCCGCGTTGTCGGGCAGTCGCTCCACCTTCGGGGGGTCCGGCAGCTTGTCGAAGAACGAGTCCGCGATCGTCTGCGCGGCGTCCTTGTCGGCCGGGGTCACGAAGTAGACCGTCGTGAGATCCACCGGCTTGTCGGGTGCGTCGGCGATCGATGTTTCGGGGTTGATGCGGTAGCCCTTCTTCGTCATCCGATCGGCGACGTCGGCCGCGAGTCCGGTCTGGAACGTGCCGTTGTAGACGGCGACCTTGACGCCCTGCGCCGGCTCCGGCGACTGCTGCCCGGTGCCGGTGCCCGTCCCGGTGTTCGTCTGCGTCGCGCTGGGCGACGGCGACGATGTCGGCGACGTCCCGGCCGCGCTCCGCTGGGTCGACGAATCCGGATACTGCGAGATGATCGCGGCGCCGACCGCCACGAGCACGACGATGATTCCCGCGCGGATCGGTCCGGTTGCCACGGCGCCATCCTAGCGAGGACGGCGAACCGTCGCGGGTCGGGTCGTCGCGGGGACGCCTAGGCGGCGCTGCTCAGTCCAGGATCGAACGGACCTTCCGAACGGCCACGGTCATGGCCGCGATGTCCGGGGTCTCCTCGCTGGACAGGCGCCGCATGAAGCGCGCCAGCCGGTCGAAGGCGTCGGCGTGCTCGCCGAGGAACGACCCGATCGCCTCGTCGACCGTTCGGTCGCCCGCCTGCGCGAGCACGCGCTCGGCGAGCTGACGACGGACGAGCTGCAGGTCCTCGGAGGTCGCCTGGACCGCCCACCGCTGCCACCGGGACGTCGCCGTGATGGCCGCGAGCCTGGACTCGAGCCAGTCGAGGTACACGGCCTCCCCGATCAACGAGAACGCGCGGGCGACGTCCTCGATCGCGGCGTCGGTCTCGCGCCCGACGGCGACCGCCGCGGGCCCGTAGGCCAGCGCCGGCTGGAACGCGTGCCGGCGCGCCACGTCCTCCGGGACGCCCGCGTCGAGGAGGCGCCACGCCTCGCGCTCGCGGTCGTGCCGCCACGCGTCCGAGGCGACGGTCGGCGCCACCTCGGCGAAGCGCTGGAACGGCTCGCGGTCGGCTTCGATCGCGCGCCCGAGCCGGCCCGGGGCGTGGCCCAGGTACCAACGCGCGACGGTCTCGACGAGCTGGTCGACGCCGGCCATCAGCTCGTCGAGCACGGCGGGCGCGACGGTGCCGACCAAGGTCTCGATCGCCTCCCACCGACCGACCGCGTCGGTCACGTCGCGCGCGATCCGGTACGCGCGGACGACGTCGGACGGCTCGGCGCCCGTCTCGGCGGCCAGACGTGACACGAACGTGATGCCCTGCGAGTTCACGACGTCGTTGGAGACGAGCGTCGCCACCAGCTCGCGACGGAGCGGATGCTCCGAGACGAGCGCTCCGAACCGCTCGACGACGGGCGGCGGGAAGTAGGCGCGGGCGTCCTGCTCGAGGTAGCTCGAGTCCGGCAGCGTCGACGCGAGCAGCGCGTTCGTCACGCTCTGCTTCGCGTAGGCCAGGAGGACCGCGAGCTCCGGCCGCGTCAGCCCGCGCCCGGCGCGCCGACGCTCCGACATCTCCTCGGTCGTGGGCAGGAACTCGAGCGCGCGGTCGACCAGACCCTCGGCCTCGAGGCCCTGCATCAGATCCTCGTACGCCTCCATCCTGCCCGCAGAGAGCTGCGCCTCCTGCGACAGGATCTGCGCCTGCAGGAAGTTGTCGTACAGCACGTGCCGGACGACGTCCTCGGTCACGTCGTGCAGGAGCCGGTTCCGCTCGTCCATCGACAACGAGCCACGACGGAGCGCGAGCCCGAGCAGGATCTTCAGGTTCACCTCGTGGTCCGAGCAATCGACGCCACCCGAGTTGTCGATGAAGTCGGTGTTGATCCGTCCGCCCCGCATCGCGTACTCGATGCGTCCGAGCTGCGTGAAACCGAGGTTGCCGCCTTCGCCGACGACGCGACACCGAAGTTCCGCGCCGTCGATGCGGAGGCCGTCGTTGACGCGGTCACCCACGTCTGCCGAGTCCTCGCTCGTGCCCTTGACGTACGTCCCGATGCCGCCGTTCCAGAGGAGGTCGACCGGCGCGCGAAGGATCGCGCTGATGACCTCGTCCGGGGTCAGGCGCTCACCCTCGACGCCGAGCGCCCCACGGGCCTCCGGCGACAGCTCGATCGACTTGGCCGTGCGCGGCCAGACGCCGCCGCCGGGCGACATCTTGTCGCGGTCGTAGTCGTCCCACGACGAACCGCCGAGACGGAACAAGCGGTCGCGCTCGGCGAAGCCGACGGTCGGGTTGGGATTCGGGTCGATGAACACGTGCCGGTGGTCGAAGGCCGCCACCAGACAGATCTGATCCGACAACAGCATCCCGTTGCCGAACACGTCGCCGGACATATCGCCGATGCCGACCACGGTGATCGGCTGCGTCTGCGGGTCGGTGCCCATCTCGCCGAAATGCCGCTTCACCGACTCCCACGCGCCGCGCGCGGTGATCCCGAGCGCCTTGTGGTCGTATCCGGTCGAACCTCCCGAGGCGAACGCGTCGCCGAGCCAGAACCCGTACTCCTCGGCGACGGCGTTCGCGGTGTCGGAGAAGGCGGCGGTGCCCTTGTCGGCGGCGACGACGAGGTACGGATCGTTCTCGTCGAGCACGACCACGCCCTCGGGATGGACGACGGCGCCGTCGACGAGGTTGTCCGTCACGTCGAGCAGCGCGCGCATGAAGGTGACGTACGCCGCCGTCACCTCCTGCTTGAGCGCCGTCGGGTCGGCGACGGTCCGCTTGAGCACGAAGCCACCCTTGGACCCCGTCGGAACGATGACGGCGTTCTTCACCATCTGCGCCTTCATGAGGCCGAGCACCTCGGTCCGGAAGTCCTGCCGCCGATCGGACCAGCGGATACCGCCGCGCGCGACCTTGCCGCCGCGCAGATGGATCGCCTCCGTCTCCGGCGCGAGCACGAAGATCTCGTAGAGCGGCCTCGGCTTCGGCATCTCGGGCACCTCGCGCGAACGGAACTTGAACGCGAGCGATCGGGCTCCCGGCTTGAACGCGTTGGTCCGCACCGTCGCATCGACGAGGCCGAGGTGGTTGCGGACGATCCGGTCCTGCTCGAGCGACGTGACCGCGTCGAGGTCCGCGCGGATCTCCGCACGCAGCGCGTCGGCCGCCTCCACGTCGCGCTCGCGCGTCGGATCGAAGAGCTGCTCGAACAGCCGGACGAGCTTGGCCGCGATGCCGGGATGCGCGACGAACGCCTCGTTCTTGTACTCGGCCGTGAAGCTCGCGTTGACCCTGTGGTGGTACTTCCGGTACGCACGGAGCACCGTGACCTGCCGCCAGTCGAGCCCCGCCGTCACGACGAGAGCGTTCAGCGAGTCCGAGTCGCTCTCGCCCCGCCAGACGGCGGCGATGCACGCCGCGACGCGGTCCGCGACGTTCTCGACGTCGAGCGGCCGGCCGGCGGCGTCCACCACGCCGAAGTCGTGGATGTACCGCTCGTCGCCCTCGGCGCCGAGGAGCTCGGTCGGAACCTCCTCGATCACGCGCAACCCAAGGGCCTCGAGGATCGGCACGAAGTCGGAGAGTTGGATCTTCCCGCCGATCTTGTAGAGGCGTACCCGGGTGAGCACGTCGTCACCGACGCCGGCGTTGCGGATCGCGATCACGAACGGATCGTCGCCGCGCTCGAGCCGGTCGAGGTGCTCGATGTCGCGAACCGCGGCCTCGACCGTGTTCGACGACCGGTACGAAGCGGGGAACCTCGCCGCCCACCGCTCGAACAGCTCCTGCCCGCGCTGAGCGCCGTGCGCTCGAACGAGCGCCGCGCGAACGGCGTCCTCCCATGTCTGCGAGAGCGCGACGACCTGTCGTTCCAGATCGTCGAACGCGACGTCGGGGATCTCGCCCTCGGCGACGTGCACGGTGAAGTGGATCATCGCCATGTGGCTCTCGCCGAGCGACAGGTGGTAGTCGACCGTCGAACCGTGGAACCGCCGCATGAACAGGTCCTGCAGCTTCATCCGGAGCTCGGCGCTGAAGCGCTCGCGCGGCAGCGCGACGACGAGCGAGATGCTCCGTCCGAACAGATCGCGGCGGACGAACAGCCGGATGCGGCCCGTCTCCTGGAGCTCGAGCAGCGCCATGATGCTGGAGCGGAGCTCGTCGACGGACGCCGCAAACAGCTCGTCCTTCGGAAACGACTCGAAGATCGACACGACCGCCTTGTAGTCGTGCGAGCCCTCGAACAGGTCCTCGGCCTTGAGGATGGCCTGCAGCTTGGCCTGCAGCGCCGGTGTCCGGCTCGCCGGCTCGGCGTAGGCCTTCGTCGTGAACAGGCCGACGAGCCGAGACTCACCGACGACCCGGCCGTCCGCGTCGATCTTCCGCACGCCGATGTAGTCCATGCGCGCGCGCCGGTGCACGGTCGAGCTCCGGTTGGTCTTCGAGTAGATCAACAGGTCGCCGTCCTCGATGCGCTCCCGGAGTCCGGGCTCGATGCGCGACAGCGGGACGGGCTCGTCGTACGACGACCAGCCGGGCTTGGACAGGATGCCGAGCCCCGAGCCGCGGACCACCGCCAACGCCCTGCCCTCGGGTGTATCGACGAGGTCGTACTCGCGGTAGCCGAGGAAGACGAAGTTGTCGTCGAGCAGCCACCGGAGGAACGCGACGGTCTCCTCGACGTCCTCGCGGTGATACTTCGTCGCGGCGGCCTGAGCGAGCTCGATCATCCGACCGGCGCGCTCGCGCATCGCTGCGAAGTCCCGAACCGTCAGCTCGACGTCGCCGAGAACCGTGCGGATCGCGTCGGCGAGCGCGTCCAGCTGCGGATCCGAGAGCCGCCGGTCGACCTCGAAATGCATCACCGACTCGCGCGTGTCGGCCTCGCGAGCGTGCAGGATCCGGCGGATCGAGCCGTCCGGGCCGCGGACCGTGCCGACGACGGGGTGGACGACGCGGCGCAGCGACAGACCGCGCGCCTGGAGCTCCTCGTTGACCGAGTCGAACAGGAACGGCGAGTCGACCGTGTTCGTCTCGACGACCGACCCGAGCGCCTGGTAGCCGTCGCGCGCGACCGTCGGGTTGAACGCGCGGACCGCGACCTCGCCGCGACGACCGTCCGCGAGCTCGAACGCGCCGAGGATCTGGCCGGCGAGCTCGTCTGCCGAGATCTCGGCGAACTGCTCCGGCCTGAGCCGTTTGGTGTAGGCCGCCGCGAACGCCTCGAGCTGTTCGGCGCGGCCGTCGGGCGCCAGCTCCGCGAGACGCGCCCGCAGGCGGTCGACGACCGCGCTCGAACCCGCGTCGGGCGGCCGGTCGGTGACGCTCACGTCAGACATCGTACCGAGCGTCCCCCGCCGGCCAGCGTCGAACCGGCGGCCGTACCCCCGGCGGGCAATCTGGGCGGTTGTTCAACGCCGCGCCCGATCGTGCCGAATGAGAAGGTTGGTGAGGTCGAGGGAGACGCCCATGGTCGAGACCGGCCGCCGGGATCCGGTCCGGCACGCTCCGGTCGAACGCGAGGTCGATGACGAGCTGCGCTCGCTGGCGCAGCTCAACATGCTGCACAGCCTCGCGGCCCAGCTCACCGGCCTGACCGACCGCGCCCGGATCGCGAACGCGATCACGGTCGAGCTCAAGACGATCATCGACTACCACAACTGCCGCGTGTACCTGCTCGCGGACGACGGATGGACGTTGGAGCCGGCCGCGTTCCGAGGCGAGCTGACCGAGTACGAGGGCGAGACGTACGAGGAGCTCGTCACGCACGTCGGCGAGGGCATCACCGGGCACGTCGCGGAGACGCGCGAGTCGTTCTACACGCCGGACGCCGAGCGCGTGTCCTTCGCCGTTCAGATCCCCGGCACCGGCGAGGTGCAGGAGTCGATGATGGCGGTCCCGATGCTGTTCGGCGACCAGGTCGTCGGCGTCATCGTGTTGTCGAAGCTCGGATTCGACCGGTTCGACGACGGCGACATGCGCGTGCTCGAGGTCCTGGCCTCGCACGCGGCGGTCGCCTTCGAGAACGCGCGTCTGTTCGAGCGCGAGCGCGAGGCCGCGGAGACCTCGTCCGCTCTGCTCGGGCTGTCGCAGGCGCTCACCGGCGTGCACGACCTCGACGCCGTGCTCAAGCGAACGGTCGCGGCGGTTCCGGCCGTCCTCGAGGCCGAGACCGTCGCGGCGTACGTCCGCGATCACGACACCGGCGCGTTCAGGCTCGCCGAGGCGGGCGGCGAACGCGCCCACGATCTCGCACGCGGGGAGAAGGTCGATCCCGACACGGCCGGGGCGTTCCTCGAGTCGCTCGTCGAGCCGTTCGTCCTGGAACGCGAGACGATCGGCCACCTGCCGGCCGAGTACCGGCTCGTGCCGGACGCGAGGCAGGTCCTCGTCGCGCCGATGCGATGGGAGCCGGACGGCTTGGCCGCGCTCGTCCTGGTCTCGTCGAGCGAACACGGCCGGTACGGCGATCGCGAGCTTCGTCTCGCCCGCGGCGTCGCCGACATCACGTCGCTCGCGCTCGGCAGCGCCCGCCGGATGCACGAGCTGGAGCGGTTCCACGAGCTCGTCGAGAGCCTCGACGCGACGTTCTGGGAGGCCGATCCCGAGACGCTTCGGTTCACGTTCCTGTCCAACCGCGCGACGACGACGCTTTCGGATGCGGCGGCCGGGGCGTGGGGCGACCACGTCATCGAGGAGGACCGCGCCGCGGCCGTCGCGGCGATCCGCTCGGTGGCGCGGTCGGGCGAGGCGAGCATCGAGTACCGCACGGCGGCGGCGGCGGGCGAGCAGCTCTGGATGCGCGACGTGATCAACCTCGTCCGCGACGCGCACGGCGATCCGATCGCGTTGCGCGGCCTGATGGTCGACATCACCGAGCGCAAACGCGCCGAGCAGGCCCTGCGGAGCAGCGAGCGCACGTACTCCGAGGCGTTCCGCCGCGAGCGGGAGGCCACGCAGCGTCTGCGCGCGCTCGACGAGATGAAGAACACCTTCCTCGAGGCCGTCTCGCACGACCTTCGCACCCCGCTCACCTCGATCCTCGGATCGGCGCTCACGCTCGAGCAGGGAGGCGACACGCTGTCGCGCGAGGACACGCTCGACCTGATCCATCGGGTCGCGTCGAACGCGCGGAAGCTCCAGCGCCTGGTCGCCGACCTTCTCGACCTCGACCGGCTGCAGCGGGGCATCATCGCGCCGAAGCGACGGCCGACCGACCTCGGCGCTCTCGTCCGTCAGGTCGTCGAGGAGTCGGATCTCCTCACGGGTCGGCACGTCGAGATCGACGCGCCGTCGTTCGTCATCGCGATCGACGGGGCGAAGGTCGAGCGCATCGTCGAGAACCTCGTGGCGAACGCCGCGCGCCACACGCCGGAGGGCTCGTCGATCTGGGTTAGCGTCGAGCAGGCGGACGAGGGAGCGACGATCGTCGTCGAGGACGCCGGGTCCGGCGTTCCGGCCGAGCTCCGCGAGGCCGTCTTCGAACCGTTCCGTCAGGGCCCGGCGACCCGATCGGTGCACTCGCCGGGCGTCGGCGTGGGGCTGTCGCTCGTCGCGCGCTTCGCCGAGCTGCACGGCGGCCGCGCATGGGTCGAGGAGCGCCCGGGTGGCGGCGCGTCGTTCCGGGTGTTCCTACCGCCTGCCTGACGTGAGGAGCCGAGCTACTCGCCGGTGGCCTCCTCGATAGCCGCGCCGGGAGCCGGAGGCGGCACGTCGAGACCGCGCTCGGCGGCGGCCGTGGCCGGGCCGGCGTCGGCGGACGCATCGGTCTGCGACTCGGCGGCCGCGATCTCGTCCTCGGCATCGCGGATCTCGGCGACGAGCGCGTCGACGTCCGTGCCCGCGGCCGCGCCACCGGTCCGTTCGCGGTAGATCGCGTATCCGAGCCGCTTGGCCGCGTCGTCCGCTCGTCGCCGGAGCTGCGTCTGCTCGACCTTCGTCTGCACCTGGGACGCGCCCTTCTTGGCTGCGTCGCCTACCTCGCCCGCGACCTGCTTCACCCTGTCCATCAGTCCCATCGCTGCCTCCTTCGACGGCTTCGCGCTCAAGCGCTCAGACGATCGGTGGAGTCGACACTACCTCGGGCTCGGCATCCGGTCAGGCGGGCGCGGTCCCGAACGAGGGCGGACCGGGAGGTCGGAAGAGGGAGGACCTCCCGGTCCGGTGTCGGGGTGCGATGGGACGGCCCGACATCTGGTGGCGATGGTCAGATGAACAGCGTGATCGCGTCCTGAGCCTCGACCAGCATCGCGGTCGCTCCGGCCGGCTCGCCGAGACCGTCGATCATGTCCTCGCGTCGCAGCCCAAGCAGGTCCATCGTCATCTGGCACGGAACCAGCTTCACACCGAGCTCGACGGCCGTGTCGAGCAGCTCGCCGGGGCTCGCGACCGAGTGCTCCTTCGCCAGCTTCTTCATCATCGCCGGTCCGGCGCCGGCGAAGTTCATCTTGCCGAGCCGGAGATGCTCGACGCCCGGATGGTCCATCATCGCGACCATCTTCTGCATCCAGTTCTCACCGGTGAGCCGCTTCTCGTCCTTGACCAGAGAGAACAGCCCCCAGAACGTGAAGAAGATCGTCGTGTCCATCCCCATCGCGGCGCCCGTCGTCGCGAGGATCATCTGCGGCCACACTTTGTCCATATCGCCGCTCCAGGCGATGATCACCAGCTTCTTGTGCGGGTGCTCACCATGGTCGTGCGGCACGACCTTCTGCTCTTCACGCCTCTCGGCTTCCGTCACGGCCATCGGGATCACTTCTTTCTGATGACGAAGCGGAAGACGCCGTCCTCCGCGCTCCACTCGATCAGCTCGTTGCCCGTGGTCTTGCACCACGCCGTGAAATCGGCCACGGAGCCGGGATCCGTCGCAACCGCCTCGACGATCTCGCCCTGCGACATCTCCTTCATCGCCTGCGCGGTCCGAACGATCGGCAGCGGGCACGACAGCCCCTTCAGGTCCAACGACTTCGCGATCGCCTGACTCATGTCTCGGTCCTTTCGCCGGTCGGGATCGGCAGGGGCATCCGGTCGGGCAGCCGCCCCTGCGGCACCGTCTGCCAATACAGTCGGTTGAACATCCACTTGGCCCAATGCCACACGCGGTTGGGGTTCGGCGGCGCGGGCGGGTGCTCGTAGTCGAACCGCAGCACCGTCGCGCGGCCGTTCCCCGTCTCGAGGAAGCACATCACGCGCCCGCCGTAGTTCTCCTTCGGTGCCGTGCCGCGCACGAGCGACGCGATCCGGCTCGCGACGACCGGCGCCTCGAAGTGCGCGGTCGATCCGCTCTTGCTGATCGGCAGGTTGGTGGCGTCGCCGATCGCGAACATCCGCTCTTTCCCTTCGAGCTCCAGCGTCCGGCGGTCGACCGGTAACCAGCCGGACGGATCCGACAGCCCGGCATCGATCAGGAACTGCTGGCCCCTGTGCGGCGGGATCACGACCGGGAGGTCGGACTCGACCTTCTCGCCCTCGAGCGACGAGATCGTCCCGGCGGCCGGATCGAGCGACTCGACGTTGAAGAAGGTGGAGAGCTCGATGCCGCGTTCGGCCATCAACGGCTGCACCAGCTTCGATGCCGATTCGATCGTGAAGGCGCGGTTCAGCGGCGAGAGCAGCGTGATGGTGCTCCGATCGCGTACGCCGCGCGAGCGGAGGTACTCGTCCAGCATGAAGACGAACTCGACGGGCGCCGGAGGACACTTGTACGGGATGCCGGAGACGCCGACGTGGATACGTCCGCCGTCGAACCGACGGAGCGCCTCGCGGAGCCGCTGGGCGCTCTCCAGCGAATAGAAGTCGTATCCGGCTTCGCGCAATCCCGGGATCTGGTCGGGCACCAACCGCGCGCCCGTCGCGAGCACGAGATAGTCGAAGGCCACCGTACCGCCTCGGTCGAGGGTCACCGAGCCGGCGCTCGGATCGATCGCCGCGACGCGATCGACGAGGAGCTCGACGTCGTCGCGTAGGAGGGTCCGCTCGTCGCGCGCGAGCCAGCGGCCGTTCGCCTGTCCGAGCGCGACGTACAGATAGCCGGGCTGGTAGTGATGCATCCCGGTCGCATCGACCACGGTGACGGACGCGTCGCGGCCGAGCGCCTTCGAGAGCAGGTTGGCGACGAGCGTTCCGCCGACGCCTCCGCCGAGAACGACGATCCGGGCGGGCACGACGTCACCGAACCTTTCGAACGATGAACCGGCGGTAGCCGTCGTCGGGAACGACCTCCACCAGCTCGTGTCCGGCCTTCGCGATCCACGCCGGGATGTCGGTCGCCGAGCCCGCGTCGCTCGACAGGACCTCGATCACGTCGCCGACCGTCGCCTCACGGATCGCGCCGATCAGCGACATCAGCGGACCCGGGCACGGCATGCCGCGGGCGTCGATCTCGCGGTCGATGTGTGTTACGGCCATCGCTGCCACCTCCTAGATGAACGTCACGGGGCCGTCGACCTCGAGGAAGAACGAGGCGACGCCCTCCTGGTCGTCGACGAGCGGGTCGAGGTCGTCCGTCGTGAGCCCGAACATCTCCATCGACAGCGAGCACGCGTGGATGCCGACCTCGCCGATGTCTTTGGCCTGGCGGAGGATCTCGCTCCAGTGCTGACCGCCGGAGCGGGCATACGCCTCGGCGCCATCCGGCCCGGCCTCCGGCGCGAGGCCGTGATCCTTGGTGATGCGGTCCGCGCGGAAGGCGTCGAGCGCCCAGTACTGCAGGAAGACGTTCACCTTCCGGCCCATCGCCGCCGCGCCTGCCGCGAGCACGGCCGCGGCGTTCAGCCGGTCGTCCGTTCCGGAGAACAGCACCAACGACAGCGTGTCGCCGCCCATCTCGCACCCCGTTCGGTCGTCGACCGCCATGGTCCGACGGGCTGCGTCTCGTCGCCCGGGCCGAGGTACCGCCCACCGTGGGGACGGAAGTCCTACTCTCGAACGGGACGGATGGACGACGTCCGGGGCGCGGGACGGCGGGTAGGGTCTCGGCGACGTCGGTTCGCGCCGGTTGCCGTCGGGTATGGCCGACGGTAGCGTGGGCGCCGGCCCGCGTCCGGGAGGCCCATGAGCATCGAAACCGAGCGCGCCGCCGCGGCCGAGATAGAGCGAGCCGAGGCATCGCGCGCGGAGCGCAACTGGGTCGGCATCCTCGCGAAGGTCGGTTGCTTCGTCGCCGCGCTGTTCCTGTTCGTCCTGGCCATCCAATTGATGAAGGACGGCGCCAAGGCGATCGCCCCGTCCATCCAGAACTCCCCGCTGTTCAGCAACGCGTTCTCGACGCTCGGGGCGGGATGGCTCGGCGCGTACGTGGTCCTGTCCGGCTCGCCGATCGCGGCGGTCTCGCTCGGCCTGTTCGCGGGCGGCGCGATCACGCAGCTGCAGACGTTCACGATGCTGTCCGGCTCGCGGCTCGGGGCGTCGTTCATCGTCCTGCTCGTCGGATTCCTGTACGCGATGCGCAATCGGTCGCGGTCGCGCGGCGAGTCGGTCGGCATGGGCGTCCTGGCGCTCTCGCTGACGGCCGTCGCGTATCTCCCGGGCATGTTGATCGGGTACACGCTGCTGAAGTCCGGCGGCCTGGACTTCGTCCGCTGGAGCGCGTCGAAGGACGCGCTCTCGCTCATCGACGTCGTGTGGGGCCCGGCGCTCGACGCGATCCAGAACGCGCTGCCGGGATGGCTGCTGTTGCCCGTCGGGCTCGGCATCATCCTCGTGTCGTTCAAGCTTCTCGATCAGGTGCTTCCGGACGTGAACGGCGAGCGTGCGACCGAGGGCCGAGCGGCGTGGCTCAAGCGCAAGTGGCCGATGTTCTTGCTCGGGTGCATCGTCGCGACGCTGACGCTGTCGGTTTCGGTCGCGCTCACGGTGCTCGTCCCGCTCGCCAGCCGTGGCTACGTCAAGCGCGACGAGGCGATGCCCTACATCATGGGGGCGAACATCACGACGCTCGCCGACACGCTGGTCGCCGCGATGCTCACCGGCAACCACGCGGCCGTGCACATCGTGCTGGCCGAGGCCGTAGGCGTCTCGTTGGTGACGATCGTGTACCTCGCGTTCTTCTACGAGCCGCTCAAGCGGATGGTCCTCGGTTTGGACGACTGGCTCGTCGAGTCCAACCGGCGGCTGCTGACGTTCGTCGCGGCGATCTTCGTGCTCCCCGTCTTCTTCCTGCTCTCCGGCGTCATCATCGGACCTATCGCGCACTGAGCGGCGGATGCCGGACCTGCTGATACGCGGCGCATCGGTCGTCGACGGCTCCGGCGCTCCGGGGCGCACCGCCAACGTCTCGGTCGACAGCGACCGCATCGCCGCCGTAACCGAGGCCGACGTTCCCGATGCGGCGCGAACCGTCGACGGGGCCGGCCGCGTGCTCGCACCGGGGTTCATCGACACGCACAGCCACGCGGATCTGTCGGCGTTCGTCGAGCCGGACATGGACAGCGCGATCCGTCAGGGGATCACCACGCTCGTCGTCGGCAACTGCGGCTCGTCGGCGTGGCCGGACTCCGGGCTCGAGGACGCGGCGCAGCTCGTCGGCGTGACGGCGGCGGATCTGCCCGTCCGGTGGTCGTCGTACGCCGGGTACCTCGACGCGCTCGACGAAGCCCGACCTGCGTGCAACGTGGCGGCGCTCGTCGGACAGGGCGCCGTGCGCGGCGTGGCGATGGGCAACGAGCGTCGGGCCGCGACGCCGGGCGAGATCGAGGCGATGCAGCGCTCGATCGCCGAGGCGGTCGAGGCGGGCGCGGTCGGCATGTCGACCGGGCTGATCTATCCGCCGGGGATGCACGCGCGGACGGAGGAGATCGTGGAGCTCGCGCGCGTCGCCGGCAGAGCCGGCGGACTGTACGCGAGCCACATCCGCGACGAGGGACGGGCCGTCTTCGAGGCCGTGGCCGAGGCGATCCGCATCGGCCGCGAGGCCGCGCTGCCCGCGCACGTCAGCCATCTGAAGGTCGAGTCGTCGTACGCCTGGGGCCGCGCGGACGAGCTGCTCGAGCTGCTCGACCGATCCCGCGCCGAAGGCGCGGACGTGAGCGCCGACCAGTATCCGTACACGGCGTGGGAGACGTCGCTGGCGACGATCCTTCCGCCGTGGGCGCCGGTCGAGCGGTTGCGCGACGCGCTCGAGCACGACCGGAGGCGCCTGGTTGACGCGGTCGAGCACGGCGAGGCCGGATGGAGCGGCAACGTCGATGGGATCGGCTGGGACCGCATCGTGATCGGCTCGCACCAACCCGATCCCTCCGCCAGCGGACGGACGGTCTCGTCGCTCGCAGACGACTCGGGCGAGACGCCGGTCGACGTGGCCCTCGCGCTGCTCCTGGCCGATCCGTTCACCGGGATGATCGGGCACGGGATGCTCGAAGAGGACGTCCGGCTGATCGTCTCGCGCCCGGACGTGATGGTCGGCACCGACGGCGTCGCGATCGCGCCCGACGGGCGGCTCGGACGGTTCTCGGTGCATCCCCGGTACTACGGGACGTTCCCGCGCGTGCTCGCGCGGTACGTTCGAGACGAGACCCTGCTCGATCTCCCAGCCGCGATCCGGAAGATGACGTCGCTCGCGGCCGATCGATTCGGTCTCGCGGGCCGTGGGCGCATCACGGAGGGCGCGTTCGCCGACCTGGTGCTGTTCGACGCGGCGCGGATCCGCGACGAGGCGACCTTCGAGCGCCCGCACGTGTTCGCGAGCGGCATCGACCTGGTCGTCGTGAACGGCGCGGTGGCGTTCGACGGCTCGCGTGGCGCGCGCGCCGGGCGCGTGCTGCGCCGATCCTGACGCTCAGGCGGGGCAGCCCGCCCGGCCGCTGTCGGGGTCGACCCGGCAGCTCGACGTGTCGACGGCCTCGAACGCGGACGCGGGAACGGCCTTCAGTCCGTCGAGCAGGCGGTTGGTCCACCGGCCGTCGCGCGTGCCCTGGAAGTACCAGTTCGATCCGTTGTCCGCAAGGATCACCCCGTAGCGCTGCATCGCGCGAAGGACGACCTGTGCCTTCGGGGAGAACGTGGAGATGTCGAAGGACGCCTCGAGGCGGAAGCGCGCGCCCATCGGCGGGTACCCACGGTTGCGCTCGCCCGCGTTGTGGCGCGCCGGCCAGAGGTGACGGTTCCGCGTGAGCACCGCGGTGAACCGGATGGCGTGATCGATCTCGCCTGCGGCGACCTCGTCGTACCGAACGAGCCCCGGCAGGATCGGCAGCCCGGCGGCGTCGGCGGACGTCCAGCCGTCCGGCCGCAGCGCGTTCGACGCGAGATCCCACACGGCTCCGCTGCCGGCCCTCGGGCGCCCGCCGTGCCAATAGAACGCGAACAGCTCGTACAGCGTGCAGGTCGACCGGTTCACGACGAGGACGTGCCGGTCGCTTCCGCTTTCGACGGGCGTCCGCGCGTCGACCGGATAGCGGACGCGGTCGCTCTCGGAGCGATATCGGAAGCGGACGCGAACCGTCCGATGGCGGTTCGAGACGACGTCGAACGGCATGCCGTAGTTCGGCGGTCCGAAGTCGGGGTGGAGGTCGCTGGTCGACGCGTCCAGGGACGTCAGCCAGCGATCGCTCCGGTCGTCGACGGGCAGCGAGTCGACCCGCGTGTTCCAGATCGAGTCCGACGGAAACAGCGTGCAGTCGGTGTCCGGCACGGGCGACAGCGTCTGCGCCGACACCGGCGTCGCGAGCGCGATCGGGATGGCGATCGCTCCGAGGATCCACAGCAGCCGTCGCACGCCACGAGCATCGGCATCAAGGGGCGCCCCGCTGAAGCGGTCCGCTCAGGCGCGCTGCTGCTCAGAGGATCAGGCATGGACGACGGGCGAGTCGGGTAGGGTGCGCGACTGTGAGTCGGCCCAGCCCATCCCGTTCAAGATCGCCCGTCCGCGCCGTCACGGCGCTGCTCGTCGCGGCGGCGGCCTTCCTCACGGCGCCGGCCGCCGCGAGCGCCTGCCCGTCGTACGGCGCGGCCGTCGTGTCGGGACACATCACCGATAACCGCATCAACGAGGCGTCCGGTCTCGTCGCGACGGGACCCTTCAAGAAGACGTTCTGGCTCGAGGAGGACTCGGGGAACGGCGCCTGGGCGTACGCGGTCTCGACCCGTGGCCGCATCCGCGACGCGATCGCGGTTCGCGACGCCGTCAACTGGGACTGGGAGGACATCGCGCGCGCGGGCAGGCGCGTGTGGATCGGCGACATCGGCGCGAATCAGCTCGACCGCGACTTCATCCGGGTCTACTGGTTCAAGGAGCCCGGATCCCTCTCGCGGCACCACGTCGACGCGAAGGTGATGGTCCTGCGTTACCCGAACAACGTCTCGCACAACGCCGAGGCCATGATCGTCGACGGTCGTTCCGAACGGCTGTTCATCTTCGAGAAGCAAGGCTCGAGCGCGACGTCGCGCGTCTTCGGCGTCAACATCCGCGGCGTGCGCTCCGGCGACTCGCTTCGCCTCCGCACGATCGCGCGGATCCCGATGCAGAGCATCACCGCGGCGGATCTCGGAAGCGCGGGTATCGTCGTGAAGAACTACGGCACCGGCCTCCTGTTTCCGTGGGTCGATCGGCGCGTCGGCGCGACGCTCCGACAGGCGCACCCCTGCGCCGTCGATCTTCCGACCGGCGAGGCGGTCGCGTTCTCGAAGGCCGGCGGTCGCATCTTCACCGTCCCCGAAGGCTCCAACGCCCCGATCGCGCATACCGACCCGCGCTGAGAACCGGGGCGCGAAGCCCGACACGGCGGGCGCGGTCGCGGACACGCTCCTCCCGGCCATCAGGGGTCGCCCGGTTCTCGGTCGATTCGACGCCGCACCGGGTTCCCGTGGGGCCACGTCGTCGCGACGATCGAACGACCGGA
>JBKPTC010000110.1:0-5380 GCA_046735355.1 bacterium
GCGCCGAGGCGGCCGCGATCACGGCGTAGCCGATCCGCGGTCGCCGCACGGCTGCCGATCCGAGCCACGCGGCCGCGCCGACGAGCACGACGACGATGCCGCCGACGAGCACCGGCTTGTCGGCCGATCCGAACGTCCGGATCGCCCACGACCTGAGCGACTGCGGCGCCGTGTCGATCGCCGCCTGTCCGATCGCGATCACCGGCGAGGCGGCCGGCGCGCCGAACGCCGCCGCGAGCTCGCCGACGCCGAGCGACATGAGCGCGATCAGCGGTCCGGCGACCCGTGCGTACGCGGCGGCCGCGTGCGGCCGGGTGTCCTCCACGTGGGTTGCGTCTCGGCGGGCGCTCGGAGCGTTTCGCATCCTTCCTATACTCGCGCGCCGATGCTCGAGGCATACGTCTGGCCGCAGAGCGCGCGAAGCGGCGAGGAGGTCGCGCTCCACGTCTCGACCGACGCTGGTCGGTTCGACGTCGAGGTCGCGCGCGAGGGCACCGACCGCTCGGTCGTCTGGTCGACCGCGGCGGTCGCGGGTCGCGCCGTGCCCGTTCCGGACGATGCCTCGTCGAGCGGCTGCGGCTGGCCCGCGGCGCTCGCGATCCCGATCGACGACGCGTGGTCCTCGGGCTACTACTCCGTGACCCTTCGAGCGGGCGACGAGTCGGCCGACGCGTTCTTCGTGGTTCGAGCCGGCAACCGGCGACGCCCGATCGTGCTCGTGCTGTCGACCACGACGTACGCGGCGTACAACGACTGGGGCGGCCCGTCGCTCTACACCGGTGGAACGCGCGTGTCGCTCGAGCGGCCGCTCGCGCGCGGGTTCCTGCGCAAGCCCGAGCCCGACCGCAGGAAGGCGCAGCCGCACCCCGATCGCGAGGCTCGCTGGTTCTTCGAATGGGCCGAGCCGCTCGGCCTGTCGGTGTGGAGCGGCGGCGCCGGATGGTGGAACTGGGAGCGGCGATTCGTCGCGTGGGCCGAGCGCGAGGGGTTCGAGCTCGATGTCGCGGTCGGCCAGGACCTCGAGCTGCACCCGGACGTCCTCGACGGGCACGCTCTGTTCGTCTGCGTCGGCCACGACGAGTACTGGTCGTGGGCGATGCGCGACGCGCTCGACGGGTTCGTCGACCGCGGGGGGAACGGCGCGATCCTGAGCGGCAACACCTGCTTCTGGCAGGTGCGGCTCGAGGACGGCGCGCGCGCGATGACGTGCTTCAAGTACCGTGCGGACGAGGATCCGGTCGTCGGAACGGCGGACGAGCGGCTGATCACCGGGCCGTGGTCCGACCGGCGCACCGGCCGTCCCGAAACGACCACGATCGGCCTCACGTTCACGCGCGGCGGCTACTCCCGCTACGGGCTCGGCGTTCCGCGCGCCTCCGGCGCGTACACCGTGTGGCGACCGGAGCATTGGGCGTTCGAGGGGACCGACGTGCGGTACGGGGACGCGCTCGGTCTGGCCGACGCGATCGTCGGCTACGAGGTAGACGGATGCGAGCTGCGGCTCGTCGACGGACGCCCGGCGCCGACGCACGCGGACGGCGCGCCGGACTCGCTCGAGATCCTCGCGACGGCGCCCGCGCGTCTGTGGGCGCAGGACGAGCAGCCGTCGAGGTACGCGCACGAGCCGGGCGAGCTCGAGAACGCTGCGCAGGCGGTCTTCGGCGATCGCTGGCGCGAGGAGCTGCACCGGCTCGAGCACAACGCGGCGTGCGTCGGCGTGTTCGAGCGCCCGGGCGGCGGCACGGTGTTCAACGCGGGGGTGACCGACTGGGCGTACGGGCTCGGCGACCCGGTCGTCGCGCGGACGACCGCGAACGTGCTCCGACGGCTCTCGGCTCGGTCTCGGACGTAGGTCGGCGTCAGGTCCCGAGCAACACGAGCGCGCACACGAGCGCGACCGGGATCTCGACGACCGCGACCACGGCCGCGACGAGCGCGCCGACGACCAGTGCCGGGCGGAGGACGGCGGAGACCACGGCGTACGGCGACAGGGTGTCCCGCGCCTCGAACAGCAGCCGGGCCAGGCGCACCAGCGCGCCGACGAGCCCGGCCCGCCGGTCGGAGCCCGTCGAACGCACGTCCCCGATGCGCGCGCGGAGATCGGGCGGCAGCTCGCGCATCCGACGCGGAAGCTCGGCGAGCTCCCGAAGCCCGAGCAGGAACAGCACGAGGACGGCGGGCGCGACCAGCGCGATCACGAGCACCACCGCGCGAGCCGCCCAGTCGTTGGTGTCGGTCGGCGGTCGTCTGGCGATCCAGAGCGTCCACGCGAGGAGCACCGCGACCGCCGTGACGACCGCGAGCATCGCCACGCCGCGAACGGCGCGACGGGCGAGCGCGACCGCCCGCCTGAGGATCGCCGCGGTCCGATCGAGACGCGTTCCGGGCGGGTCGAGCGAGCGGGAGACAGTCACTCGGCATCGGTACCCATGACCACCCGTCGGGACGCGCGGTCTGTCGCTTGGGGATAGCATCGTCGTCCCCAACGCAGGAGGCGACCGTGGACGACGAGACGACCGGAACCCCGACCCTGTCCGACGAGGACCTGACGACGCAGATGGGCACCACGCAGGCCTCGACCATGGAGACCCGCCCCGGTGACGGCACCGACGGCGACTCGACCGACACGACGGACGGAGACGCCGCGGACGGCACCGACGGCGACGCGACCGACGGCACCGACGGCGACAGCGGCGACGCCGACGGCACCGACGCCGACGGAACCGACGCGACCGACCAGTAAGCCCGCGCCGTGATCGAGGTTCGCCCCGCCGGCGCCCTCCAGCGGGCGACCGGCGACGCGTCGGCGTTCCTTCGGCAGGACTGGGGTCGTCGGGCCGTCTTCGCCCGGGAGGCGGATCCCGGCGGCTACGACGACCTGCTGACGTTCGAAGACGTCGATCGGATCCTGTCGACGATGTCGCTGCGCACTCCGACGTTCCGGCTGGTGAAGGCGGGCGAGCAGATCCCGGAGTCGTCGTACACGCGCTCCGGAACGACCGGTTCGCGTCCCGTCTCCGGCATGGCCGATCCCGCCCGGATCTTCGATCGTTTCCGCGACGGTGCGACGATCGTGCTGCAGGGCCTGCACCGGTACTGGGAGCCGGTCTCGGTGTTCGTACGGGAGCTCGAGCTCGAGCTCGGCCACCCGTGTCAGGTGAACGCGTACGTCACACCGCCCGGCGCGCAGGGGCTCGCGCTGCACTCCGATCCGCACGACGTGTTCGTGCTGCAGGCGTTCGGAACGAAGCACTGGGAGATCCACGCGGCGCCCGACGAGCCGTCACGCGATCCGATCCAGGCCGTCGTGTCGACCGGCGACGCCGTCTACATGCCGGCCGGAACGCCGCACGCGGCGACGACGCAGGAGACGCTGGC
The DNA here is from genome assembly GCA_046735355.1 of bacterium. Lineage (GTDB taxonomy): Bacteria > Actinomycetota > UBA4738 > UBA4738 > HRBIN12 > DATAEU01. The sequence continues at coordinate 3,379 of JBKPTC010000110.1, forward strand.
CGGACACCTGACGATCGGCGTCCACGTCCGGTCGTGGCGCGACGTGTTGTCGAGTGCGTGGGGCGAGGTCGAGGCGTCCGCGTCGTTCGGCGAGGCGATCCCGGCCGGCTGGCATCGCGATCCGGCCGCGTTCGCGGCCGCGCTGTCCGAGCGTCTCGCGTTCGCGGCCGAGCGCCTGCGCGGCGTCGACGCGGGCCGGATCGCGGAGCGGCGCTCCGAGCGGTTCCTGACGACGCGCGCGCCGCTGCTCCGCGGAGCGCTCGTCGATCAGCTGGCGTCGGGCGCCCTCGACGACGCGACGATCGTCGCGCGGCGACGCGGCTCCGTGTGCGAGATTCGAACCGACGGCGAGCGGCTGCGCGTGCTGCTCGGCGACCGCCTCGTCGACATGCCGAGTCGGCTCGAGCCGGCGATGCGGCGGATCGCCGAGACGCCGTCGTTCGCCGTCGCCGATCTCGCGGCCGAGCTCGAGGACGCCGACAGCCGGGCGGTGCTCGTCCGCCGGCTGATCCGAGAGGGCCTCCTCACGATCGTTCGCCCGGCCGACGGCTGAGCCGGTCGCGATGTCGATCCCGGCCGAGCGTTGCTCGGCGCGCAGCGAGGCTCGGGCCGAGCCGCTGGCCGGGACGGCATCGACCGTCCGGCGGTGGATCCTGCTCGAGCACGACGGACCGTGGGGGGAGCGGCCGCTGCTCGACGCTCGTCTGCCCGACGGGCTCGGCGAGCAGCTCCGCGCGCTCGACCGCACGCTGCGGATCCGCGTGCTCCTGATCCGCCGCCCGGACCGCGACGCGGCCGAGGGCGGGGCGGTCTTCGCGATCCGGTCGGGTCCCGGACGTGCGTGGATCGAGTCGACGCGGCTGACCGATCCGCGGGACGTCCTGTCGCTCGATCTCGACGCGCTGTCGCGCGGACGATCGCTCGGGCTCGAGCGGCTCGATGCGCCGATGTTCGTGGTGTGCACGCACGGGCGGCACGATCCGTGCTGCGCCGAGCGCGGACGACCGCTCGCGCAGTGGCTGTCGATCACGCGCCCGGACGAGACGTGGGAGTCCACCCACGTCGGGGGCGACCGGTTCGCCGCGAACCTCGTCGCCTTTCCGCACGGTTGGTACTTCGGCCGCGTCGATCACGACGCCGGACGGGCGCTCGCCGACGCGTACGTCGACGGGCGCATCGATCTCGAGCGCGCCCGCGGTCGCTCCTCGGATCCGATCGACGTCCAGGCCGCCGAGGTGGCCGTGCGCCGCGATGCCGGGCTCGACCGCATCGAGGACGTCGAGGCGGCGTCCGTGCGCCGCGACGGGACGCGGAGCTCCGTCCGCATCGACACGCGAGCCGGATCGTTCGTCGTCGTGGTGCAGCGGGACGAGCAGCCGGCGATGCGCCTCACGTGCCATTCGACCGACGAGCGGAGCGCGCCCGTGTTCGATGTCGTGTCGGTCGCGCGCATCTAGAACGCGAGATGCCCGCCGGATCCGGCGGGCATCTGCGTACCGCTCGTTCGGGCCGGGGCAGTGGCGTAGCCGATCCCGCCGTGGCGTTGATTCCCCGGTCGTGCGGGCGATCGTCGACCCATTCGGGGGCGAAGTCCAGCACCGACGACGATCCGTGATCGGTCGGTGCCGGAGCTCGGTCAGCTGTTTCCGGTGAGCGCCGGGATCAGGTACCACGCGAGGAACGCGAGGATCGCGAGGACGATGATCACGATCGCGGCGTACTTGATCGCCGCGTATCCGACGAGCCCGCTGCCGCCGTCTGGTTCGCGGTACCGGCGGTCGTCGTACTCGTAGCGCTCCGGGTCGGCCACGTCCGCTCCTTCGAGGATCGTTCGCGGGTTGTTCCCTGCGCGCGCGGCCCAAGACCGGACGCGGCTACGCGGAGCGGTCCTCGATCTCCCATGCGTGGTCGAGCGCGTGCCACGCGGTCCGGCGGACGAAGTACCGCGGTGCCCATCGCTTGCCGCCGCGCGGCCCGGTCGGCTCGATGCCGTCCCGGACCG
>JBKPTC010000111.1:0-7117 GCA_046735355.1 bacterium
GCGCCGTAGACCCATCCACCGGTGTTGAGCGTCGGCGAGGCGTTGGGACTGAAGGAGACCTGGGCCAGCACGCGGCGGATTCTAACAACGGACCGGCACGCGACGGCCGGCGACGGCGCGGTGCGATGTCGTCGACGCCGGTCCGGAACAGAGCCGGAGGGGGGATTTGAACCCCCGACCTACCACTTACGAGGCGGTTGCTCTGCCAGGCTGAGCTACTCCGGCGGTTCGGCGAGTCTACCAATGCATCGAGCGGCACCTATGATGCGCCGATGATGCGCACCGACCGCGACGCGGACGTGCTCGCCGGGGTGTCGCGCGTGATGGTGGCGACCGACCGCTCGCAGACGGCGGAGCGTGCGGTGCGGTGGGCGGCGTCGATGGCGGCGCGATTCGACGCCGAGCTGTTCATCATCCAGGTCATCCTTCCCGAGCACCCCGCGGACACCGAGTACGGCGCCGCCGAACGGACCCGCGCCGACGCGGCGGCGGATCAGCTTCGCAAGGACGCGTACGACGTCGCCGGCGAGCGAGCTCGCTCGCGCGTCGTCGTCGACGACGATCCCGCGATGGCGATCGTTCGCGCCGCCGAGGAGGAGCGGGCGGACGTCCTTGTCGTCGGCAACGCCGGCATGAGCGGCCGCCGCGAGTTCCTGCTCGGCAACGTTCCGAACCGCATCTCGCACAACGCGCGCTGCACCGTGATCATCGTCAACACGTTCGCGGACGGCGACACCACCGCCCGCGTCGTGCCCTCGACCCGCGTGACGCGCGACCGCGACGTCCCGCCGACGGAGCCGCATCTGGCCGCGCGCGGCACGCGTATCGGCGTCGTCATGGCCAAGCACGGCGTGCGGGCGCTGTTCGGCCGCGACGAGGACGGCGCGGTCGGACGCCGCAAGCAGGCCAAGCAGCTCCGCGGAGCGCTCGAGGAGCTCGGGCCGACGTTCGCCAAGCTCGGCCAGGTGCTCTCCACGCGGCCGGACCTGCTGCCGCCCGAGTTCATCGAGGAGCTCGCGAGCCTGCAGGACAACGTGCCGCCGCTCACCGAGGAGCAGGTCGTGCGCGTGATGGAGCAGGAGCTCGAGGTGCCGTGGGAGGACGTGTTCGAGTCGATCGACCCCAACCCCATGGCCGCGGGCACGATCGCCGAGGTGCACCGCGCGACGCTCACCGACGGCGAGCGCGTCGTCGTGAAGGTGCAGCGCCCCGACGCGCGCGAGGAGATCGAGCAGGACCTCGCGCTCCTCGAGGTGTTCGCGGAGAAGGTCTCGGACCGTCCGGGTCTCAACCAGGTGATCGACATGGGCGCGGTGTTCGAGCACCTGTCGTCGTCGCTGCACCGAGAGCTGGACTTCCGCCAGGAGGCCGAAAACATCGAACGCATGACGACGGTCATCGAGCCGTACCGGCAGCTCGCCGTTCCGCGCGTGTACGGCGACCTCTCGTCGTCGCGGCTCCTCGTCATGGAGGAGATCCAGGGCGTCCCAATCTCCCGCGCGCCCGAGGGCGAGGCGCGCAAGGTCGCCGCGCGGGAGCTGCTCGAGTCGTACTACAAGCAGATCCTGATCGACGGCTTCTTCCACGCCGACCCCCACCCCGGCAACCTGATGTGGTGGAACGACCGCATCTACTTCCTGGACTTCGGGATGGTCGGCGAGGTCGATCCCGCGATGCGCGAACAGCTGATGCTGCTGCTGATGGCGTTCTGGCAGGAGGACGTTGCGTTCCTGACCGACGTGACGCTGATGCTCGCCGGGGCCATCGACCGCTCCGAGCTCGACGTGAGCGGCTTCTCCGACGAGATCGGCCAGCTCGTCTCGAAATATCGCACGGCCTCGCTCAAGGACATCCAGCTCGGGCCGGTGCTGCAGGAGATGAGCGAGGTGGCGCTGCGCTACCAGGTGCCGCTGCCCGCCTCGCTCACGTTGACCGGAAAGGCGCTCGCGCAGATGCAGCTGGCGACGGCACAACTCGATCCCGAGCTCGATCCGTTCGACGTCGCGGGGAAGTTTCTGATGCGGAACCTCATCCGCGGGATGGGCGCGAAGTTCGATCCGCAGGCGCTCTTCTATCAGTCGCAGCGGCTGAAGGTTCGGTTCCTCCGAGTGGTCGAGGCGGTGGAGCGACTGATCGGCGCCCGCCCCGGGCAGAAGCTCGAGGTCAACTTCCGCGCCTCGACGCTCGAGACGACGATCCGTCGTGCCGGCCGCCGCCTGGCGCTCGGCCTGACCGCGGGCGCCGCGCTCCTCGCGACGGGCCTCACGGTGCTGTCGACGCGGGTCGCCGGCTGGGTCCCCGTCGCGTTCGGCGTCGCGGCGGGTGTGCTCACGCTCGCGTTGCTCGTCGATCTGTTCCGCCGGAACACCTAGTCCATCGTGGACTAGTCTGCCGAGATCTCCGCTCCGCTGCCGGTGATCGCCGTCGGCTCGACCGGGCGCGGCTTGGTGTCGCCCTTCTTGATCGAGCGCAGGACGGCCTTCTCGATCACGTAGGCGAACACCGTCATCACCGCGCCGACCAGCCATCGCTCCAGACGGCGAAGGCCCCTCGGCGCGGGACGGTCGCGGTACGTGCCCCGGGCGGTCACGTCGGACGCCCCGGGTCGGTGCGGCGGGCCTCGAGCTCGGTCAGCCCGACGACGACGAGCCCGCCGGCCACGCTCGCCCATCCCCACATCGGATCGGGCGCGCTCGCGTACCTCGAGAACACGAGCGACGTGACGCCGAAGGCGACGAGCGCTGTCGCGGCGATCCATCCCACCGTTCGCCATCCCGATCGGCCGATCGCCGCGACGACGACCGTCGCGGGCAGTGCGATCCCTGCGACGGCGACGCCGCTGTAGTGGTGCATCTGGGCGTGCACGTCGAGCGCCGTGCCGTGCCGCTGGAGGCTCGCCTGCGTCAGCGCGTACGCGACGGCCGGCACCGCGACGGCGACGCTCGCGACGAGGAGGGGAACGCGCGGCCCACCGACCCGCGGCACCTCGGCTCGAGCTGGATCGAGCGCGAGCAGGATCGCGGCGAGCACGACGCCGAGGAACAGCAGCCCGGTGAACAGGTCACCCGCGAGCAGTCCGACGGCCAACGAGACGAGCGCGCCGGCGACGAACACCTGCATGGCGGCGATCTCGCCCGGCCGTCGCGCGAGGACGAGCAGCGCGGCGGCGAGCACCAACGTCGGGATCGCGCCCGCGGTGTTGTGGAACCGGTGCATCGTGTGGTCCGGGTCACTCGAGACGATCGACGCGACCGCGAACGGCACCGAGAGCACGACGAGGAGGACGCCGAGGACGAGCGCCGTGATCCGGAACGCCCGCGGTGAGCCCGCCGATGCACGCATGTCTGCTCCTTCCGTCATGCGAGTTCCGCCCCGACCGGGACCGACCCGACGATCGCCGTGCCGGTCCCCGGGGCGGACCGGACGTCGAGCGTCCCCTCGAGCGCCCGGAGACGGTCCGCGATGCCCTGCAAGCCGGTGCCGTAGGACGTCTCGTCGGGATCGAATCCGTGGCCGTCGTCGTGGACCTCGAACGTGAGGTCTCCGTTGCGGCGCGCGAGCCGGACCTCGACCCTCGAGGCGCCGGCGTACTTCGAGGCGTTCTGGACGGCCTCGAGGACGGAGAAGTAGACGGCCGCCTCGACGGCCTGGTCGTACCGTCCGACGCCGTCCGGCGAGACGTCGACCGGAACCGCCGCCTTGCGCGCCTGCGCCTCGAGCGCGGCCGGCAGGCCCTTGTCGGCGAGGAGCGGCGGATAGATGCCGCGGGCGAGGTCGCGCAGGTCCTCGAGCGCGTCCTGCGTCTCGGCGCCGATCTGATCCAGCAGGTCCGCGACCTTCGCCGGGTCGCGATCGACGAGCGACCGCGCCAGTCGCGCCTTCACCGCGAGCGCGACCAGTTGCTGCTGCGCGCCGTCATGGATGTTGCGCTCGATCCGTCGGCGCTCCGAGTCCTGGGCCGCGACGATGCGGCGCTGCGACGCCTTGAGCTCCTCGACCAGCCCGACGTTGCGAAGGACGAGTCCGGCCTGCGACGCGAGATCGCGGATGAGCTTCTCCTTGGCCGGCGTCATCGGATCGCTCGCCGGCATGTCGACCGAGAGCGCGCCGAGGAGCTCGCCGCGATCGCGGACCTCGACGAGCGGACCCGTCGAGGCGACCGGAACGTCGCCACGGCCGATCGGGATCGGCGCGATCGCGTCCCCGCCGTCGGGCCAGCTCGCGGCGACGCGAAGCTCGCGCCCGACCAGCAGCCACACCCGCGCGCGCTCGGCCCCGACGCCCTGACCGAGGATCTGCGCCATTCGGGCGAGGACGTCGTCCGACGCGTACGCGTCGCCGACGCGTTCCGAGAACTCCGTCAACACCTCGTACGGCGTGGCGCGCCGCCCGTAGACGACGTGATCCGCAAACCTCCGCGCGAGCCGCGACACCGGTCGGAACGAGATGCCGAGCAGCAGCGCGACGACGAAGATCGTTCCCGAGCTCCGCCGGCCGCTCGCGAGCGCGCCGAACGTCCACACCGCACCCGCGTACACCCCGACGACGAGCAACACGAGCGTGGCCGCGACGACGGCGCGCTTCACCACGACGTCGAGCTCGAACAGCCGGTACTGGAGGATCGCGATCGCGATCGAGACCGGCAGCGAGAGGTACGCCGCCGCGCTCAGCAACGTGTCCACGAGTCCGTTCTGCGCGTTCACGATGTCGAGCACGGCGGACAGCGCAAACGTCGCGACGAGGAACATCAACGACGCGGCGACCCACTTGATCTGCTGCCGCTCGACGCCGCTCGCCCGCCGGGCGCGGACGACGATGGAGGCGACCCCCCCGACCAGACAGACGAGGATCCCGATCGCCGCGACGGCGTCGGAGATCGGCACGCGCGCGAGCGCGGGAACGTACAGCGGGTTCTGGATCCGGACCGCATCGGTCGCCCCCGTCAGCGTCCGGACCGAGAACACGCTGCCGAACCCGAGGATCAGCAAGAAGGCGAAGCTCAGCCACGCCAGCCACCTCCACCGCGGCGACAGGACGTGGCCCGTCGGGAAGATCTGCGGCAGGAGGAGCACGACCGGAAGCACGCCGAGGATCCATCCGGCGTTCGAGACGACGCCGATCGTCGAGACGAGCGCGCCCGTCGTCCGGCCGTGCCGAACCAGGTAGCTGAGGAGCTCGCTCGTCACGAAGGAGATCGCCGTCATCGTCGACCCGTACAGCAGCACCACGCCGACACGGTTTCCGGCGGCGCGGCTGAGGATGAGCGCCCCGACGAGACCGAACATCCCGAACGCGATCGCGAACGGGACCTGGTCGGCCAGGGACTCGTCGTTCGCCGCGACGAGGACGAGGCCGAAGGCCGCGATGACGACGAACGCCGCGAGCACGATCCACGGCCACCGCGCGCGACGGGCCGGCGCCGGTGCATCCGGCCGCGGCTCGGACGTCGTGGGAGTCCGGTTGCTTCCGAGGACGGCGCTCACGCGACCGGCACCTTCCCACGGACATCGGTGCCGGCGCCGCGGCTCGATCGGATCTCGAGGGAGCCGTCGACGGCGGCGAGCCGATCTGCGATGCCCCTCAGGCCCGTCCCGTAACCCGTCGCGTCGAGATCGAACCCGACGCCGTCGTCGCACACCTCGAACGTGAGATCGCCGTTCGACTGCGCGAGCCGGATCGCGAGCTGTGACGCGCGCGAGTACTTCGCAGCGTTCTGCATCGCCTCGAGGATCGCAAAGTACACGGCGGCCTCGACCGCCTGCTCGTACCGGCCGACCCCGTCGGGCGAGACGTCGACGGGGATCGACGACTTGCGCGCCTGTGCCTCGAGCGCCGCGGCGAGGCCCTTGTCGGCGAGCAGCGGGGGATAGATCCCACGGGCCAGATCGCGGAGGTCCTCGAGCGCATCCTGCGTCTCGGCGCCGATCTGCTCGAGGAGCGCGCTCGCCTTGTCGTCGTCCCGGCCGACGAGCGACCGAGCGAGGCGCGCCTTCACCGCGAGCGCGACGAGCTGCTGCTGGGCGCCGTCGTGGATGTTGCGCTCGAGGCGCCGGCGCTCCGAGTCCTGCGCCGCGACGATGCGTTTCTGCGCGGCCGTCAGCTCGTCGACCTTCGCCTGCAGCTCCGTCGTGAGGCGGACGTTCCGCAGCGCCAGCCCCGCCTGCGCGGCGAGGTCGTCGACGAGCTTCGCACGCACCGGATCGATCGGATCGTTCGCGGGCATCGAGACGGCGAGCGCGCCGAGCGTCTCGCCGCGGTCCCGTACATCGACGACGACGTCGTCGGGCGTCTCGTGCTCGGCGTCGACCGGCCAGACGGCGAGCTCGCGCATGCCGTTCGACACCGCGATGAGGACGCGGACGCGCCGCGCACCGATCCCCTCGCCGAGCACCTGCGCGATCCGCGGCACGACGTCGTCGGCCGCGTACGTTCCGGCGAGATTCTCGCCGAGGTGAGCGAGCACCTCGTACGGCGTCGCCCGCTTGCCGTAGACGACGCGGTCCGCGAACCGCCGCGCTCGGGCGAGCGCCGGCTGGAACAGCACGGCGACGATCGCGGCTGCGACGAACGACAACACCGTCGTCGCGTGACCCTCCACGAGCGCGCCGACGCCGCCGACCACGGCGACGTACACGACCGTGAAGAACGCGGCGATCGCCCCGACCACGACGGTCTTCCGAACGACGACGTCGATGTCGTACAGGCGGTACCGAAGGACGGCGACACCGATCGCGATCGGGAGGAGGGCGAACAAGAGGAGGGAGAGACTCTCGACGACGCCGACCCACGGCGCATGGATGAACGAGACGGCCATCGCGATCGCGTAGCCGACCGCGACGGCGATCGCCGCGACCGCGAGCCACCGGATCTGGAGGCGCTGCGTCGCATCGGCTCGCCGGTACCGCACGACAAGGCTCGCCGCGGCCCCGATGATGCCGGCAGGGATCGTCACGAGGAACACGTACGCGAAGTCGGACACCGGTCGCAACGCCTCGATGCCGAAGCGGTTCCGAACGTGCGGATATCCGCTGTCAGCGAGCGTCCCGGGGTTCAGCAGGATGGCGAGGGACGTCAGGATCATCCCGGCCGTCACGACGCGCGCGAACCAGCGCCACCT
>JBKPTC010000112.1:0-10966 GCA_046735355.1 bacterium
GGATGGACTCATGGCGGACTCGCCAATCAGGATCCTTGACACCGCTCAACAGATCGTCGGCTGAATGCAGCGCCTGCGCCTTCGCCCGCGCCTTCAACCATGCAGCTCTCTCTTCGATGAACCGCGGATCATCGTCTTCGATGATGGGGATCGGCCCGATTGGACCGATCCATGCGGCATCAGGCTGATCCTCAGGCGGTAGAAATGTCATGGACGCGGCAGCCCGCCGGCGGATCTTACCCTGTAGCCCTTGCCGCCCCTCAAGCGGGGTCAGGCGCGCGGTCCGGGGTTACGCGGTACATCAGAGCGACCTCGACACGTCCAGCAGGAGCCGCTTCACGGCAGCAGGGTACCGGCGCTCCCAGCCGTATCTCCGACCGTCATCGCCAGCCGGGTACACGGCCCGCTTGCTCGAGCCACGTCCGCATCTCGGGCGTCTGCGTTTGCTCGACCGTCCGCACCTTCACGTACCGGCTCCGGTCGGACGTTCCGAGCGGCGGGGGAGGATCGAAGTCGGCGCCTCCGAAGAACACGACGTTCACGGAGACGTCGTACGCGACGAGCTCGATGATCCAACCGAGCTCCGACGATCCGTAATACGCCTTCTTCCACTTGACGGCGTACAGCAGCCCGGGAAGCGTCTCGCGGATCGTTGCGTCCAGGCGCTCGACGATCGGATGCAGGTCCGGCATGACTCGGCGGATCCAGTCCGCGATCTCGGCATGGCTCCCGGTCGGCACCGGCGGCGTTCGGGTGCTCAGAGGTTTGCGTTCCTTGTTCGTCGCAGATCACCCTTCCGTCGATCCGTCGAACACGGATCGTCGCACGGCGGCTCGGATCGGGCTCGCGACGGAACGCAACGCCGGTTCGGTCCTCATCCGGGTGGTTCAGCAGCCGGAGTCCACCCAGCGCGGGCCGGCGCCGGGCACGACGCCCGTGCGCTCGGCGAGACGCCGAAGCCGGTGCCGGAACCGGTTCATGTCGCGCCGTTGCCAGTCCGAGTGCGTCTGGCACCGCCACGACGGATACAGCTCGTGGTGGTACGGGCTCTCGAGCGTCTCGGCGTGCCCGATCACGTTGCCGACGTTGATGCCGGTCTTCGCCATCAGCCACAGCGTGAGGCGGAGGGCCGCTCGGATCTGCGGGCGCCGGTGGAGGATCTGCGCGTCGCTCGTTCCGACCATCTCGATGCCGATCGCGGTCCAGTTCATGCCGACCGCGTGACGGCACCGCTTGGCGAGGTTGACCAGCTGGTAGATCGTGCCGTCGGTGTCGACGATGAAGTGCGCGCAGACGCCCGGCATCTCGCCCATGTGCCGCTCGTTGGCCGCGAAGTAGCTCCACGCACTGTCGAATGACGTGCCGTCCGTGTAGTGCTCGACGATCACGTGCGGATCCGTCAGCCGCCAGGTTCGCTCGCCGTAGTGCCGCTTGGAGTACGCCGCCGTCTGTCGCTCGCGCCGCGCGCCGAACGGGATGCGTTTGGTCACGATCGGCGGCTTCAGATCCGACACCGAGACGGCGCTCGCCAAGCCGGGCGCAGTGACGATGAAGGCGACGACGGCGATGACGAACCGGCTTCGGCGGGCGCGCATCGCGCGATGGTACGCGCCGCCAGGCGGGTCGGCTAGCGTTCGCGCAAGACGACGACGCGGGAGCGGAGGCATGCGGCTCGAGGACAGGGTGGCGATCGTGACCGGTGGCACGTCCGGCATCGGACGCGCGACGGTTGAGGCGTTCGCGCGGGAGGGTGCGAAGGTGGTCTTCACCGGGCGCGACGAGGAGCGTGGGCGACAGGTGATCTCCGCCGCCGACGGCGACGTGCGGTTCGTGCGCGCCGACGTCCGGAGCGCCGACGATTGCCGGCGCACCCTCGACGAGACGATCGCCGCGTTCGGCGGCGTCGACGTGCTCTTCAACAACGCCGGGTTGTACATCGAGCACGACATCCTCGGATGCGACGAGGACGAGTGGGATCTCCAGCTCGACACGATGCTGAAAGGCACCTATCTGATGTGTCGCGCCGCGATCCCGTCGATGATCGAGCGGGGCGGCGGCGCGATCGTGAACAACAGCTCGGGATGGGGGCTCGTCGGGGGCGAGCGCGCGGTCGCGTACTGCGCCGCGAAGGGCGGGGTCACGGTGCTGACCAAGGCGCTCGCGATGGATCACGGCAAGGACGGGATCCGGGTCAACGCGGTCTGTCCCGGCGACACCGACACGGCGATGGAGCACGCCGATGCGGAGCGCAAGGGATGGAGGTGGGACGAGTACGTGGCGTGGGCCTCGGACCGGCCGCTCGGTCGCATGGGCCGCGCCGAGGAGGTCGCGGCGGCCGTCGTCTTCCTCGCGAGCGACGAGTCGTCCTTCATCACCGGTGCCGCGCTTCCGATCGACGGCGGCGGCGTCGCGGGCTAATCCGCTCAGCGCCGGCCGCGCGTCAGCGTCAGCCAGAGGTACTCGTCGACGAGGCGCGCCGCCGTGGTGTTCGGCCGGCCGAGCGCGGCCGGCAGCTCGCGCGGCTCGATGCCCGCTCGGCGCGCGGTCGCGCGGATCCCCTCGGCGCACAGCCGGAGGTAGCGTGCGTAGCCGTCTGCGCCGTCGCCGAACGCGAGCGCCGTGCGCATTGGCGCGTCCCACGGCGCAAACGTCGCCGGCCGCAGCGCGTACATCGCCTTCGACGCCGCGGTCGGCCCGAACGTCACCGCGACGGGGCCGCCCGCACGCGAGGCGGACGCGGCGCGGCGTGCGGCGAGCGATGCGTACGCCCCCGACGACCGCGAGATGTCTGCGCCGCGGAGCGCGGTGAGCGACCGCGTGGGCAGCGCATCGAGCCATGTGCTCGCCCAGGCGGCGAGCGACCGCGACGACATGGCGGTGTCGTCGAGGCGAAGGTGCCGGCATCCCCACGACCTGAGCCACCGCAACAACGCGTCGCGGCCGGCGGCCGTCCGCGCGTCGGCGCGCACCGGGAGGTGGTCGACGTCCCCTCCCTCGAACAGCGTCCGGGCGAACCTCGACAGCGGAAGGCCGCGCTCGAGCGCTCGAACGGCGGGGTGCGGGTGCGGCATCCGCCCACGCTACCGGCCGACCACGACGCGTCGTTGCTCGCGGTACGCTCCGCCTCCCATGCGCGCGGCCGTACAGTACGAGTTCGAACGCCCCCTCGTCGTGCAGGACGTCGAGCTGGATGATCCGAGGCAGGGCGAGGTGCTCGTGCGCATGGCTGCGTCCGGCGTCTGTCGCTCGGACTGGCACACCGTGCAGGGGATCCACCGACACGTCCTTCCGGTCGTGCTCGGTCACGAGGGGGCGGGCGTCGTGGAGCGCGTCGGCCCGGGCGTCGCCGGCCTCGAGCCCGGCGATCACGTCGTGCTGTCGTGGCTTCCGTACTGCGGCTCGTGCCGCCGGTGCACGTCCGGCCGTCCGAACCTGTGCGAGCGCATGGACGCGTTCGATCGCGGGGTCCTCGCCGACGGCACGACGCGGATGCACGCGGGCGACGTCCGCATCTTTCACAACGTGCCGTCGTCGTTCGCGGAGCGCGCCGTCGTCCCCGCCAACACCGCGATCGCGATCGACCGCGCGATCCCGCTCGAGCACGCAGCGCTCCTCGGATGCGCCGTGACGACGGGCGTCGGCGCCGTCCTCAACACCGCTCGGGTGACGCCGGGACAGACGGTGGCCGTCATCGGATGCGGCGGCGTCGGCCTGTCCGCCGTGCAGGGTGCGCGGATCGCCGGAGCGTCGGCGATCACCGCGATCGATGTGGTCGACGCGAAGCTGGAGCTCGCGCGCGAGCTCGGTGCGACCGCGACCGTCAATGCGCGCGCGAGCCATCCGAGCGACCGCGAGCCGTTCGACGTCGTCATCGAATGCCTCGGCCACGTCGACACGATCGAGCTCGCCGCATCGCTCACCGCACCGGGTGGAACGGCCGTCCTCGTCGGCATGGCGGCGCCGGAGGCGCGGCCCGGGATCCCGGCCCTCGACATGACGTACGGCGAACGCACGGTGACGGGCTCGTGGTACGGCTCGTGCGTTCCGCCGCGCGACCTTCCGGTGCTGGTCGACCTCGTCCGCGACGGCCGGCTCCGCGTCGACGCGATGATCGGCCGGACGTTCGCGCTCGACGACATCAACGACGCCCTCGCGCTGTTCGAGCGGGGCGAGGACCGCCGAAGCGTGATCGCGTTCGGCTGACGTAACGATCGGGAGGATCGACGATGGCGCTGGTCGAGGTGCGGCTCCGGGGCGAGGTGGCGGTGCTGACGTTGAACCGTCCCGACAAGCTCAACGCGCTGTCGACCGCGCTCGAACGCGAGCTCGGAGCGGCGCTCGATCGCGGCGACGTCGCCGGGGCGCGCGCCGTCGTCATCGAGGGCGCGGGCCGTGCGTTCAGCGCCGGAGCCGACGTCACGGAGATGGGCGACCAGACGCCGGACGCGGTGATGCGCTACTACGCCGAGACCGGTGGCGTCTACGAGCGGATCGCGTCGTGGCCGACGCCGACGATCGCGGCGATCCACGGTTACTGCCTGGGTGGTGGGTTCGAGCTCGCGCTCGCCTGCGATCTTCGCGTCGCATCACGCGACTCGGTGTTCGGATTGCCCGAGGTCGAGATCGGCATCCTCCCGTCGTCCGGTGGAACGCACCGCCTGGTCCGTATCGCGGGCCCGGCCCGCGCGACCGAGCTGATGTTCGCGCGTCGTCGTCTGTCGGCGGACGAGGCGCACCGCATCGGCGTGGTGACCGAGATCGTCGACGGCGATGCGACCGAACGAGCCGTCGAGCTCGCGACGGACGTCGCGTCGCTTCCCCCGCTTGCCGTCCGCGTGACGAAGCGCGCGATCGCCGCGGCGTCCGAGTCCGGCCGCGACGCCGCGCTGCTGATCGAGCAGCTCGCCTATGCCGCGCTCGCGCAGACCGACGCGCATGAGGACGCGACGACGGCGTTCTCTCGACGCCATATCGACTCCGGCTGACGCCGCCGGGGCGGTTGACGTCACTCCAGGTGTTCGCGTGTACCGTGCGGCGCAACGGACGGCGGGCGAGCAACGCGGAGGCCGAGGCTGGCGGATCGAAGATCGATGACGGGTCGGATCCCGAAGGCCAGGCGAACGCCCGCGCTCGACGCATGGGTGAGAAGCGTGCAGCGGGTGGACGAGGCGCGCGCGAAGCTTCGCGCGGTGCTCGACGAGTTGGGACCCGCCGCCGAGCAGGCCGTCGACATCGTCGCCGCCGGCGCAACGATCGCAGAGCTCGTCTCGCGGAGCGAGATGCGCGTGCGCCGCCGCACCGCGGACGCCCTCGCGGCGATGACGTCGGCGCTGGCCGAGAACCGTGTCGCCGCGATCAGGGTCGTCGTCGATGACGAGGGTCTCTCGATGACCGATGCCGCCCGCGTGTTCGGCGTCCCACGCCAGGTCCTGTCGCGGCTCTATCACGACGCGCGCTGATCGCCGCGTTCGTGGCGCGAGACCGCGAGGCGACCGAACGGTGGGGACGCCTCTGCCGCGCACCCCTCGGGTTCTCCGCGGGTCTGCGACGCAAGCATCTTCTCCGCCGCCGGTGGGTAAGCGTGGGCCCGTGGGCACCGACAGGCTGATCGAGCGGCTTCGACACGTGGACGCGGTCCGTCGCGATCTCGCGGCGTTCCTCGGCCGGTTCGGCGTCGCGCTCCGCGCCGCGATGATCGCGCTGCGTCGCGGCGTCCCCGCCTCCGCGCAGACGGAGGAGGCGATGGCGATGCACGTCGAGATGGTTCAGAAGCTCGACGACATGCACTCGGCCGTGCACCAGGCGCGGGTCGAGGGGGTCCGCGTCCTCGTGGAGGAGGAGGGCCTTCCGGTCAGCACGGTCGCCCGCCTGATGGGCCGGCCGCGACAGCTCGTGGCGCGCCTCTACCAGCAAGGCCGGAACGGCCACGCCCCGAACGGTCACGTCGCCGCGAACGGAACCCGCGCCGCCCGACACAACGGCCATGCGGCCGCGGCGTCCGCCCGCACCAGCGTTCCGCCCGCGGCGCGGTAGCGGCCCGAAGCATCCGTTCGCTGCACCCCCGGGTGCGTTCGTATCGTCCGCACGCGGGACGGCCCGCGAGGCCGGACGGGGTGGGCCGCGAGGCCCGAGGGGCGCGATGCACGACCGACTGCTCGAGCTGCTGGACGAGGTCGAGGCCGCGCGGATCGAGCTGATCGAGACGCTCGATCGCCTGGGCTCGACGCTGCTGGATCGCACGCAGATCGCTGCTCCCGGCTACCGCCTCGCCGACCAGGATCCGGGAGCCGGGATCCAGCTCCACGAGGAGCTGATCGACCGCCTCGTACGCATGCATCACTGCGTCGCCGCGGCCCGAGCCGAGAGCGTTCGGATCATGGTCGAGGAGGAGGGCCTCACGCTCTCCGACGTGGCGAAGGTCCTCAGCCGCCCGCGGCAGCTCGTGTCGCGCCTGTATCGCTCCGCGACCCGGTCGCGCCACACTCAGTCAGCTAGTCAGCGCTCCAGGGGAGGCGGCCCCGCCCCGAGCCCCCAGGCGTCGGCGCCGCCGTCGACGACGATCGTCGTTCCGGTGATGTAGGCGCCGCCGGCCGAGGCGAGGAACGCGATGGTGCTGGCCACCTCCTCGGGCCGCCCGAGACGGTGGAGCGGCACGGTGCGCTCGGCCTCCTCGATCCAGGCGTCGCCGTAGCCGCGGAATCCCTCGGTGTCGATCGCGCCGCACGCGACGCACACGGCGCGGATGCCGTAGCGGCTCCATTCGATCGCCAGGCCGCCGGCAAGGTTCTCGAGCGCCGCGCGCGCCGCAGACGAGTGGACCATGAACGGCATGCCGCGCCGCGGGCTGAACCCGACGAACACCACCAGGCCGTCGCGGTTCGGGATCATCGAGCGCTCGGCGAACGTCCGCGTCACGTCCCAGACCGCGTCGACGTTCAACCGGTGGACGGCGCGCCATCCTTTCGTCGAGATCTGCTCGGGCGGAGCGGCGAACTGGCCGCCGGCGTTGTTCACGACGACATCGACGCGTCCGAAGCGATCGAGCACCACGTCGGCCAGCGCCGCCACCTGCTCCGGCTCGCGGACGTCGGTCGGCACGGCCACGCACGCCCCGCCGGCAGCCTCGATCGAGACTCGGGTGGCCTCGAGCGGCTCGGGCCGCCGGCCGGCGATCGCGACGGCGGAGCCGGTCCGCGCGAGCTCGAGCGCGGTCGCGCGTCCGATCCCCGTGCCGCCGCCGGTGACGACGGCGACCCGGCCCGCGGTGGCGTCGTGGGCCAGCGGGGACCGAAACGCGGAGGACGATCGTTCGCTCACCGCCGCACATGATGCCCGACGACACCGCCCGACTACACTTCGCCCGCATGGACGTCGGGCGCGCGATCGAGACGCAGCGGGCGGTCCGCCGTTTCTCCGACCGGCCGATCGACGCGGGTGACCTCGACGCGATCCTCGATGCCGGCCGGCGCGCCCCGTCCTCGATGAACGAGCAACGCTGGTCGTTCGTCGTCGTCACCGCCCCCGAGCGGCTCCGCGAGCTGTCCGCGATCGGCGACTACGCGGATCACATCGCCCGCGCGGCCGCGGCGATCGCCCTCGTGACGCCCGAGGCCGACGAGGACTGGCGTCGCGAGTCGATCGCGTTCGACCTCGGGCAGTGCGCGCAGAACATCATGGTGCGCGCATGGGCCCTTGGGATCGGCTCGGTGCACGCCGCCGTGTACGACGAGGCGCTCGCGCGGCGGCTGCTCGGCTATCCCGACGGCTTCCGGTGCGACTACGTCCTGTCGCTCGGGTACCCGGCGGAGCCGTTCGCGGAGCAGGGGGTCCGGAAGCCGTTCGACGAGGTGGTCCACCGAGACCGGTGGTGAGCCCCGTCGCTAACCGTCGGCGGCCTCGAGCGCACCGAGCATCGTGCGCAGCTTCCGCAGCGCGTTCTTCTCCGTCTGGCGGATCCACTCGCGGGAGAGGCCCAGCTCCTTTCCGGCCTGTTCGAGCGACAGGCGCCGCCCGCCGTCGAGCCCGAACCGCAGTGCGAGCACCGCGCGTTCGCGCTCCTCGAGCGCATCCGTCATCGCCTGGGTCAGCGCCTGCACCGGCGCGCCGTCGACGAGCGTCCGTTCGGCGTCGTCCTCGACCCAGGCGCTCGCGTCGAGCAGGTCGACGAGCGGTGGCGCGTCGGCCACGACGGGGGCGTCGAGCGACAGCGGCTGCAGCCGTTCGCACCGCAGCAATTGATGGACGTCGTCGAGCCGGAGCCCGGACGCCTGCGCGAGCTCCTCGGCCGTTGGCTCCCGCCGCCCGTCCTGCCGGAGGGCCTTGCGCGCCCGGTTGAGCAGCCGCAGCCGGTCGTGGACGCGCGCGGGCAATCGGATCATCGGTGACTGTTGCTGGATCGCGCGGCCGATCGCTTGGCGGATCCACCACGTCGCGTACGTCGAGAACTTGAGGCCACGCCGCCAGTCGAAGAGCTCGACCGCGCGCATCAGCCCGATGTTCCCCTCCTGGATGAGGTCGCCGAGCGGGATCGTCCCCCAGTAATAGGTCCGCGCGATCGAGATGACGAGCCGGAGGTTCGCTCGGACGAACCGGTCTCGCGCCGCCTCGCCGAGGCGGATCTCGCGCTTCGCGCGCTCGATCCTCGCGCGCGACTGAAGACGCGGTGTCGCGAGCTTCTCGGCCGCCTCGCGTCCGGTCTCGATCCGCTGGGCGAGCTCTCGCTCCTCCGCCGCGGAGAGCAACGCCTCGCGCGCCGCGTCGCGGAAGTACTCGTCGAGGTCGCCGGAGATCCGGTTCGCGGCCTGGCTCATCCGCGGCTCATCCCGGCTCGCCCACGGTTCTGCGCCGCTCGTCGTCGAGGGTCGGGTCGCCCACGGGCTCGTCCGACGTACGGGTCTCGATCTCGAGCGAGCGGTCGGCGCGCTCGAGCGATGGGCCGGAGGCCTCGTGCCCGCAGCTGTAGACGTCCACCTCGCTCGAGTCGGACAGCTGCTTGGGCTCCTCGCCCGGTCCGCGGTCGCCGGAGCCGCCGTCGAACGCGACGTCGACCAGCCGGCCCCGCCCACACACCGGGCAGATGGTCCGGTCGGCTCCCTCGCTCATGCTGACGACCCCCCTGGCCTCGAGGTTTCCGACGTTCCCATCCCCGGTATCCTCGAAACCGAGCCTCCCCCCGTCGCAAGGAGCGACCATGCCGACCTATCAGGCGCGCGTCGAGATCGACGTTCCCGTCCGCACCGCGTACGACCAGTGGACACAGTTCGAGGAGTTCCCGCGGTTCATGGAGGGCGTGGAGGAGGTCCGTCAGATCGACGACGCGTACACGGAGTGGCGCGCCGACGTCGCGGGGCAGCAGCGCACCTGGGTCGCGCGGATCACGGATCAGGAGCCCGACCGGATCATCGCCTGGACCTCGGTCGAGGGTGATCTGAAGATCGGCGGCACCGTGACGTTCGAGGCGCTCGGCGAGGACCGCTCGGCGGTGGATCTCCGCATCGATCTCGAGGCCGACGACGCGACCGAGCGGATCGGCGATGTGCTCGGGATCGTCGAGCGACGCGTGAAGGGCGACCTCCAGCGGTTCAAGGCGTTCGTCGAGGAGCGCGGAGCCGCGACGGGCGCGTGGCGGGGCGAGATTCCGGCCGACCACCCGCTCGAGCCCAAGGGCGAGGGCCGGTCCTCGTGACCGTCGAGAGCCGCGGCCCCGGGCCGGGTTCGGACGACATCATCTGGGAGCTGCGGAGCCCGGACGGCGGCGCGCAGGGTCTCGAGTTCGCCAAGGCGCGCATGGCGTCGCACCGGGTGGTACTCGTGCACGCGGCGCCGTCGCGGCTGAACGTCTCGGTCCGAACCGTGAACGAGCAGCTGCTCGCCGTCGCGGTCGACCTGCACGCGCCGGGCGAGACGCCGATCAGCCGCCTGACGGTCGACGACCTGCGGATCGTTCGCGAGAACGTCTGGCCGGGCGAGGGCGACCTCGGTCTGCCCGTGATCCTTCCGGGCGGCGAGGTCGGCGTCCTCCGGACGTGGTGGAACGCCGACGACCACTCGGCGTGGCGTTGGACGATCGAGCTCTCGAACCGCCGCTGACGATCTCGCCGTGCGAGGCACGGCCGTTCGGCCATCGCGGTTTGTCGGACTTTGGCGTCGGGAACCCCAGAGGTGACCGGCCGAGAGAGTGCGAAGCCCCGTGCAGACCGATCTGGAACGCCTCAGTAGCCTCGGCGACCGCTATCGCCTCGTGCGCCGCGTCGGCGCTGGTGGGATGGGGGCCGTCTGGGAGGCCGACGATGCGCTGCTTGGCAGGCGCGTCGCGGTCAAGGTGCTCGCGCAGCCGCTCCGCGACAACGAGGCCGTCGTCGAGCGCTTCCGTCGCGAGGCACAGGCGGCCGCGCGACTGACGCATCCGAACATCGCGCAGGTCTTCGACTACGGCGAGGACGACGGATGCCCGTACATCGTCCTCGAGCTTGTTGCGGGCTCGACGCTGCGCGCGATGCTCGAGCGGCGCGGCCCGCTTCCGCCCGACGAGGTCGCCGACATCGGCGCGCAGGTCGCCGAGGCGCTCGCGGCCGCGCACGAGCAGGGGATCGTGCACCGCGACATCAAGCCGGGCAACGTGATGGTCGACCCCTCGGGGCGGGTCAAGGTCATGGACTTCGGCATCGCGCAGGCCGCGTGGTTCGAGCCCCTCACCGATACCGGCACGATCATGGCGACCGCGCTGTACATCTCGCCCGAGCAGGCGACCGGCGGCGCCGCGACCGGCGCCTCCGACGTGTACGCGCTCGGCGCCGTCCTGTACGAGCTGTTCGCCGGGCGGCTTCCGTTCGACGGCAACTCGCCGTTCGCGATCGCGCACGCGCACGCGTACGAGGTGCCCGAGCCGCTCTCGGCGGTCGCGCCCGGCGTGCCGGCCGGCATGCGGGCCGCGGTGGAGGCGGCGATGGCCAAGGATCCCCGCGAC
>JBKPTC010000113.1:0-9332 GCA_046735355.1 bacterium
CGTCAAGGGCCTCCCGCGGCCGGCCGGACCGATCACGTGAGCGACGGCCGGCCGGCCGCGGCCGATCTCTATGGCTTCATCCGCAGGCCCATGCGTCCCAGCCGCCGGCGTGCGCCATGCGGATCGAGACGATGACGTTGGCGCGGCCGTTGTACGCCGACCGTCCGGCGAGCCCGTACTGCTTCGCCCGGCCGGGCCAGTAGGGGAGCGCCTGTTGGAACACACCGGCGTTGCCGGATCCGTACGCGGCCGGATCGAAGCCCGACTCGCACCGCGCGACGGACAGCGCCTTCCGCGGCCCGCCGGGGACGGTCCATCGGCGTGCGGCGCAGCGGATGGTCTTCCGGACCTGACGGGCGCTGTCGCGCCACCGGTAATCGCAGACCGAGTTCTTCACGCGCGGTGCCGCGGTCGCGGAACGCATCGGTAGTGCGAACAACATCGAAACGGCGAGCGCCGCGGCGAGGACGCCTCGGCGACGTGAGCTGCATGACGGCATGGCGAATCACCCCCGCGGTGGATCCGGCTGGCTGCCGGTCCGCGCGACCACGAGCGCACTGGGCGTGGTCGACCCGCGGTAGGTCGTGGGTGCTGGTCACCTCCTCCGGTCGTCCTTCCCCGACCCCGTCCCGAACCGCCCCGTCCGCTCCCGCACCCGCTGTAGGCCGTTCGTCCGGGCTGGACGCGCGCACTCCACGGCCGGCGTTGCGAGGGAGTGAGTAGGACGCTCGGTCCTGAGACCCTTCGACCATACCAAGCGACCGCGACATGAAACCTCCGTACCTGACCGGTAGTCATCCGGCGGGATACGGACGTCACGTCGGTACGATGGATCGGTGCCGCCCTCCAAGGTCCTCCTCGCCGCCCCGCGCGGCTACTGCGCCGGGGTCGAACGCGCGGTCGAGGCGGTCGAGGATGCGCTCGAGACGCACGGGGCGCCGGTCTACGTGCGCAAGCAGATCGTTCACAACCTGCACGTGGTCCGGGAGCTCGAGTCGAAGGGCGCCGTCTTCGTGGACGAGGAGACGGAGGTGCCCGAGGGCTCCGTCGTGGTGTTGTCGGCGCACGGCGTCGCGCCCGAGGTGTATCGGAACGCGGAGGCCAGGGGGCTCACCGTGCTCGATGCGACGTGTCCGCTCGTCACGAAGGTGCATCTGGAGGCCCGCCGGTTCGCGACGGACGGACGCACGATCGTGCTGATCGGGCACGCGGGGCACGAGGAGGTCGTGGGCACGACCGGGCAGGCGCCCGAGCGCACGGTCTTGGTGCAGACGGTCGAGGAGGCTCGAACCGTGGAGCTTCCCCCCGACGCGCGCCTGGCGTACCTGACGCAGACGACCCTGTCCGTCGACGAGACCAACGAGATCATCCAGGTGCTGCGCGAGCGCTTCCCCCAGATCGAGGCGCCTCCGCGGGAGGACATCTGCTACGCGACGCAGAACCGGCAGGATGCGGTCAAGGCGCTGGCCGGCCGCGCGGACGCGATCCTGGTCATCGGATCCTCGAACTCCTCGAACTCACGCCGGCTCGCCGAGGTCGCCCGCGAGCGCGGAACGCCCGCCTATCTCGTCGACGACGAGACGGAGGTCGACCCGGCGTGGCTCGAGCACGCCGACGTCGTCGGCCTGACCTCCGGCGCGTCGGCGCCCGAGCGGCTCGTCGAGCGGATGGTCGCGTACCTGGAGGGGCTCGGCGCGTCGGAGGTCGAGGTGGTCACGCTCGCGACCGAGCGGCTCCGGTTCTCGAACGTCCGCGTCTGAGACGCGTCTGACATCAGATCGAGCCGGTCGCCGCCGGCATCCGCGTGAGCGCGTCGAGCTCCGCGCCACCCTCCTCGGGCCCGACGGCGATCAGCCGGTCGCCGGCCTCGAGGGCGAATCGGGCACGCGGCCGGTACGTCCAGCGGCGGCCCCGCTGCACGGCGAGCACGAACATGCCGGTCTCCGTCTCGAGCTGGAGGTCCTTGAGCGTGCGGCCGTCGGCCGGCGAGCCGCGCTCGACGACCGTCTCGTAGCCGGTCTCCTCGGTCTCCGCGAGCGCCATCTGGACGACCGGATGGAGGTCCTCGCCGCGCTCGACGTACCACGTCATGTCGCGGGCGGCGTCGCAGATGGCCTCGCTCGCCGACGCCAGGCGCAGGAGGCCGCGCAGGTCGTCGGGGTTTCGCGCCTCGGGCGATGCGCGCAGGACCCACGACTCGAGCTCGTCGTGGAGCGTGTCGCTCCGCGCCTCGAGCGACCCGACCTCGGCGGCGAGCGAGCGGTCGTTGAACAGCAGCGACGAGTACGCGAGCCCGACCGCGGACTCCGAGATGTTCTTCATCTCGATCAGGATGTCGACCGCGCGGTCGAGCTCGCTCAGCGGAGGCGACTCGATCTCCGGCGCGGGTGGCAGCGGCGGCGCGCCGGCAAGCTCGCGGATGAGGTTCACGCCCTCCTCCGGGCCCTGGTACACCAGGACGTCCCCGTCGGAGACGACCGAGTCCGGGCCGGGGTCGAACTCCCATTCGCGGCCGCGTCGGATCGCGAGCAGCCACATCCCCGTCTCGGTCGGAAGCGACAGGTCGCGAAGCGAGTTGCCCACGGCCGCGGCGCCCTCGCGTACCTTCACGCGCCCCGAGACCTCGTCCGCGTGCCGAAGGTCGGCGCGGAGCGCGTCCGGGATGCCGAGCTGCGCCTCGACGACGCGCGCGATGTCCGAGGCGGCGTCGCCGATCTTGTCGATCGCGCTGGCGATCCAAAGGACGCTCTCGATGGCCTCCGCGTCCTCGGGGCTGCGGGCGGCCAGGATGGCGAGCGTGCGGAGCCGCCGGAGGTAGCCGCCCATCCGCTCCTCCAGCTTCTCGACCTCGTCGGCCAGGTCCTCCTCGTTGAAGAAGACCGCGGCGTACGCCAGGTCGATCAGGAGCTCGGAGGCATCCTTCGCCTCGACGAGGAGCTCCTTGACGTTCCTCGGTTGCTCATCCATGGATGACGACACCCAATATTCCCATAGCCCACAGGACCGCGGCGACGCCCGCGGCGTCCATCACGCTCGTGATGATCGGGACGCTGTGGTCGTCGGGGTCGAGGCCGAACCGGGCGGTCAGCACCGCGACCTCGTAGCCGACGACGAGGATCGCGGGCAGCACCATCAATCCCGCCAGAAGGGTACCGCCGACCATCTCCGCGGCGGTCGGCGTGTTCGGCCGACCGGCCAGGTGCGCCAGCGCGTACGCGACCGTTCCGATGAACGTGAAGATCCCGAGGCCGAACATCACCACCAGCGATGCGTCGACCAGCGCCGGAACCTCGGGCCGGCCGCGGCCGGAGATGACGCCGAGCTGCAGCTTCGACGACAGACGCGAGGACAGGATCCCGCCGAGCGCGCCGGCCTGCGAGACGAACGGCGGGATGAGGATCAGCACGGCCGGAACCGCAGTCAGCCCCTCCTTCGACTCCATGAGCGCTCCGGCTGCGATGTCGAGCAGCGGCGTCAACAGGATCACGGGCGTCATCTGCAGCACGATCCGTCGGACGAGCGGCAGGTCGGTCGTCGCGACGCGGGCGAAGGCGTAGGCCGTCGCGACGACGCACAGCGCCGCGGCGATCGCGTTCACGACGTCGTTGCGGACGAGGAAGGTGGCGACGAACAGGAACGGCAGCGTGGCCATGTCCCCGAGCGCGGTGACGATCGGCGTTCCGACCGCGTCGAGGTCCCACCCCCGCCGGTAGGACAGCACCGACAGCGCGACCGTGACGAGCAGGATGAAGATCGATCCGAGGGCGCCCCCGACGACCGAGATCGTCACGAGGTCCCACAGCGAGATCGTCGCGGCCGGATGGACGATCCCGGACGCGATCCGGGCCAGGACCGCCAGCCATAGCGACGACGTGAGCGTGGTGATCCACGCGACCTCGACGTTCTGCTGGAGCACGCCGCCGCGGCGCAGGTTCGGCTCGAACAGTCCGGCGTGGGTGCTCGTCCCCAGGCGCGCTCCGATCGCTCCGAAGATCGTGCCGCGCATGCCGACGGCGGCTGGGATCAGAACGAGCAGGCCGGGAAGTGCCTCAAGCGTGTGGGTGATGCTGCTGAGCGTCAGCCCCGCGACGAACGAGGCGAGCGTGCTGAGGAGGAGCGCGACGAAGCCCTGACGGAGCGTGCGCCGCTCCGCCCGCCAGTACGCCCACAGACGCCTGGCCGGACGCGGGACGATCCTGCCCATAACGGCACGGCCATTTCGCTTCCTCGGCGCCTCGCGGCGCGCTCGTCGGGAACGGCCGTCCCGGCGGGCGGCCCCGGGCAGTATGCGCCGCACCTCGAAGGTGGACAACCATCGAGCGATCGTCTGCGATGCGAGACGCTCACGTCACCCAATCGCTCGTGACGAACAACCAGAACGCCAGGCCGGCGTACGGGCCGAAGCGCCGGAAGCGCTTCACGATCTGCACGTCCGAGACGGTCTTGCGTCCCGCGAGCCGGGCGTACTTGGGCCGGGTCCACGAATCGAGGATCAGGCGCGAGTACCGCCCGATCGTCATCATGACGTGCGCCGCGGCGTACGGTCCGACGCCGGGAAGCGCCAGGAGCGTCCGTTCGAGCTCGTCGTCCGACAACTCATCCGGCGTCGCGCGCTGCAGCGCCTCGAGGTCGACGGCGCCCGCGGCCACCGCCTCGGCGATCGCGATTAGGTATCTGCCGCGGTAGCCGGCCCGCGCGACGTCGCGATAGAACGGCTCGCCGGCCGACGCCATGGCGTCGGCCGTCGGAAACGCCCGGCTCCAGGCGTCGTCTCCGCGCACGCCGGCGGCGCGCTCGCCCAGCGTGAGCACGATCGCGGACACCATGCGCTCCGTCGCTGACCACGCGCAGTTGGTCGTGCAGATCGTCTTGACCACGTCCTCGAACACCGTCGGGCTTCGCACCATGCGGCCGGCTCCCGACGCGACCCACGCCAGGTCGGGATCCGCGGCCGCCATCGCGTAGAACGGCGACAGGTCCGCGTCGAGCCGGAGGACGTGCCGGACCCGTTCGGTCACCGCCGCGGCCGTCGCGGCCGACACCGCGGGACCCTCGACGGAGACGTGCGCTCGACCGCCGCGGCCGGCGCCGATGCGAACGCGCCGCGGGCGGCCGCGCGGGAGCCGAAGCGTGACCTCGAGCTCATCGGTGTCGGGACGGAGCCGGAAAGGCGCCAGATCGACGAACCCGTGCGAGTTCAGCGTTCGGCGGAGGTCGACCGGCTCGCCGCCGCCGCCGCGAAGCGGGATCTCAAGCGCCGGCATCGGACCGGTGGCGTTCGCGCCACGCGCGGACCTTGTGTTGGTTGCCGCACGACTGCATCGAGCACCACTTGCCCGAGCGATTCTTGGACCGGTCGAAGAAGACCGAATGGCACGTCGGGCTCGCGCACTCCTTCACGTGCGACCACGACCCGTCGAGTTCGGCGAGGAACAGGATCGCGAGGAGCGCGGCCATGGCGCCCTCGACGCCGGTGCCGGCGGGCTCGAGCGCGGGTTTCCCGTCGAAGCGCAGCCGGAAGCGGGCGCGATCGGCGATCCGCTCGATGCGCGTGGCGAACGCGGCGTCGCTGCCCTCCGATCCGGCGCGCAGCCCCGAATGGACCGCGTCGTACAGACCCATCAGCTCACGATGCGCCTCGGGGGGATACGGCGCCTCGGGGTCGAGCAGCGCGGCGTCGACGAGGTATTCGTGGACCAGCTCGGGGGACGGAGGCAGATCGTCCGCCAGACCCGGCTCGTGGTCGTGAAGGTTGAGGAACCGCTGGAGGACGTCGAGGCGGCCGGGCGCGGGAGGCGTGTCGTCGTGCGCCCTGAGCTCGGCGAGGTTCATGCGATGATCTTACACCAGTCACGGCGTTTGACGGGTTACCGAAACCGGTGTACCTTGGTAACCGGTTTCGGGCATCACGGTGGTGTTCGGGACCCCGGAGGTGCCGATGACACCGAACCCGCTGTTCGCCCGGGACCTCGCGGCCGATCGCGCCGCCCGGCTGATCGCCGAGGCCCGTGGCCGCTCGGCCCGAAGGCGCGGCGTCGGGCCGCGTCGGGCGCGCCGCTGGCGGTCGGCCCTCGGGTGGCGTCTCGTCGCGCTCGGTGGGCGGATCCTCGGTGACCCCGCGACCGGCGAGCTCGCGCACGCCGAAGGGAGGATCCGATGACCGGCCTGCTGGGATGGATCGTCACGCTCGGCCTCGTCGGGCTGCTGTGGGGTGCGGCGTTCTGGTTGGTCGCGGACACGCGCGGCGGCTGGGACCGTCGCTCGCGGCCGCGAGACTGACCGCGCGGCTACCATCGCCCGGTGATCGAGTTCACCGATTGGGCGAACGACATCCTTCGTCGCTCGCACGAGGCCGCGCGACGATTCAACCCGAACGCGACGCTTCGGATGGGCCGGGCCGGCGACGGCCGGGTCGTGTTCGAGCTGACGGACGAGCGGGCCGAAGGCGACGTCCTCGTCGAGGGCGACGGGTTCGACCTCCTCGCCGAGGAGGGTCTCGACGGCACGGTCGACGTCGTCGAGCCGCACGATCGGCTGATCCTGCGTCCGCCGGGCTCGACGGAGCGTAGCGTTCGGGGCGTGCACTGACGAGCGACCTGGCCGCCGTACGCGCCGAGCTCGAGGCCCGCCGCGCGGAGCTCGAGTCCGAGCTCGCGGCGCTGACGGACGCGCCGCGCGATCCGATGGGGTCGGTCTCGTTCGGTAAGCGCGTCGGCGAGGGGACCGCTCAGGCGGTCGAGCGGCTCATGACGACGTCGGCCGCCAAGGCGTTGTGGACCAAGCTGCAGGACGTGCTGCGGGCGCTCGAGAAGCTCGACGACGGCACGTACGGCGCGTGCGATGCGTGCGGTGGCCCCATCGATCCGGAGCGGCTCGAGGCCATCGCGTGGGCAACGCGCTGCGTGTCCTGCGCGCGAGCCGGCCGCTGACGAGCGCCTACGCGGGGTCGCCCGCGTGGTACCGCCTGAACGACGGCACGAGCATGGCGAGCATCGCCGTTCCGGCGATGCAAAGCAGCCCCCCCGAGACGACGGAGGCGAACGGCGAGAAGACGCTCGCGACGACGCCCGCCTCGAGGTCGCCGAGCCGCGGGCCACCCGTCACGACGAGGATGTGGATGCCGGACATCCGTCCGCGCAGCGCGTCGGGCACGGACAGCTGCAGGATCGTATTGCGGAACACCGCCGAGATGACGTCCGCGGCGCCGGCGAACGCGAGGAAGAACAGCGCGAGCCACAGATGGCTGCCGACGACGCCGAACAGCGTGATCCCGAGCCCCCACAGGGCGACGGACCACAGGACGGCTCGGCCCTGGTGTCGGATGCGTCCCACCCATCCGGTCGTCACCGCGCCGACGAGGGCTCCGACGGCCGGCGCCGAGAACAGCAGCCCCGTGACGGTCGCACCGGAATGGAACCGGTTCGCCGCGAGGAACGGAAACAGCGCGCGCGGCATCCCGAACACCATCGCGATGATGTCCACGACGAACGTCGAGCCGAGGACCGGCCGGCCGCGGAGGTACGTGAACCCCTCGCGGACGGCGGCCCATCCCGTCGTCGTCCCGCCCGCGTGCTCGGGCGGCACCGCGCGGATCGCGAGAGCCGCGGCGAGCATGGCGCCGTACGTCACGACGTCGACGCCGTACGCCCAGGCGAGACCGAGCCGCGCGATCGCGACGCCCGCGAGCGCCGGGCCGACGAGGGCGGTCACCTGCCACACGACCTGATTGAGCGCCGCCGCCGCAGGCACGAGATCGCGTCCGACGAGGCGCGGCGTCATCGCGTTCCGGGCCGGTCCGTCGATGGCGGATGTGGCCGACAGCAGCGCGACGCCGGCGTACACGAGCGCGAGCGGCGGGTCGCCGATCAGCGCGCCGCCGAGCAGGATGCCGGCCGCGACCATGTACGAGAGCTGGGCGGCCGCGAGGAGCCGGCGTCGATCCACGACGTCGAGCACGCGTGCGCCGAGGACCGTTCCGACCGCCAGGGCGACGAGCCCGACGAGCCCGATCCCGCCGACGGCGAGCGTGGACCCGGTCAGCCGCTGCACCTGGATGAACGTCGCGACGATCGTGAACTGGTGGCCGGTCTCCGAGACGAGCAGGCCCGTCCACAGCAGCCGGAAGTCGCGCGAGCGGCGCAGTGGCGTGACGTCGGCCGCGAGCGAACGAACGGCCGCGCCGGCGCGAGCGCGTCGCGTCGCGGGCCGGTCGGTCATCTCGTCCACGGTAGCAACCGACTACGATGCCGCCGATGTCGGACAGGGTCGTCCTCGTCACCGGTGCGGCCGGCGGGATCGGTCGAGCGGTCGCCGAGCGCTTCCTGGCCGATGGCGACGTCGTCGCGCTCGCCGACGTCGACCACGAGCGACTCGACAAGAGGGTCGCGCAGCTCGGCGGGGATGGACGCACGACGTCCGCGGTGCTCGTCGACGTCCGTTCGGCCCGGGAGTGCGAACGGATGGTCGGCGCCGCCGTCGGGACGCATGGGCGTCTCGACGTCCTGGTGAACTGCGCCGGCGTCTGGGTCGAGGGGCCGACCGAGGCGATGACCGAGGAGCAGTGGGACCGCACGGTCGACGTGAACCTGAAGGGCACGTTCTTCGCGTGCCGGTACGCGATCCCGCATCTCGTCGAGTCGGAGGGCTGCATCGTCAACTTCTCCTCCGACGCGGGCCTCGTCGGCACGGCCGAGACCGCCATCTACTGCGCGTCGAAGGGCGGTGTCTCGCTGCTGACGAAGGCGCTCGCGATGGAGTTGGCGCCGAGGGGCGTCCGTGTGAACGCTGTGTGCCCGAACGACGTCGAGACGCCGATGCTGGAGGGGCAGGCCCGCGACTACGGCGGCGGCGACCCGAGCGGCTACCTCGACGCGCTCCTCGCCAAGTATCCGCAGAGGGAGCGGTCGCGGTTCATCCAGCCGGAGGAGATCGCCGCGCTGGTCGCGTATCTCGCGTCCCGCGAGGCGGCGCCGGTCACCGGCGCATGCATCCCGATCGACTTCGGCAGCACGGCGGGGTACTGAGGATGTGTCTGATCGTCGCGCTCGCGCTCGTCATGCCGCGGCTCGTGATGATCATCATGTGGCTCGCGCCGACGCACTACCTCAGCCACGCGTACGGCACGTGGGTCTGGCCGCTCCTCGGCTTCTTCCTGTTGCCGACGACGACGCTCGCGTACGCGATCGCGGCCAACGAGTTCGGAGGATTCCGCGGATGGGGCGCCGTCATCACGATCCTCGGGCTCCTGCTCGACGTGGGCATCCTCGGCGGCGGCCGGGGCGCGCTGCGGCGGCGCGACGCCTGATGGCGCCCCGCGCGCGCGGGCCTAGCCC
>JBKPTC010000114.1:0-10686 GCA_046735355.1 bacterium
GCTCACGACCGGAAACGACGCGTACGTCGTCTCTGGGAGCCCGTCGGCGAACTTCGGCACGAGCCAGCAGCTTCGCGTCCGCGACCAGACCACGCTCGCGTACATCCGCTTCACCGTCGCGACGCCGCCGACCGGACAGGCCGTCTCGAGCGCGACACTGCGCGTGTATGCGACGTCGGCGAGCCCGTGCCCGGTCGAGATGCTGCGGGGCGCGAGCGACTCGTGGAGCGAGACGCGCATCACCTGGAACAACCAGCCGGGCGTGACCGGCTCGCCGCTCGCGTCGGCGGCGTGGAGCACGACCGGATACAAGTCCTTCGACGTCACGTCGGCCGTGCACGGCGGCCGGGTGACCTTCGTCCTTCGGCACGCCGCCGGCTGCACGGCTTCGAGCGACGCGACGTTCCGCAGCCGCGAGGCCTCGAGCAACAAGCCACGGCTGGTCGTCGTGACGTCGCCGATCGCGCCCGCGTGCTCGGACGGCGCCGACAACGACGGCGACGGCCTGTCGGACTATCCGGCGGATCTGGGATGCACGGGCACGACGGACGGCGACGAGACCGACCCGCCCGCGATGCCCTCCGGCGACGTGAAGACGGTCGCGGCGGCCGGCGACATCGTGTGCGATCCGACGTCGTCGGCGTACGCCGGCACCAACGCGGCGCAGTGCCAGTTCCGCGCGACCGACGACCTGCTCGCCGGCGCCGACGCGGTGCTGGAGCTCGGCGACCTCCAGTACGTCGACGGAACGCTCGACAAGTTCACCACCGCGTACGACCCGACGTGGGGCCAGTACGCATCGAACAGCTATCCGTCCGTCGGCAACCACGAGTACAACGACCCGGCGGGCGGCGCGCAAGGCTACTACGCGTACTGGGCGTCGAAGGGCCGGCCGACCAGCACCGGCGGCCCGGGCTACTACAGCTTCGATCTCGGCTCGTGGCACCTCGTCGCGCTCAACTCGAATTGCACGCGCGTCGCCTGTGTCGAGGGCACCGCGCAGAACGACTGGCTCGAGGCCGACCTGGCGGCGACCGCGCAGCCGTGCGTCCTCGCGTACTGGCACCATCCGCTCTGGAACTCCGGAACCGACCACGGCTCGGACATGCCGCCCGGTGCGAAGGCGTTCTGGGACGACCTGTACGCGGCGCACGCGGACCTCGTGCTGAACGGTCACGAGCACAACTACCAGCGGTACGCCAAGCAGGATCCGGCCGGCGTCGCGACGGCCGACGGGATCCGAGAGTTCGTCGCCGGCACCGGCGGCAACAGCCACTATGGGCTCCTCTCCACCAAGGATCCGAACTACGAGTTCGGCGATGCCACGGACTTCGGGGTGCTGCGGCTGTTCCTCGGCGACGACGGTTACTCGTGGGAGTTCGTGAACAGCGCCGGCGTGATCGTCGACGAGGGCGGCCCGATCGCCTGCAACTGACGCGCCCCGGATCGCCGCCGTTCTGTGGTCGCGCGCCGCTCAGCGGAGGATCTCGATGAGCAGGATCCAGGCGTTCGCGATCCCGTCTCCGAGCAGCAGGATCATCCCCGGCACGAGCCAGTACAGGCCGCCGCCGACGCCGAGCAGCACCGACACCGCCGACGCCAGCACGCCGAGCGTCACCACCTACACGAGGATCGCGTTGAACGTGACGACGCCGCGCGGCTCCAGCGGCGGCGGACGGAACAGGAACGTCACGCTGGCGGCGGCCCATCCGACGGCGGCCGAGGCGAAAAGCGCCCATCCGAACGACGTTCGCGAGCCGAGCGGCGTCAACAGGACCAACCCGATGACGAGGGCCTCGAACATCAGGATCAGCGTGAGCCCCGCGCGGCGGGGCAGCCACGGGTTGCCGAGGACGTGCTCGAGATTGATCGACAGCGAGATGAACAGCAGGCCCGTGAGCGACGCGGCCGCCGTGGCGACGCCCACGCCGAAGTCGTGCCACGCCGACGGATCGTACGCTGCATGGCGGAAAGTCTTCCACGGAAACGACTCGGGCTCGATCCGGGCCGCCGCTACGCTGCAGCCGTGCACGAGGCCGCCGTTCCGATCCGGGTCCTCGATCGTCGAGCCGTCGAGGGCCTGCTCGATCCCGACCGACTCCGCGAGGCGATCGCGCGGGCGATGGTCGACGTCAGCCGAGGACGCGTCTCGATGCCCAACCGGGTCGCTGCGCTCGTCGACGAGCGAGACGGGTTCCTCGGCGTGATGCCCGCGTTCCTCCCGTCGGCCGGCGCCCTCACGACCAAACTCGTCACGCTGTTCCCGAACAACCGCGATCGTCCAACCCACCAGGCCGTCCTGATCTGCTTCGATCCGGAGACCGGCACGCCGACGGCGTTGATGGACGCTACGTCGATCACCGCCGCTCGAACCGCGGCCGGCTCGGCGCTGTCGACCGACCTGCTCGCTCGCGACGACGCCCGAACCCTCGCGATCCTCGGATCCGGCGTGCAGGCGCGCTCGCACGCCGTCGCGGTCGTTCGCGTGCGCCCGTTCGAGCGGGTGCTGGTCGCCGGCCGCTCGCAGGAGCGCGCCGAGATGCTCTCGCGTGACGTCGCGGCCGAGGCCGACGTGCCGGTCGAGGTCGTGCCGACGTTCGAGGACGCGTGCCGCAGCGCCGACGTCGTGTGCGCGACGACCCACGCCGGCGAGCCCGTGGTCCGCCGGGCGTGGCTGCGTGCGGGGGCGCACGTCACGTCGGTCGGGTTCAACAGCGCCGGGCACGGCGAGGTCGACGAGGAGACGATCACGACGTCGGCGGTGTTCGTCGAGTCGCGAGACGCGACGCTCGCCGATCCGCCGTCGGGAGCGGTCGAGCTCGTTCGCGCGATCGAGCGCGGCATCATCGACGCGACGCACGTCCGGGCCGAGATCGGCGAGGTCGTCGCGGGCACCGCCCCGGGACGGACGTCCGACGACGAGATCACGCTCTACAAGTCCGTCGGGATCGCGGCGCAAGACGCCGCCGCGGCCGCGCTCGTGCTCGATGCGGCGCGCGAGACCGGCACCGGGATCGAGATCGAGCTCTAACGACCGCTCAGAACGGCTTGGTCACCATCAGGGCGACGACGACCACGACGACCGCTTGCTCGTAGGTCCGCGCCGCCCATACCGCCCGGTCGTGGAGGGCGTCCGTGAGCCGCTCGGTCATGCGACCCTCGCCTGCGGCCTGCGACAGCGCGGACTCGAACACCTTGCCCCGCGGGAGGAACACGAGCGGCACGAGCGGGATCGTCGTCGCGAACAGGATCAGCGACACCGTCACCCACCGCGTGCCCTGTTCCCACAGCGGAAGGTGCTCGGCCCACCACGTGAGGATCCCCAGGATCAGCACGGCGATCGAGCCCGGAACGACCATGTACCGCTCGAACGGCGTCGCCGACTCGACGAGGTCGCGCACGCGATCGAGCTGCGTCGCCGACCGTGCCTGCCCGAGCAGCACGTCGCGCCCGATCAGGCCGGCCACGAACCAGAACGCCGACAGGACGTGCAGCAGCTGCGTCACGTCGGCCAGGGACACGCGCGTAGCGTCGACGAGCGGGCGCGCCCTGTCAACGCACCGCGAACCGATCGGTCGCCGCGACGATCGCGTCGGTGATACCCGGCGCGGACGAATCGTGACCCGCGTCGCCCACGACGACGAGGTCGGACGAACGCCAGGCCCGATGTAACGCCCAGGCGTTGCCGAGCGGCGATTGGAAGTCGAACCGCCCCTGCACGACGACGCCCGGGATCTCCGCGAGAGCGGAGATAGCGCGCAGGAGCTCGTCGTCGTCGATCCACGCGTCGTTCCGGACATAGTGGGTCACGATGCGCGCGAACGCGAGCGCGAAAGCTGGATCGCGGAACCGATCCTCGAGCCGATCCGACGGCGGCCACGACGGTGTCGCGGACTCCCACCGGCACCACGCGAGCGCGGCCCGTTCGCGTACGGCCGGGTCTGCGTCGAAGAGCAACTCCGAATAGGTCTCGATCACGTCGCCACGGTCGCGCCCCGCCGGGATCGCCTCGAGTAGCCGCGCCCACTGCGCCGGGAAGAACCGAGCGAGACCGCCGCGGAAGAGCCAATCGTCCTCGGATCTCCTGCCGGTCGCTACGCCCCAGACGATGAGCTCCGTCACACGCTCGGGATGGCGCTCGGCGTACGCGAGGGCGAGCACGCTTCCCCACGAGCCGCCGGCGACCAGCCACCGATCGATGCCGAGATGGCGACGCAGACGCTCGATGTCGTCGCCCAGATGCCACGTCGTGTTCGTCGACAGGTCGACGTCCGGCTGGCTCGCATGCGGCGTGCTCCGGCCGCAATTGCGTTGATCGAACAGCACGACCCGGTACGCATGCGGGTCGAACAATCGACGCTGCCACGCGGCCGCGCCCGATCCCGGCCCGCCGTGCAGGACGACGGCCGGCTTGCCGTCCGGCCGCCCGGCGATATCCCACCACAGGACGTGTCCGTCGCCGACGTCCAGCCACCCCGTGTCGGACGGCTCGATCGCGGGATACCGACCGCTCACGACAACAGATACCGACGCGAGAGCGGAACCTCGGCGACGGGTTCGACCGCGAGGACGCGTCCGTCGAGCCTCACCGTTCCGTCTGTTCGATCGACCTCGATCGGCGGTGCGGCGCGGTTGGCGACGAACGACTCACGCGTGAGTCCGCGCGTGCCCTCGACGGGCGCGAACCGGCGCCGGCTTCCCAGGCGTTGCCGGATCCCGCCGTCGAACGCGGCGCGCGAGACGAACGTCGTGCCGAGCGACCCGCCGGCTCGTCCCGTCGCGCCCCAGTGCGCGGCGTGCCGGACCGGCTCGACGCCCTCGATCGTCGCGTTGCCTTGGCCGATCGCGCCCCAGGCGAACACGCCGGCCTTGAGGACGAGCTCGGGACGAACGCCGAACCAGCCCGGGCGCCACAGCGCGATGTCGGCCAGCCGCCCCGGCGCGAGCGTGCCGACGTCGTTCGAGATGCCCTGCGCGATCGCCGGCTCGATCGTCACCTTCGCGAGGTACCGGAGCACTCGCTCGTTGTCCGCCCGGTCAGGCCGTGTCACTCCGTCCGCACGCTGAACGTGCGGCGCGTCCGGCATGTCCGCGTGCATATCGCGCCACCGCTTCATGACGTGCGCGAGCTGGAACGTCCTGCGGACCGTCTCACCGATCCGGCCCATGCCCTGCGAGTCGCTGTTCATGATCTGGATCGCGCCCAGCTCGTGCAGCGGGCCCTCGGCGGCCATCGTCGCCGGATGGATGCGCTCGCGCGCCGCCTCGAGGTCCTCCGCGACGAACGGCGAGCCGCCGTGCACCGCGAGGATCATCTCCAGATGCTCGTCGGCTGTCGCCGCACCGAACGGCACGGTCGGCGTGGTCGAGGAGCAGATCACGTTCGGCTCGCGCACGATCGCGACGAGGTCGGGGACGTGGCCGCCGCCGGTCCCCTCGACGTGATACGCGTGGATCGTGCGGCCCCGCGTCGCCGCGACCGTGTCCTCGAGCTCGCACGACTCGTTGAGGCCGTCCGTGTGCAGGCACACCTGCACGTCATGCGCCTCGGCGAGATCGAGCACCGCGTCGACGATCTCCGGGTACGCGCCCCAGTCCTCGTGGATCTTGAGGCCGCACGCGCCGGCCTCGAGCACGCGCTCGACCGGTCCGCGCACGTCCGTCCGAGCGCTCGCCTGCAATCCGAGGTTCACCGGCGCGTCCTCGAAGGCGGACAACGTCCGCTCCATCACGTACGGCGGCTCCTCGAACCCTGCGGTGATGAGCGTGGTCACACCGGCCGAGAGCGCGTGCGACACGAGCGCCGGGGTGATGAGGTGCACGTGGCTGTCGACCGCGCCGGCCGTGGCGATCAGTCCGTGCCCGTTCACCGGCCACGTGTTCGGCCCGATGACCAGCTCGACCTCGTCCGCGATCTCGGGGCTGCCGGCGCGCCCGACGCCGACGATGCGCCCTTCCTTGATGCCGATGTCGGTCTTGAGGACGCCGAGGAGCGGATCGATGACGACCACGCCGGCGATCACGACGTCGAGCTCGCTGTCCGCCGCGGCGCGGTCGAACTGCGCCTGTCGCGACCGGAAGTTCTTCGCGTACCCCCACATCGGCTCGTCGCCGGCCCCGACCGTGTCGGCCTCGACCTCGATCCACAGATCGGTGTCGGCCAGTCGCACGCGGTCGCCGATCGTCGGGCCGTACCGACCCACGTACTCGGCGCGCGACAGCCTCACGACAGCGGCGAGCCGACCGGCAGCTGTTGCGTGATGCAGTGCGGGCCGCCGCCGCCCTCGTGGATCGTCCAGCCCGACACCGGCACGATCTCCCGGTCGGAGAACGCGGTTCGGATCTGCGCGAGGGCCGGCTCGTCCTCGTTGTCGCGGCCGACGACCGGAACGATCGCCGCGCCGTTGCACAGATAGAAGTTCATGTACGACAGGCCGTTCGGCGGGCCGGGATCGAACGCGAGCACCTCGATCTCGCGGCCGCGCGCGTCGCGCGCCGAACGCAGGCGCGCGAGGTTCTCGGCCCCCGGCTCGTGGTCCGGGTCCTGCGGATCCGCGGGCGCGAGCAGCATCACGAGCCCCGGACGCACGACCTGCAGCACGCCGTCGATGTGCCCATCGGTGTCGCGATCGGTCGAGTGCCCGCGGCCGAGCCACACGATCGTCTCGACGCCGACGT
This sequence comes from bacterium, assembly GCA_046735355.1. Taxonomy (GTDB): domain Bacteria; phylum Actinomycetota; class UBA4738; order UBA4738; family HRBIN12; genus DATAEU01. The sequence continues at coordinate 6,679 of JBKPTC010000114.1, forward strand.
ACGCGCGGAGCGTGTCCTCGATCTGCTCGCACGTCATGCCCGGGTTGCGGTTCGGGTTCAGGAGGCACTGCTCGGTCGTGAACAGCGTCCCCTCGCCGTCGACGAAGAACGATCCGCCCTCGAGGACCATCGGCGCCTCGTACCGGCGCATCCCGAGATGTCGGGCGACGTGCGTCGGCACCTCCGCGTCGCGGTCGTACGGCAGGAACTTCTCCCCCCAGGAGTTGAAGCCGAAGTGCACGAGCGCAACGCCGCCCTCGCCGTCGGTCACGAAGATGGGGCCGTTGTCCCGCATCCACGAATCGTCGATCGGGATGGGGACGATCTCGACGCTCGACGTCAGCATCGCCCTGGCCTCGTCGGCCTGATCGGGGTCGGTGACCATCACGAGCGGCTCGAACGAGGCGATCGCGTTCGCGACGTCGGCGTAGTCGCGCTTGGCCTGCTCGAGCAGCTCGCCCCACAGGTCGACGCGCGCCGGCCACTCCATGTACGTCGCTGCGTGCGGCCCGAACTCGGCCGGCATCGACAGAGCGTCTGCGAGCGGGGTGCTCATCGCGAACCTCCTTCGCCGGAGTACGCGACCAACATGACCTCTCGCGTCTGCCCCGGGTCCCACCGAACGGACGCTCCCGCCGGCACGTCGAGCCGGTACCCCCGTGCGGCGTCGCGGTCGAACTCGAGCCGCGCGTTCGCGCGCCAGAACGGATAGTGCGAGGACACGCGGACCGGCCGCTCGGACGCGTTCGTCACGCCGATCGCGATGCGCTCGCGGCCCGCCGCGAGCTCGACGTCGTCCTCGCCGATCACGATCGCGCCCGGCCCGTCGGGAGACGGCGGCCCGAGCGCGTCGCGAAGCACGATCAGCCGCGAGCCCTCCTCGAGCGGCGCCTCGAGCCGGATCTCGGCGGCGAGCGCCGGAACGCCGTCCAGCACCTGATCGGGGCGGAGGGCGCGCCGCCCGGCCTCGACCACGTCGGCGAACGATCCGCCCGCGCGCGCCGCCATGTGCATCTCGTCGCAGATCACCGCGATCGCCTCGGGTGCGTTCAACGGGAGACCGCGATCGAGGGTTCGGCGCGCGAGCTCGGCCGCGCCGAAGATCCGAAGCCGATCCTCGTCCGCCGGCCCGAACGTCATCGCGCGGACTCTAGCGGCGCCGTCACGGCCGGTCGAACGCACCCGGTAGCGTGACGGGCCATGCGGAGGATCGGCGTCGACGAGCGGCGAGCGCGCCTCGGCAGACGACATCTGCTCGCCGCGCCCGGACGGACGCCCGACGACGCCGCCGCGGCGCTCGTCGGGCTGCACTCGAGCGATCCGGGCGCGGTGTACATGGCCGCCCGGGCGCGCGTCGCCGGCTTCCGTCCCGCCGACCTCGAGGACGCGCTCTACGAACGGCGCTCGCTGGTCAGGATGCTCGGGATGCGTCGAACGTTGTTCGTGGTGCCGCGGGGCGTCGCCGCCGTGATGGATGCGGCGTGCACGCGGACGATCGCCGCGGCCGAGCGTCGGCGGCTGATCAGGTGGCTCGAGGAGCAGGAGGTCGTGCCGGCCGGAGGCGCCGCGAGATGGGTCCAGCGTGTGTGCGAGGCGACGCTCGACGCGCTCGAACGCCGTGGCGAGGCCACCGCGCGGGAGCTCTCGACGGACGTTCCGGAGCTGCGGAAGCGGCTTTCGTTCGGTCAGGACAAGCGATGGGGCGGAACGATGGGCGTCTCGACGCGGATCCTGTTCCTCCTCGCCGCGGACGGCGACGTCGTGCGCGCCAAGCCGCTCGGATCGTGGCTCTCGGGTCAGTACCGGTGGGCGCGGACCGTCGACTGGCTGGGACGGCCGCTCGAGCCCCTCGACCACGAGGCCGCGTGCGCGGACCTCGTGCGCCGGTATCTCGGTGCGTTCGGACCGGCCACCTTGACCGACGTCCGCTGGTGGACGGGCTGGACCGTCAGGACCACCAAGACCGCGCTCGCGAACGCCGGAGCCGTCGAGGTGGACCTCGACGAGGGCACCGGGTTCGTGCTTCCCGAGGACCTCGACGAGGTCGAGCCACCCGAGCCGTGGGTCGCGATCCTTCCGGGTCTGGATCCGACGACGATGGGATGGAAGGAGCGGTCGTGGTACCTCGGCGCGCACGCGCCGAGGCTATTCGACCGGGCCGGAAACGCGGGGCCGACGATCTGGGCGGACGGCAGGATCGTCGGAGGCTGGACGCAGCACCGCGACGGTCGCACGCCGTTCGAGCTCCTCGAGCGGGTTCCGAGGTCGACGCGCGCGGCGGTCCAGACGGAGCTCGACCGGATGCGCGACTGGCTCGGCGACGTCCGGATGACGCCGCGGTTCCGCACCCCCCTCGAGACCGAGCTCGGCATCGCCTGACGAGGGAACCGCGGCCGGACGCGCGAAACGGCGCCCGGCGGTGGGGGCCGGACGCCGTTCCGATGCGTCGCGCGAGGTCGGTTAGGCCTCGGCCGCGACGGGCTTGACGTGAACCTTCTCGGCGAGCGACGGGATGGCGAGCGCTCCGAGCGCGACGCCGATCCCGAAGACCGCGATGCCCATGACCGCGATCGCGATGCCGAGCCCGATCACGAGGTCGGCCACGTTGAAGGCCATGATCGAGGTGTACAGGCCGGTGCGGAGCGTCGAGGCCGTCAGGGCGACGTTGCGAACCGGGTTCTCGACCGGGTTGCCCTGGTCGTCCTTCATCGCGAGGTTCTCATCGCTGGTGTCGCCCTTGCCGTCGGCCGTCAGGTAGCGGCCAAGCTCGGCGTAGCTGCGTCCACCCGTGATCTCGTCGCTGTGCTTCTGGATGACGTCGGCCATCGACTGCGCGGTCGTCGCGTCGGTCACCTTCGTGTTCGGGATCGACGCGTCGGGCGTCGTCGTGATGTCCTGCCGGACCAGCTCGGCCCGGACCTTGTCCTTGGCGTCGACACCGCGGAACACGGTGTACCCGCCGCCGACGAGGAAGCCGAGACCGATGACCACCAGGAGCACCGGGAACAGCTTCTTGAGGTTCATGGTGTCCCTCCTCTTCCCGCGGAGCCGTCCGCTCCGCCTCGTTGATCCGATGGAAGGAGCATCGGGGTTCGCGGGTCGCGGGGATGCGGTCGCACGGCTCGCTCCGCGCTGGGACCTGCCCGCCGGCGACGGGACCTTTGGACCCCGGCGCGAGGCGGGATCACCGTGCGGATCGTGGCGTGCCGTCGTGTGCCGATGGCGGCCGGAGGCTCAGGCCGCGGCCGCGAGGAACCGACCCCGGCGCTCCCACGCCCAGCGCTCGGCGCGCCGCTTGATGCCCTTCAGCATCTTCCGCTCCATCACGAAATGGACCGGCTCGATGCCGTACTTCGACATCAGATAGCCCATCGGGCTCGGCCGGAAGTCGCTCCGCCACCGCACGACGAGCCGCACGCGGCCCGGCTCGACCGGCCGGATGACGAACGCCCACGACGGATACGCGAGCCCCTTGGCGAACGCCTCCTCGCGCGTCCCCGGCGCGCGCAGCACGAGCGCGCGGTTCGGGTCGACGATCGCGACGTCGAACGCGAGATCGACCTGGTAGCCGGGCGGAACGAGCCGGATCTGGTCACCGACGCGGACGTCCTGGAGCTCCGGAATCACCTCGTCCGCGTTCACCATGCGGCACCCGGCGAGGTTCTCGAGCCACTCGTACGAGTACAGGCCGCCTCGTCCCTGACCCATCTGCGCGAGCCACGGCCACACGTCCTCGGCGTCGGCCGCGATCTCGATGGCTCGGGTGCTCGTGGTTCTCGGGTGGTCGACGACGTCGTCGCCGGGCAGCGGCATCGCGGCCTCGGCGCCGGACGCGCCCCACCGGAGGAACCGGTGCCGCGCGCCGATCAGCTCGGCTCGGATCACGGCGGCGATGGCCGCCTTCGTCCTCGTCCTCATCACCGCCTCCTCGGGCGCCAACGACTCAAGCGTCGCGCCGCCGCGCGCGGCCGACGCCGGCCGAGCGCCCCGCGGCGCGCGGGACGGTCA
>JBKPTC010000115.1:0-17275 GCA_046735355.1 bacterium
CGTGGCGTGCCCGAAAAGATGCGCATAGTCGGCTGCCGCGTGCTTCTCGTCGCCGCCGAGCCCGATCCCGATCACGCCGTCGTCGCGATGTCGAACCGCCGACTCCATCGCCATCCGCGAGAGCTCCATCCCGACGCCCCGCACGATGTCGACATACGGGCGGCACACGGTCCCGAAGTCGCGCAGGCCCTCGTCGAACCCCTCGAGCACCGCGAGGACCGGCCCGTCCCAGTCGCCGCTGCGGAGCGAGTGCTCAGGAAGCGAGAACGAGACCTCGGCGTACCGGACGCCGTCCGCGGCCTGGTCCTCGCAGAACTCGTACGCGATGCGGCGGACGTCGTCGAGCCGCTGGAGGCAACGCAGTCCGGCGACCCACTCGGCGATGAAGTGGGCGAAGTCGGAGAACTCGTAGCGGCCCTCGCGGAGGCCCTCGGGCAGCTCGACGCCGTAGCGCTCGGCGAGCTCGACCACGGTCGACGGCCGCATCGAACCCTCGAGATGGACGTGAAGATGGACCTTCGGGAGCGAGACGAGGTCACGCACCGCCGGATGCTATCGGCGGGTCAGCGGATCAGCCGGGAGAGCCGCCGATCGGCAAGGATCTTGCCGCCCGTTTGGCAGGTCGGGCAGTAGGTCACCTCGTGCGACTCGTACGAGACGCGCCGGAGGTCGTCGCCGCACACCGGGCACGGCGTTCCGTACCGACCGTGGACCGTGAAGTGATCGCCGATCTTGGTCGGGAGGCCTCCGCTCCTCTTGCGCTCGACCTTCGTCGCCTCATCGAGGACCTCGTGCACCGCGTCCAGCAGCCGGCGTCGCTCGTCGTTCGGGAGCTTGTCGAGCGACGCGTACGGCGACAGCTTCGCGCGGTGCAGGATGTCGTCGCTGTAGCCGCGGCCGATCCCGGCGACCGTCCGCTGGTCGCGAAGGATGGTGTGCACGCGCCGCGCGTCGTCGCCGTCGAGGGCGAGCGACGCGAACTCCGCAGAGTCGGGCTCGGGGCCGAGCTTCTCGAGCGGGCCGTCGTCGCCCGCTGCGAGCACCCACCAGCCGGCCTTGCGCTCTCGGCCGAACTCCTTGACCAGCACCGACGGCCGATCCTCGAACCGGAACCGCACGACGGCCCCGCGCGGCTTGGTCGTCTTCGGCGGCGCCTCGACGTCGACGCGGCCGCCCTGCGAGAGGTGCACCAGGATCCGCGGCCCGTCGAGCTCGAGGATCAGGAACTTGCCCCGCCGCCCGACGCGCTCGAGCGTCCGCCCCTCGAGCTCGCTCGCCCGCGGCGTGACGGTCTTCAGCGAGGAGAACTGGAGCGCGTCGGCTCGCTCGAACGTCGAGCCCGCGAGCACCTGGTCGAGCCGCTCGGCGAGCGCCTGGATCTCGGGAAGCTCGGGCACGGTGGACTCACGCGGTGACGCGCGCGACCGCGTTCCGCACGATCTCGATGCACTCCTCGATCCGGTCGCGGTGCGTCCGGTGGACCAGGATGCACGCGCGGATCACGAACCGGCCGTCGATCACGGTGCTCGACAGCACGACGCGCTTCGACGCGTTGATCTCCTCGAGGAGACGCTTGGTCGCCGCGTCGTCGCCGTCGCGGAGGCGGAAGGGCACGACCGTGAGGTCGACGTTCCAGGGCAGCTCGAGCTCGGGGATCGATCGAAGCCCCTCGGCGAGCAGCTGTGCCAGGTCGAGCTTCTCGTCGAGCGCCTCGCGGAACGCCGCCACGCCGTGCAGCTTGAGCGGGAACCACACGCGGAGCCCACGGAAGTCACGCGAGAGCTCGGGCGAGTAGTCGGTGAAGTTTGGGATCTCCTCGTCCTCGGGCAGGTCCTGCAGGTAGGCGGCCTCGAGATGATGCGCGCGCCGCAGGGCGGCGCCGTCGCGAACGATCAGCGAGCCGGTTCCGTAGGGCAGGAACATCCCCTTGTGCGGATCGAGCGTGAGCGAATCGGCCGCCTCGATCCCGCCGAAGCGCGCTCGACCACGGTCAGTCAGCTGGAAGAAGCCGCCGTACGCGCCGTCGACGTGGAACCACGCGTCCTCGGCGCGGGCGATCTCGCCGACGTCGGCGATCGGGTCGATCGTGCCCGTGTTGGTCGTTCCGGCCGACGCGACGACGAGGAACGGCGTCATGCCTGCCGCGCGATCGGCCGCGATCGCCGACCCGAGCGCGTCGACGTCGATCCGCATCTGCGCGTCGACAGGGACGGCTCGGACGTTCGCGAGCGGGATGCCCGCGATCATCGCCGCCTTCTTGACCGACAGGTGCGCCTGCTCGGAGACGTACGCGGTGCCGCGCGCGATGTCGTCCCCGAGCTTCTCGGTGCGGGCGGTCACGACGGCCGAGAGGTTCGCCATCGAACCGCCGGACGTCAGGACGCCGCGCGACGCCTCGGGGAACGAGAACAGGTCGCACAACCACCGGACGACGTTGTTCTCGATCTGCGCGGTGACGGGGGACGCGAGCGCGAGGTTCACGAACCGGTTGGTGGTCGTCGCCAGGAAGTCCGCGAGCGAGGACGCGAACAGCCCGCCGCCCGGGATGTACGCGAGGAACCCCGGCCCCGAATTGTCGTAGGACTTGAGCGCCGCGACCTCGACCAGGTCGAGCAGCTCCTTGAACTCCCCGCCGGTTTCGGGCGGCGACTCGCGGTACTGACGGGCCACCTCGGCGGCGTCGCCGAGGTCGCTCGCCGGCGCGCTCGGCCGCCGCTCGAGGAAGTCGATCGCGTACGCGAGCGCCGCCTCGCCGAGCTCGCGCTTCTGCTCGGCCGAGGGATCGAGCGGGATCATGCGGGCATGCTAGACGACGCCCGCCGAACCGATCCGCGGCCTACGCCTGGGCGCGCGCGACGGCGTCGAGCAGGCGCCGTGTCGAGTCCGCGACCTCGTCGACGGCCGCATCGAACGCGTCGGCGTTACGCTTCGAGGGCGCCCGGTAGCCGCTGACCTTGCGGACGAACTGCAGCGCCGCCTCGCGGATCTCGGTCTCGCCGGCCGGCACGGGCCCGCGCAGCTGCTTGATGCTTCGACACATGGAGCCGGCATGGTACGGGAACGGGAGACGGACGTGATCGCGACGACCGAACCGAGCACGCGGCCATCGCGCCGTCGCGCGCGGCCGACGTGGGTCGGATGGATCGCGCCGGTGATCCTGTGCGCCGTTCCGTGGACGTGGTTCGCGATCCGCGACGCCAGCCCGATGCTGGATCCGATCGCCTTCGCGCTTCCGGTCACCGCCGCCGCGATCGCCGTCGTCGTCTTCGGCGTCGCCGTCCTCACCCGCATGCGGTACGCGCTCGTCTCGCTGTCGCTCGTCGCGTTGGTCGTCGTCGCGGTCGTCGAGCCGCGAATGCCGCAGTCGGCACCGGCGCCGCGCGATCCGTTCCGGCTCGTCGCCGCGAACACGTACGACCAGAACCTCGACCCGCGCGCGGCGGCGCGCACGCTCGTCCGGACCGACGCCGACGTCCTCGTCGCGGTCGAGACGACGTATCTGATCGAGACGCAGCTTCGGGAGGCGCTCCCCGGACTGTCGTGGGTCGAGTCGCGGGCGCTGAACGTCGGCTCGCGGTGGCCGGTCGAGCGGTTGCCGTCGATCCCGGCCGTTCCAGAGAACGTCGCGATCCGGATCGAGATCCGCCGGCCGGGCTCGCCGTTCGTGCTGTACGCGATCCACCTCGCCAACCCACTGCATGAGGTGTCGTTCGCGCAGCACGCCGACACGATCGACCGGCTGCTGCAGGCCGCGGAGGGCGAGCGTCTTCCCGTGGTCCTCGCGGGCGACTTCAACATGGCCGACCGGTACACGTCGTACCGGGAGGTCGACGGCGCGTTGCGGGACGCGATGCGCGCCGACTACGCCGGAAGCACGTACGAGCGCGGTTTGTGGGCGCTCTTCCAGCTGCGCATCGACCACGTCTTCACGACGCGCAACTGGTGCAGCGCAGATCCGTTCACGTTCACGGTGCCCGGGTCCGACCACGAAGGTCTCTCCGTCGAGCTCGGAGTCTGCCGGACGAACGGTTGACGCCGCACGTTCCTTGCCCGCGAGCCGTCGCGGTCCTAGAGTCTCGAACACGTGTTCGAGGACCCATCGGAACTGAACTCCGAGCAGCGCGCCGCCGTCGAGCATCTCCGCGGGCCGCTGCTCGTCGTCGCGGGCGCCGGGAGCGGGAAGACGGCCACCCTGGCCTGCCGGGTCGCGCGCCTCGTCGAGCGCGGCGTGGCACCGAACCGCATCCTGCTGCTCACCTTCACCCGGCGCGCGGCTCGGGAGATGCTCTCGCGCGCACGCCGGATGCAGTCGAGCGCCGCGCTCGATCGCGTGTGGGGCGGAACCTTCCACTCGGTCGGCAACCGGCTGCTCCGGCTGCACGGGTCTGCGATCGGCCTCTCCCCCTCGTTCTCCGTGATGGATCGGTCCGACACCGCCGACCTGATGGATCTCGTCCGCGGCGAGCTCGGCCTCGGCGGCGGCGAGCGTCGGTTCCCGCGCAAGGAGACGCTCGCCGACATCTACTCGCGTGTGGTCGACGCCCAGCGCCCGCTCGCCGACGTCCTCGAGCGCGACTTCCCGTGGTGTCGCGACGAGGCCGACGGCATCCGCGCGATCTTCGACGGGTACACGGAGCGCAAGCGCGCGACCGAGTGCCTCGACTACGACGACCTGCTCGTGTGGTGGCGCGCGCTTCTCCGGTCCGAGCGGACCCGCGCGATCGTCGCCGAGCGCTTCGACCACGTGCTGGTCGACGAGTACCAGGACACCAACGCGCTCCAGGCGGACATCCTCGCGGCGCTCAAGCCCGACGGCGACGGTCTGATGGTCGTGGGCGACGACGCGCAGGCGATCTACGGCTTCCGCGCGGCGACCGTCCGCAACATCCTCGAGTTCCCCGACCGATACTCGGGAACGACGATCGTCCGGCTCGAGCGCAACTACCGCTCGACACAGCCGATCCTCGACACGTCCAACGCCGTGATCGCGCGTTCGGCCCAGCGGCACGAGAAGACGCTCTGGACGGACCGCACCGACGGCGCGCGGCCGTCGTTGCTCACGTGCGTCGACGAGGCCGACCAGGCCGACGCGGTGTGCGGCGCGGTGCTCGAGCATCGCGAGCGCGGGACGGCGCTGCACGAGCAGGCCGTGCTGTTCCGGACCGGCCACCACAGCGACCTGCTGGAGATCGAGCTCGCGCGCCGGAACATCCCGTTCGTGAAGTACGGAGGCCTGACGTTCCTCGAGACCCCACACGTGAAGGACGCGCTCGCGGTGCTCCGCATCGTCGAGAACCCGCGCGACGAGGTGAGCTGGTTCCGCGTGCTGCAGCTGCTCGAGGGCGTCGGGCCGGCGACGGCCCGCCGCGCGGTCGCCGCGCTCGACGCCTCGGCCGGAGAGACGCTCGCCGCGCTCGCCAGCGTGCGGATGCCCGCCGCTGCGCTCGCCTCGCGCGACGTGCTCGCGGACCTCATCCGCCAGTTGTCACGAGCCGATCCTCCCCCACCGGGCGCGCAGCTCGAACGCGTTCGCCGGTTCCTCGACCCGCTCCTCCGCCGCCGCTACGACGACGCCGAGCCGCGGCTGCGCGACCTGGAGCAGCTCGAGCAGGTGGCCGCCGGGTTCGGCTCGCGCGGCGCGTTCCTCGCCGACCTCGCGATCGATCCGCCGTCGTCGACGGCCGACCTCGCCGGAGCGCCGCTGCTCGACGAGGACTACCTGGTCCTTTCGACGATCCACTCGGCCAAGGGCGGCGAGTGGGACGTCGTGCACGTGATCCATGCTTCGGACGGCAACATCCCGAGCGACATGTCGACGGGCAGCCCCGAGCAGATCGACGAGGAGCGCCGGCTGTTCTACGTCGCGCTCACGCGCGCCCGGCACGCGCTGCACGTGTACCTGCCGCTGCGGTACCACCGCCGGAACCGAGGGCTCGAGGATCGCCACATGCACGCGCAGCGGAGCCGGTTCCTCGATGACGAGGTCCTCACGACGATGGAACGCGAGACGACGTGGTCGGGCGACCTCGACGGGCCGCCGACCGGCGGCGTCACACCGGCGGACGTGCCCGACGTGGCCGCAGAGCTCGCGTCGCTGTGGTCCGGCTGACCTCCCTCCGGCTCGCTGTGGCTCCGCGACGGCTCGAACGGTAGCGTCTTCGGATGGAGGTCATCAGGCTCGAGGACGCCGGTTCGTTCCTCGATCTCGCGGGTCCGTTCGCGCGTCGAGCCGAGGGTCGCAACCAGCTCGTCCTCGGCATCGCGTCCAACGCCGAGGCAGGCCGGAGGGGCCACTCGCCGTTCCGCGGGTGGGTCGTTCGCGACGGCGACGTCGTTGCGGCGGCGGCGGTCCAGACGCCGCCGCGGAACGTCGTGATCACCGATCCCCGAAGCGACGACACGACGATCGTTCTCGTGGACGCGATCCTCGAGGACGCACCGGACGCGCCCGGCGTCACCGGAAACGTGCCCGCCGTCGATGCCTTCGTGGAGACCTGGACGTCGCGGACGGGCGATCGAACGACCGTGATCGTCATGCAGGGCGTATGGGAGCTCGACGACGTCCGAGCGGTCCAGCGGCCGTCCGGTTCCGCGGGCCCCGCGGGCGTCGACGACTCCGACCTCGTCACGAGATGGTTCATCGAGTTCCAGAGCGAGGCGATGCCGCACGACGAACCGCCCACCTGGGACGAGACCCTGGCCGCGATCGAGGACCGCCTGCGGGACGAGGAAGCCGGCGCGTGGCTGTGGCGAGTGGAGGGAACGCCCGTCGCTCTCGCCGGATTCGCCGGACCGACCGGGACGGGGATCCGCATCGGGCCCGTATACACTCCGCCCGAGCATCGTCGGCGCGGCTACGCGACCGCGCTCGTGGCCGATCTGAGCTCGCATCTGCAGGCGAGCGGCTTCGAACGGTGCTTCCTCTACACGGACCTGGCGAATCCGACCGCGGGCCGGATCTACGCCTCGATCGGCTATCGACAGATCGCCGAGTCGAAGATGCTCGCCTTCGAGCGCGGCGATTGAACCCGGCTACTTCGATTTCTTGAGATCGGCGAGGATCTCGCGCGCGGCGTTCGCGCCGGGCGCGCCGGTCACGCCACCGCCCGGGTGCGCGCCGGAGCCGCAGAGGTACAGCCCGTCGATCCCGAACCGATACCGCGCGTGGCCGAGCAGCGGCCGCCACGCGAAGAACTGGTCGAGCCCCGGCTCCGCATGCAGCGGATGGCCCTGCGAAAACCCGTACTCCGTCTCGAGGTCGACCGGCGACATCACCTGCCGAGCCGTGACGAGGTCGCCGAGGCCCGGCGCGTACGTCTCGAGCGTCTTCACGACGAGGTCGCCGAGGCGCTCGCGCTCGGCCTTCCAGTCGCCCTCGCGGAGACGATACGGCGTCCACTGCGCGATCACGCTCATCACGTGCGTTCCGTCGGCCGCGAGCGACGGGTCCGAGAGCGTCGGGATCGTGGCCTCGAGGTAGGGCTCGTCGCTCACGCGGCCGAACTTGGACGCGTCGTATCCCTTCTCCAGGTAGTCGATCGACGGCGCGATCACGATCCGTCCGCGCAGCCGCTCCGGGTCGGCGCCGTTGAACCTCGGCAGGCCCGCGAGCGCGAGGTTCACCTTCGACACGACGCCGGGCGTGCGGATGTTGTCGGCGCGCCAGACGAGCTCGGGGCCGAGCACCACGGGATCGACGAGCGTCGTGAGCGTCCGCTTCGGATCCGCGCCCGACACGATCGCCGTCGCCGAGAGCTCCTCGCCCGACGCGAGCGCGACGCCGGTCGCGCGGTGGTCGCGCGTGACGATCTCGGTCACCTCCGCGGCCGTGCGGATCTCGGCGCCGAACGACCGCGCGGCGTCGGCGAGCGCATCCGCGAGCGCGCCCGGCCCGCCTCGAGCGAACACGGTCTGGCCGGCCGCTCCCCCGTCGTTGCCGGCAGAGTCGTTCAGCAGCACGAACGCGCTTCCCGCGCTCCACGGGCCCATCGAGACGAACTGCACGGCGCGCGAGGCGATCGCGCCCTTCACGATGTCCGTCTCGAACTGCTCCGCGACGAGGTCGGCGACGGCCATCGGGAGCACTCGCGTGGTCTCCCGGGCGGCTCGAGCACCGAGGTTCCGGAACGCGCGGCCGGCCCGCAGTCCGGTCAGGAGATCGGCGAAGCCGACGCTCTTCACGTCCGGTGGTGTGGCGACGTTCACGTACGCGAGGAAGCTCGCGACCGACCGCACCTTCCGGTCGAACACCGGATACGCGTCCGCGTCCATCGCGGAGATCGAACGCAGATCGCTCGCCGTCCGCGCGACGTCGGACCAGAGCGTCAGAGCCGGACCGGCGTCGGCGGCCGGCGCGTACACGCGCACGTCGGGGACGATCGCCTCGAACCCATGACGTCGGAGGTTCAGCTGGTCGGCCACGCTCTTCCGGAGACGCCCGACCGTGTGCGCGAGCCCCGGCGCGCGCACGCCGGGCGCGACCTCGACCGTGTCGAGCAGCCCGCCGACGCGGTCGCGCCGCTCGAGCACGACGACGCTCCGGCCGGCCTTCGCGAGCAGCGCCGCCGTCACGAGCGCGTTGTGCCCCGCGCCGATGATGACCGCGTCGTAGCGGCGGCCCGCCATCAGGCGACCGCCGCCTTCACGTTCTTCGCGCCGCCCCTCTGCGTCTTCAGCACCTCGAGCGCCGCGATCCGTCCCGAGGCCCCCATGATGCCGCCGCCGGGGTGCGTCGCCGAGCCGCACATCCACAGGTCCCGCACCGGCGTCTTGTAGCGCGCCCAGCCCGGCACCGGCCGGTTGAAGAACAGCTGCTCGAGCGACAGCTCCCCCTGGAAGATGTTGCCCTCGGTCAGACCGGTCACGTTCTCGATGTCGAGCGGCGTGATGAACTGCTTGTGCAGGATGTGGTCGCGGATCTTCGGGAAGCGCTCCTCGATCGTGTCGATCACCGTCTCGCCGAACGACTCGCGCATGCGGTCGTCCCACACCTTGCCGTCGGCCAGGTGATACGGGGCCCACTGCACGAAGCAGCTGATGATGTGCTTGCCGGGCGGCGCCATGTCGGGCTGCACGAGCGTCGGGATGATCATGTCGATGTACGGCCGCGAGCTGTGCATGCCGTACTTCGCCTCGTCGTACGCCTTCTCCATGTAGTCGAGCGAGGGGCTGAAGCTGATCGCGCCGCGGAGCCACTCCCCCTTGCCCGGCTTGCATGCGAGCTCGGGCAGGCCGTCGAGCGCGAGGTTCACCTTGCCCGACGAGCCGCGGTACTTGTACCGCTTGACCTCGGTGAGGAAGTCGTCGTCGAGGTTCTGCGGCTCGACCAGTTGGAGGAACGTGCGGTGCGAGTCGACGCTCGAGAGCACGACGTCGGCTGAGATCTCCTCGCCCGACTCGAGCGTGACGCCGGTCGCCCGGCCGTTCCGAACGTCGATGCGCGCGACCGGCGCTTCGGTGCGGATCTCGGCGCCGAGCGCCTTCGCGGCCGCGCCGATCGCGTTGGACACGCCGCCGGTGCCGCCCTTCGGGATGCCCCACGCGCGGAACGCGCCGTCGATCTCGCCCATGTAGTGGTGCAGCAGCACGTACGCCGTTCCCGGCGAGCGCGGCCCCTGGAACGTTCCGATGATGCCGGAGGCGGACATCGTCGCCTTGAGCGGCTCGGTCTCGAACCACTGCTCGAGGAAGTCCGCCGCGCTCATCGTCATCAGCTGGATGAAGGTCTGCTGGAGCCGGCGCGGCAGGTCGCGGAAGCCCTTCACGAGCGGCAGGAGCGGCGTCCACTCCATCGGGCTGATCCGGCCGGGGTCCGGCGGGATCGACGACAGGATCGGCTTGATGAACCGCGCCATGTCGACCATCAGCTGGCCGTACTCCTCGTACGCCTCGGCGTCGTTCTTGGACCAGCGCCGGAGCTCGCGGATCGTCTTGCCGTGATCGTTGACGCGCCACAGGTAGTCGTCGTCGAGCGGCGTGATCGTCCCGTCGAGCGGCAGGATCTCGAGACCGAACTTCGGAAGGTCGAGCTCGCGGATGATCTCGGGCCGGAGCAGCGAGACCACGTAGGAGAACACGCTGAAGCGGAAGCCGGGGAAGATCTCCTCGGTGACGGCGGCGCCGCCGAGGACATGCCGTCGCTCGAGCACGAGGACGCGCCGGCCCGCGCGCGCGAGGTAGGCGGCGGCGGTGAGGCCGTTGTGGCCGCCGCCGATGATCACCGCGTCGTAGCGCTGCCCCACACGCCCCTCCCTGTCGTTCCGACGGAACCGTCGCGGAGTCATGTTCGGGCCGTCGCACTCGAGCATCGGAAGAGGGACGGCGCCCGCGACATGCTAGGACCGGCCCCCAACCCCGACCAAGGGGTCCGTGACTTCAGGTCAGCCGGACTCGGGCCGCGACGGTGGGTCGGGATCGACCGTCGCTTCGACCGGTTCCGCGACACGCGCGACGAGCGCGAAGTCCTGCGCGTTGCCGCGCTCGTCGTCGTTGAGGAACACCGTCTGGACGTCCTCGAACCCGGCCTCCTCGGCCATCAACCTGCCCACCTCCGGATGCAGGGGCCAGGTGTGCGTGATGTCGGCGAAGAAGTGCGAGGACAGCGCGGCGACGTTGAGCGGGTTGATCGTTTCGACCAGCAACCGTCCGCCGGGGGCGAGCGCCCGCCGCGCCGCGCGGAAGAAGCGCAGCCACAGGGCGGACGGCAGATGCTCGATGACCTGGATGGCGCTGACGACGGCCGCGCCGGGCCCAGGATGCGACTCGAGGAAGGAGATGCCGTCGGCGAGGACGGCGTCGAGCCCCTTCTGCCGGCACGCCTCGAACGCCTCGAGCGACGTTTCGACGGCCATGACGTTCCATCCCCACTCGCGGAGGAGCGCGGCGAACTCGCCTCGTCCGGCGCCCACGTCGACCCACGGACCCCGCTCCGGCCCGGCGTCGTCCCGCCACGCGACCGCGAACCGCTCGTAGCCCCGCAGTCGTGCCTCGATCGCCTCGGCCGATCCGCGCATCGCGGCCTCGAACCGCCAGTAATAGGAGTCCGGCACCGCCTCGGCGGCGTCGCCGGCATCGGCAGGTGCGTCCGGCGCCGAGGCCGATCGGCTCGCCGCCTCGAGCGCGCGGACGTGCGCCTCCAGCTCGACCACTCGATCCGCCAGCGCGGCCGACAGGCTCGCCAGCTCGGCGGTCATCCGGTCGCTCCGCCTGGAGATCGGCCGGAGCGCGCGGAACTCGGCACGCTTGATCGAACGCCGGACGGCGGGGCCCGATGCGAGCGCCCGTTCGTCGGCCGGAAGGCTCCGGAACGCATCGGCCTCGAGCGCGGCGACCATCTCGCGGATCTGGGATGCGAGGGCGTTGGTCGCAGCAACGTCGCCCGACGCGTGCGACTCGTCCGGAGTGCCCATCGCCGGGGCAGTCTATCCGTGCGTCTGGCGCCGAGATCTCGTCCCCGGTCGGCCCGGGCCGCTGCGTGGCTTTCGGCGAGCCGCCGTTGACCTGTGGTCAGCGTCCGGCCGAGACCGGTCTCGTCGGGGTCGGCGGCGGGCGCGTACCGTACGTCCAGGTCGCACCCAGCACATCGCACCGAGGAGCGCATCGCATGAGCGTCGGCACCGCCTTCTTCCCGCGGACCCAGCGACTGAACGAGCGGATGTCCTGGGGCGAGTGGTCGGGATACTTCTCCGCGCAGGTCTACGCGGACTTCCACGACATCGAGTACAACGCGATCCGCGAGGCCGCCGCGCTCATCGACGTCACACCGCTGTACAAGTACGTCGTCACGGGGCCCGACGCGACGCGGCTCGCCGACCGCGTCATGACGCGAAGCGCGTCGAACATGGCGGTCGACCAGGTCGTGTACACGCCGTGGTGCGACGAGCGCGGCAAGGTGATCGACGACGGCACCGTCCAGCGGCGCGGCGAGGAGGAGTACTTCTGGACCGCCGCCGACGCGTCGTTCCGGTGGTTCCACCTCAATGCGCACGGCCTCGACGTCACGATCGAGGATGTCAGCGAGCGGATCGCCGGGCTGGCGCTGCAGGGACCCAAGTCGCGCGACATCCTCCAGGCCGCGACCAAGCAGGACTGGTCGTCGGTGAAGTACTTCCGTGGGCGACGCGCCGAGATCGGCGGCGTCGACGCGTACGTGTCTCGAACCGGCTACACCGGCGACCTCGGCTACGAGATCTGGGTGGATGCCGAGGACGCACTCGATCTGTGGGACGCGGTGTGGGAGGCGGGCGAGGCGTACCAGCTGCGACCGGCCGGGATCCACGCGCTCGACGTCTCGCGCGTCGAGGCCGGCCTCATCCTGATCGAGGCCGACTACACGAGCGCTCGCCACGCGATCAGCGCCGAGCAGGAGTACTCGCCGTTCGAGATCGGGCTCGGGCGGTTGGTCGACTTCTCGAAGCCCGAGTTCGTCGGGCGGCGCGCGCTGGAGCTCGAGCAGGCCGGCGGCGGGCCGGCCCGCCGCCTCGTCGGCATCGAGCTCGACTGGGCCGGCATCGAGGGCCTGTTCGCGAACCACGACCAGCCCCCGGCTGTGTCGGCGCTCGTCCAGCGCGAGGCCGTGCCCGTGTACGACGGCGGGCGGCGGGTCGGGCGCGCGACGAGCATCGTCTGGGGCCCGACGATCAAGAAGATGGTCGGGTTCGCGTCGGTTCCGCCGCCGCACGCGTCCGTGGGAACGTCGCTCTCGGTCGAGTGGACGGTCGAGGGCGAGCGCGGCAAGGTCGCCGCGGAGGTCGTGCCGACGCCGTTCCTCGACCTGCCGCGCAAGCGCGCGTAGCGGTCCGCGTCGACGCACGGATCTCCGGCGGACACCGGCGTCCCGAACCGCCTCTGCGAGAATCGAGGCCCGTGGCGCGAGCATCCTCCCGAACGACCTGGCCCCTGCTCGTCGCGTCCATCGCGGCGGCGGGCGTGGCGGCCGGTGTCTTCTGCGTCGTCGGCGGAGCCGTCTGGGGCGCGGTCGCGGGGCTCGTCGTCCTGGTCATCGCGCTCGCGGTCGCGTGGGCGGTCACCCGTCCCGACGTGCACGATCCCGACCGGCGTCGGGTGCTCGCGACGATCGGGCTCGGCGCGTTCGCCATGGTCGTCGCCGGCGACGCGGTCGGCTGGATGGTTCGACGGCTGCTGCGGCCGGACCCGGGTCCGGCGCTCCGCGCGATGGCCGAGAACGTCGGCGGCGAGGGGCTCGACCTGATGCTGCGGACGTACCGGCCGGGGCGCTCGGGCGACCTGCAGCTGGTGCTGACGCCGGGCTCGACGGCGAACTACGCCGGCGAGTCCAAGACGCTGCTGCGCCGCGACCCGCGCTCGAGCCACGCACTCCCGTGGATGTACCTCGAGCGCGTTCCGATCGCGATCTGGAACGGCGGCGCGCTCGCGCCGTCGGATTCGACCGAGCGCGTCTCGCTCGCCGACGTCGCGCCGACGATCGCGTCGATGATCGGGTTCGACGACTTCCGCGCGCCCGAGGGCACGGCGCTGCCCGGAACCCCGAGCTTCGACACGCCGCCGAAGGTCGTGGTCACGTTCGTGATCGACGGCGGCGGATGGAACGTCCTGCAGCACTGGGGCGACGCGTGGCCGAACCTGCGGCGGCTGATGGGCGAAGCGGTGGTGTACCGCAACGCGATCACCGGGTCGTCGCCGGCAGTGACGGCGTGCGCGCACGCGACGATCGGCACCGGCGCGTATCCGAGGACGCACGGCATCACCGGGCACAACATCCGGGACGGCAGCTCGGTGCGCAAGGCGTACGGCGATCCGGGCCGCGCGGACCCGTCCGACATCCTGGTTCCGACGCTGGCCGACCGATGGGTCGAGCGCAACGACGGCGACGTCTGGGTGGGCGAGATCGGTTACCAGATCTGGCACCTCGGGATGCTCGGGCGCGGCGGGCGGCCGCTCGGCGACAAGCCGGTCGCGGTGTACTGGGACGACGACCGCACGTCGACGTGGCAGCCGCAGAACCCGGCGCTGTACCGCCTGCCGAGCGAGGTTCCACCCGCGTCGCTGCTCGAAGACAAGCGAGCGGCATATCGCGACCCGGAGATCGACGACCAGTACGCGCGCTTCCTCAACGACCGGACCGACGTCTGCTGCTCGCCGCCGATCATCGAGTACGAGGGCGACCTGATCGAGTCGACGATCCGGTCGGAGCGGCTCGGGTCGCACGGGGCGACCGATCTGCTGTTCATCAACTTCAAGGCGCCCGACTACACCGGGCACGTCTACAACATGCTCAGCGAGCGCGAGCGCATCGCCGTGCAGGCGGTCGACGCCGAGATCGGGCGGCTGTCGCGCAACCTGCTCGAGACGTACGGCGCCGGGAACTTCGTCCTGATCGTCACCGCCGACCACGGCCAGTGTCCGACGGTCGACACGATGGGCGGCGTTCGGGTCGACCCCATCCAGCTCAAGGCCGACATCGAGCGCGAGTTCGGACGCACGCCGTTCGAGCTCGTCCAGAGCGTGGTCCCGTCCGAGATCTACCTCGACGAGCGCGCGATGCTCGATATCGGCGTCACGCGCGACGACGTCGCCGCGTGGCTCCGCGACTACAGCTACCGCGACAACATCGGTCCGTACATCGAGGACGACGCGATCGAGCGCGGCCGGCTCGACGAGCGCCCGTTCGCGGCGGTGCTATCGACCGACTTCCTCGAACGCCTCCGGCAGGCGGGCCCGTCCGGATACGGCGAGGGTCGCCTGTGGAGCGACGGGGACCCGTTCGGGATCCCGGACGTCACCTGGTGACGTAAACGCCGAGCGGAGGCGGTCAGAACTCAAGCGTGCAGTTCTCGCACAGGAACCCGTGCGACCCGACGTTCGCGCTGTGACCGCCGCACCGAGGGCAGCGCCGGCATCTGCCGCCGCTCGCACACTCGATCGGCTCCGTCGTCGAGCCGGGCTCGTCCCACGTCGTCGACGCCTCCGACGGCCGCGGGACCTGGAGCGAGAGCAGGACGAGCGGACCGTCGGCGCTCCGGAAGCCGTGCGGATGCGCGGCGGCGCGACCGATGATCGAGCCGCGCTCGAGCGGAACCGGATGATCCGCAAGGAACGCGTTGCCCGAACCCCGCAGGACGACCACCCACTCCTCGGAATCCGGATGCGTGTGCGCGAACGCGACCTGGTTCGGTTGGAAGCCCTGGAGCGAGAGGTAGTGGTCGCTCCCCTGGTTGATCGGAACGCGACGGAACCCGGACGGACACAGCGCGAGGACCTCCTCGGCGCGCGTGCGGAAGACGCCGAGGTTCGCGAGGACCTCCGCGAGGTCGCCGACCGCGTGCGTCGGACGGTTCTGTCGCGTCTCCATCGATCGACCCCCGGACGTCACCCGCCGGGCGCCGCCGAGGCGGACCTCGACGCACCCGAGCGATGCCCTCGTAGGTTCTCGACGGCGCGCCAGCGTACCGAGTCGACGGGGCACGCGCACGCAACGGACGGGGCGTGGAACGGCCCGCCCGCCGTATCACTCGGCGAGCGGGCCGTCGTCTGCCCGGCGCTCGTTCAGCAGGCCGGGATCGCGATGTGCTGCTCGATCCGCTGAACGACGTCGCCGCGCATCGTGATCGTGTAGTACCAGTCCGTCGAGTACGGCAGCGCGCGGTCCGCGAGCTCGCGGAGACCGGCCGCGCCGTGGGTCGTCTCCTCGCACTCGCCCACGAACACGATGGTCGCGTTCGGAACGACGGGGAGCGTGCGAAGGAGCGGGTTCTCGTTGCGGATGTAGACGGGGTAGTACTTGTACCGACGTGCCTTCCACGGCGCGACGCCGTCCTCGAGCGCCGCCTGCTTCGCACGCCATCCCTCGAACGTCTGCACGACGTCGACCGTCACGGTTCGGCCGCGGACGTCGACGCCGCGCATGTACGCCGGGTAGACGCCGTCGGCGAGCGCGTACGGATCCACCGTCGGCGACGCGCTCGGCGAGGGCGACTCACCCTTCCTGCGCTCGTGTGGCGACGGCGTCTCGCTGGGGGTGGCGGTCGGCGTCGTCGTCGCGACCGGTGTGGTCGACGGCGCGGACGAGGTTCCCGAGCCGCGCTCGGCGCAGGCCGCCGTCAGGACGGCCAGCGCGATCGCCGACGCCACGAGCGCCAACCGAATCCGTCGCGCCGCGGCCGGCCCACCGGTTCCCTTGCCACGACGTCCGTTCATGGTGCCCTCCCGTGCCGTTCGGCGCCTCGCTGCGCCGCTCGAGGACATCGTGCGCCGGGGGTCGCGCGCGTCCCATCGCCTGCCGGGCGACATCCCGGTTCCCCGAGGACACGTTTCTGTCACCATTCGGCAAGTCCGGAGGGAGCGTGATGTCCGAGTACCTGGAGATGTGGGTCGACGGCGACCGCCGCCGGATCGAGCTCGACGGCGACCGCGTGACGATCGGCCAGGCCGCCGACAACGACCTCGCGCTGCCGTTCGACCGGACGGTCTCGCGCGTCCACGCCGTCCTCGAGCGCGTCGCCTCCCGATGGGTGATCCGCGACCTCGGATCGCGGAACGGCACGTTCGTGAACGGCGACCGGATCTTCGGCGAGCGGGCGATCCGGCCGGGCGACGAGATCCGCGTCGGCACCGTTCGCCTGATCGCGCACGGGCAGAGCGGCGGTCTGGACGAGACGATCGGCGCGGACACGGGTCCCGAGCTCACGCGCCGGGAACACGAGGTCCTGGTCGCGCTCTGCCGCCCGATGGTTTCCGGCGGCGTGTTCCGAGAGCCGGCCTCCGTCCGGCAGATCGCCGCCGAGCTCGTGGTGAGCCAGGCGGCCGTCAAGCAGCACCTCCAGCGGCTGTACGACAAGTTCTCGCTCTACGAGCGCGAGGGCCGCCGGGCGCGGCTGGCGAACGAGGCGATCCGGCGCGGCGTCGTGAGCACGTCGGAGATCGTTCGGGGGGCCGACCCGGCGAAGGAGTGACGGCCGGTACCCGCGTCCGGCCGGCCGCGTGCGCGATGATGCCGTGATGGACGTCGCCGACCCGCTCGTCGGGACCGAGATCGCGGGCTACGTGATCGAGTCGGCCCTCGGGCGCGGCGGGATGGGCGTCGTCTACGTCGCTCGTCAGCGCTCGCCCGAGCGGCGCGTCGCGCTGAAGGTCGTGAGGACGTCCGCAGCCGACGACGCGGCGAACCGCGACCGGTTCCTCCGCGAGGCAAGATCGGCGGCCGCGATCGAGCACCCGCACGTCCTCCCCGTCTACGACGCGGGAGACGCGGACGGGGTCCTCTACCTCGTAACCCGGTTGATCGACGGCCGCGACC
>JBKPTC010000116.1:0-13701 GCA_046735355.1 bacterium
GCGCGGCGGCGGGCCTACGGTGCTCATACGATCCGACGCACTCGGGGGACCGCCATGCGTCTTCTCGCCAGAGCGGGTGCGATCTTCGCGCTCGTCGCCCTCGTGTTCCCACCGATGCAGCGGTTCAGGACGGCCACGGCGCAAACCGCGAACCGGCCGAACATCCTGTTCATCATCACCGACGATCAACGGCGCGACGGAACGATGTCGGTGATGCCCCAGACGCGTCGGCTCTTCGGCACGGCGGGAACCGAGTTCACCAACTTCTACGACAGCCCGCCGCTTTGCTGCCCCTCCAGGGCTTCGTTCTGGAGCGGACGGTTCGCGCACAACCACGGAGTCCGGACCAACGGCGATCCCGCCGGAGAGGCCGCTTGGGACCAGTCGACGGCGATCCAGGCGTATCTCAAGAACGCCGGCTACACGACCGCCCTCGTCGGCAAGTACTGGAACGAGTGGAAACTCGGGACGCCGCCGCCGAACTACGACCGATACGCGATGTTCTCCGGCGGCTACAACGACATGCACTGGGGTGTGAACGGCACCGTGAAGCTGATCCCCGGATACACGACCGACATCGTGGGCGACTACGCCACACAGTTCCTCCGTGCGTTCGAGACCAACGACGCCCGGCCGTGGTTCCTCTACGTCGCGCCACAGGCGCCGCACAGCCCGTTCACGCCGGCGACGCGGTACGCGACGGCGACCGTCCCGTCGTGGAGCGGGAACCCTGCGGTGTTCGAGGCGGATCGCTCGGACAAGCCTCAGGCGGTCCGGTGGCGCTCGGCCACGTTCGACCAAGGGAACGCGCGGCGGATCGAGCAGCTCCGAACACTGATGTCCGTCGACGACATGGTCGCGCGGATCTTCGACACGATGTCGTCGCTCGGTGAATCGCAGAACACCTTGGCGATCTATACCTCGGACAATGGATACATGTGGGCCGAGCACGGCATCATCGACAAGCGCTTTCCGTATCCCCAGTCGACCAAGCTCCCGATGTTCCTCCGATGGCCCGGACACGTCGCCGCCGGCGCGAAAGACGCGCGTCTCACGGAGAACATCGACATCGAGCCGACGCTGCTGCAGGCGGCCGGCATCGCCCCGGCTCACGTCATCGACGGTGTATCGGTGCTTCAGCCCGGTTCGCGGAATCGGTTGTTCATGGAGTACTTCAAGAGTCCCGACTCGAGCACGCCATCATGGGCGACCGACGTCACCGCCGCCTACCAGTACACGGAGTGGTACGACTCGTACGGAAGCATCACGTTCCGCGAGTACTACGACGTGACGCAGGACTGGTGGCTACTGCGAAACCTGCTACACGACGGGACGACCTCGAACGACCCGTCCGTCTCGGCGTTGCACGAGCAGCTCGCGGCCGACCGGGTCTGCGCAGGAGCGACCTGCCCGCGCCCGTGACGGGCTGGTACTGAGCGGCGGTCCCGTCGTCGGGAACGCTGCCGCGGGCGACGGACCGTCTATCGTGGAAGCGTGTCGAACGTCGTCGCGATCCATCTCGGCGCCGACGGAAACCCTCAGCTTTGGACGGTCGACTCGGTCCGTGCGGTGGCCGGCAAGGGGCTCGAGGGCGACCGACACTTCTTCGCCGACGGCGCGCCGCCCGGACGAGCGATCACGCTCGTCGAGGAGGAGTCGGTCGAGGACGTCGGCCTTCCGCCGGGTGCGACGCGGCGGCAGGTGACCGTCCGCGGCGTGCGACTCAACGACCTCATCGGAACGCGGTTCCGCATCGGCGAGGTCGAGTGCTACGGCGTCGCGCTGTGCGAGCCGTGCCGTCATTTGGAGCAGCTCACACGACCCGGCATCGTGAAGGAACTCGTCCACCGCGCCGGTATCACGGCCGACATCCTGACGGACGGAACCATCTCGATCGGTGACACCGTCGAGCGACTCCGGTCATGAACCTCATGTCGGCGGGAGGACTGGGATTCGAACCCAGGAGCGGGTTGCCCCGCTAACGGTTTTCAAGACCGTCGCCTTCGTCCGCTCGGCCACCCTCCCGGCAGCAAATGTACCGGCGCGAGCCCCGTCGAACGCACTCCCCCGGTGTCAAACCGTGGGTTGTCGCACGACCAGGCGCGGCGGAAGATTCGCGGGTGGAAGGGAACCCGCTGGACGACGTGCTGTCCTCGCACGGTCGCATCGACGTCGGCGAGACGCTCTACCGGCACCTTGTCGAACAGGTTCCGGCCGTGGTCTACATCGACACCAACGACGAGATCCCGCGGACGCTCTACGTGAGCCCGCAGATCGAGGCCATCTTCGGGCGTCCGCCCGAGGACTGGATGACCGACCGCCACCGATGGGACGAGGCCATCCATCCCGACGATCGCCCCCGCGTGGACGACGCGTGGCTCGCATCGATCCGGTCCCGGACGCCGTTCGCCCTCGACTACCGGGTCCGGCGGCCGGACGGCGCCGTCGTCTGGACGCACGACAGCTGCGTGCCTGTCGTCGACCGGAGCGGCCAGACGATCTACTGGCACGGCGTGATGCACGACGTCACGGCCTCGAAGGACACCGAGGAGGCGCTGCGCGCATCGGAGGCTCGCTATCGGGCGCTGATCGAGAACCTTCCCGCCGTCGTGTATGTCGTCGCGCCCGACGACGACCGCAAGACGTTGTACGTCAGCCCGGAGGTCGAGGTCGCACTCGGGTACACGCGGCAGGAGTGGCTGGAACAGCCCGACATCTGGATGGAGCTGCTGCATCCGGACGACCGCGAGGGAACGCTCGCCGCGCATGACGTGCACAACCTGACCGGCGAGCGGTGGAGCCGCGAGTACCGATTGATCGCGAGCGACGGGCGGCCCGTGTGGTTCCGGGACGTCGCGACGCTCGTGCGCGGAGCGGACGGCCGGCCGATGTACTGGCAGGGCGTGCAGCTCGACATCACCGAGCTGAAGCGCGTCGAGGATGAGCTGCGCTCGGCGGGCGACGAGCTCGAGTTCCGCGTCCTGGAACGCACGCACGAGCTCGAGCTCGCGAACGAGCTCATGGGACTCGAGATCGAGGAGCGCCGGCGCGTCGAACGACAGCTGCTCGCGACGCAGGAGCGGTACCGGCTCCTCGCCGAACACCTTCCCGGCGTGACGTACGTGTGGGATATCACCGCCGCGCCCGGCGAGATCAGCTACGTCAGCCCCCAGATCGAGGCGATCCTCGGGTTCACCCGCGAGGAGTGGGCACGAGCCGACTTCTGGCGTACACGCGTCCACCCGGACGACCAGGACGTCGTCTTCAGCGCCGCCCGTCGTTCCGGGCAGACCGGCGAGCCGTTCTCCCTGGAGTATCGGTACCTCGCCAAGGACGGCCGGGTCGTGTGGGTGCTCGAACAGGCGATCCTGCTGGAGCGCGACGGCGAAGGCCGTCCGAAGGTCTTCCACGGCCTGATGCTGGACATCGACGATCGCAAGCAGGCCGAGGCCAGGGCGCTCGAGAACGAGCTGCGCTATCGGGATCTCGCGGCGCAGGTCCCCGCGATCACCTACCGCTGGGAGCGCCGGCACGACGGATCGTTCGTCCGCCACGCCACCGAGCAGGTGCGCACCGTGCTCGGGTTCTCACCGGAGGAGTGGACCGCGCGCCCAGACTTCTGGATCGAGCGATTGCATCCGGACGACCGCGGCCGTGTCCTCGAGGCGTCCCACCGCGCGCTCGCGTCGGGCGGTCCGTTCAGCGTTCGGTACCGCCTGATCGCGGCCGACGGCCGAACCGTGTGGATCAGCGACGAGGGACGAGCGATCGAGCACGACGCCGACGGCCGGCCGAAGGTTTGGCAGGGAATCATGCTGAACGTCACCGACCAGGAGCGGGCGCAACAGGAGCTGCGCGCCGCCGAACAGCGATTCCAGGCGCTCGTCGAGCAACTGCCGGCCATGGTGTACATCGAGACGCCGTCGGACTCGTCCGTGGAGTCCGCGCTCCGGTACCTGAGCCCGCAGGCGGAGTCAATCCTCGGCTACACGCCGGCGGAGCTGATCGAGGACCCGACACATTTCCTACGGATGCTCCATCCCGACGACCGCGACCGCATCATCCGGGCGAACGAGGCCAGCGATCGGACCGGCCAGCCGTTCGACGAGGAGTATCGGGTCATCGCGCGGGACGGTCGAACCGTCTGGGTGCACAGCCGAGCGTCGCTCGTCCGCGACGACGACGGCTCGCCGGTGTACTGGCTGGGCGTCGCGATCGACGTGTCCGAGGGGCACGTCGTCGCCGAGGTCGGCGCGGCTCGGGAGCGCGACGCGAGCCGGTAGCCGATCGGCCACCGGGGCGTCCGCCGCCTCACCGATGCGCACCGCCCGGCGTTCGTCTACCGCGAAATAGGTACAGGGTCCGATCGCGCGCGGGGGCCCTGCCTACCGAAACTCGGGTAGAGGCTCCGATGGACATCACGTTCGCACGCTCGATCGCGGAACCGAGGGGGGGCGCCGACTCGCTGCGGCGCCTCGCGCGGTCGGGCGTCGTCGCGGCGCTCTTCGGAACCCTCGCCGTGTGGGGCACCGCCGGCGCGCTGGCGTCGGTGCACCGGCCCGGCTTCGTGTCGCAGCACGTCGAGGTGGCATCGCACACCGGAACGATGTTCACGATGCCGGGGCTCGCGCCCGGTCGAACCGTCACGCGGTACGCGTCCGTCGCCTCGACGGGCTCACCCGCGGCCGTACGTCTGTACGCGACGAGTTCCGGAACCGGCCTCGCCCGGTTCCTCACGCTCACGGTCACGCGAGGCACCGGCGGAACGGACGCGTTCGTTCCGTACGGCGGAGACGCCGGTGCGGGTCCGGGCGTCGTCTTCCGAGGACGGTTGAGCGACTTCCCGACGTCGTGGCGCGACGGTCTCGACGTGGGCGGCGCCTGGGCGCCCGGCGAGACACGCACGTTCCGCTTCGAGATCCGGATGTCGGACGCCGACGAGGCGCAGGGGCTGGCCGCGGGCGCGGACTTCCGGTGGGAGGCTCGCCAGGCCTGAGCCGATCAGCCGGCCGAGCGAAGCTCGCGGAGCCGCTCGGGCAGGTACGGGTGGAGCGCCGGCGGAAGCGCGACGGATCCGTCCGCGCGCTGACCGTTCTCGAGGATCGCGATCAGCGTCCGGCTCATCGCGGTCGCGGTGCCGTTCAGCGTGTGCAGGACCTCGATCCGGCCGTCCGAGCGGCGAACGCGCGTCTGCAGCCGCCGCGCCTGGTAATCGGTGCAGTTGGAGCACGACGTCAGCTCGCGATACCGCTGCTGTCCGGGCAGCCATCCCTCGAGGTCGAACTTCTTCGCCGCGGGAGCGCCGAGATCCCCGACGGCGATGTTCATCACGCGGTACGGCAGCTCGAGGTTGGACAGGATCTGCTCCTCGATCGACACGAGGAAGTCGTGCTCGGCCTCGGAGTCCTCCGGGCGCGCGAACGAGAACATCTCGACCTTGTCGAACTGATGCACCCGGAACATCCCGCCGAGGTCCTTGCCGTACGAGCCGGCCTCGCGTCGGAAACACGTGGAGTAGCCGGCGAACCGCAGCGGCAGATCGGCCTCGTCGACGATCTCCCCCATCCGCAGCGCGGCGAGCGGCACCTCCGACGTGCCGACCAGGTACAGGTCGTCCTCGCGCGTGACGTACAGGTTCACCTCGTCGGTCGGGAGGAACCCGGTGCCGTACATCGCCTCCTCGCGCACGAGCACGGGCGGGATCACCGGCGTGAAGCCGCGGTGGACGAGGATGTCGAGCGCGTGCTGCGCGAGCGCGAACTGGACGAGCACGAGGTCGCCGAGCAGATAGACGAACCGCGAGCCGCTCGTCCGCACACCGCGCTCGACGTCCAGCACGCCAAGCGCCTCGCCGAGCGCGACGTGGTCTCGCGGCTCGAAGTCGAACGACGGCGGCTCCCCGACGCGACGGACCTCCACCGCGTCCTCCTCGGTCAGGCCGTCCGCCGCGCTGTCCGCGGGAACGTTCGGCGTGCGCGCGAGCACCGCGTTGAGGTCGCGCTCGACCGTCTCGAGCTCGGGCTCGACCGCCTTGATCCGCGCCGAGACGCCCGCGACCTCGTCGATGAGCGCCTGCCGCTCGTCGCCCTGCGCGCTGCCGATCTGCTTGGAGGCGCGGTTCTGGTCCGCGCGGAGCGTCTCGACCTCCGACGTCAGCGAGCGTCGCCGCTCGTCGAGCTCGAGGATCTCGTCGATCGCCTCGGCCACGCCCCGGCGCGCGAGCGCCTTGCGGAACGTGTCGGGATCGTCTCGGATCGCGCGGACGTCGAGCACGTCAGACCTTCGCCCGCTCGCCCGCCTCGGCCGGCTCCGACTGCTTCGCGGGCACCGGCGCGGCCGCCGGCGCGGCCGGCTGATCCATCACGCTCTGCCCCTGGAAGATGGCACCCTCCTCGATCACGAGGCTCTTGCACGTGATGTTGCCGTCGACGCGGCCGCCGCGCGTGATCTCGGCGCGGCCCTTGACGAGGATGTTGCCGCGGAACCGGCCCGCCACCGAGACGTTCTGCGCGCGGATGTCCGCGTCGACCTGGCTCTGCGGCGTCAGCTGGCAGTCGCCGTCGGCATTGATCTGCCCCTTGACCTGGCCGTCGATGCGCAGCGACCCGGCCGATACGACCGTGCCCTCGAGCTTGGCCGCCTGGCCGATCACCGTGACCTCGCTGCCGTCTGCCATCCGCTTACCCCCCGTCCGATCGTCGTGTCGCCGGTCGTCCGACCGGCTCTCGGCGTTCGCCTCCGCGTCCTCGCGCCGCCAGATCATGTGGCCGTCACCGCCTCCCGGGGCCCCGCGAGCGCTTGCTTGATCGCTTCCTCTTCCTCGACCGACAGGTTGTACGGGCTCTTTCCGTCCTGAACGGGCTTGGCGTAGACCCGCGTGTCCTGTCGACCGTTGATGGACGTCACCACGACGCCGTTCGAATGGTCGTCCAGCATCGCGCACGAGAACGAGAGCCGTCCTCCGACGTCCTCGAACGCGTCGTACCGAACGAGCCCCACATGCCGAACCGCCCCCTGGAGCTCCACCTGCTGTCGCTGATCGGTCGCGTTCAGCGCGCGGACCGCCTGCTCGAGCTTCTGGATGTGCCGCGCGTGCCCCTCCAGCACGCCGCGCAGCATCTCGTCCATCTGGATCGGACCGCTCGGCTCCTTGGGGCCTCGGCCGCTTCCGAGCGCCGAGAAGAGCAGCGCCAGTCCGGACAGCCCCAGCGCGATCAGGACCAACAGCGTGAGCGTCTTGTCGGAGAAGGTCATCGAGGCGAGCGGTGGGGAGGCCGGATAGGACACGAAACCGCGTTCTACCTGCAGGTACGAGGGGCCGTACGAGGGCGGCATCATATACGATGCTCATCCCCGTGGACGAACGAACCCTCGCGGATCTGCTCGACCGGGTCGCCGCCGGCGAGGTCGCCGTCGACGAGGCCGTCCGCGACCTGCGCGCGCTCCCGTACGAGCCGATCGTGGACGCCAACGTCGATCATCATCGCGAGCTGCGAACCGGGCAGGCGGAGGCCGTGTACGGACCGGGCAAGACGCCCGACCAGGTCCGCGACGCGGCCGCCGCGCTCGTCGCGCGGGCGAGCGGCGCGGTGTTCGTCACGAAGGCCGAGCCCGACCAGTTCCACGCGCTCCTCGAGCGCGTCCCCTCGGCCACGTACCGACCGCGCTCCCGGTTGATCGTCGCGCGGCGAGCGGAGCGCCCGGCCGCAGCGGGGACGGTGGCCGTCGTGTGCGCCGGGACGACCGACCTTCCGGTCGCCGAGGAGGCGGCCGAGACGGCCGACGCGCTCGGACTGTCGGTTCGAGCGATCTCCGACGTCGGCGTCGCCGGCATCCACCGGGTCCTCGACCGCACCGCCGAGATCGACGAGGCCGACGTCGTCGTGGTCGCCGCCGGGATGGAGGGCGCGCTTCCCTCGGTCGTCGCCGGGCTCACGAGCCGACCGGTGGTCGCCGTGCCCACCAGCGTCGGCTACGGCGCGTCGTTCGACGGGCTCGCCGCGCTGCTCGCGATGCTGAACAGCTGTGCTCCCGGTGTGGCGGTCGTCAACATCGACAACGGGTTCGGCGCCGCGCTCGTCGCCCACCGGATCGTCCGGACGACTCGGTAATCGCGCGGCCGCATGAGGATCGCGTACTTCGACTGCATCGGCGGCATCTCCGGCGACATGACGCTCGGCGCGCTGCTCGACGCGGGCGTTGACCTCGATGCCATCCGCGACGAGCTCGCGAAGCTGCCGCTCGAGCCCTACGACCTCGACGTCGTCGACGAGGCGACCGAGGGTATCCACGGCCGGCGCGTCGTCGTCGACACGTCGGAGGGCTCGATCATCCGGACGTACTCGAGCATCCGGACGCTGCTCGACTCGGCCGGGCTTCCGCGCGCGGCGACGGCGCTCGCACAGCGGATCTTCCGGCGGTTGGCGGAGGCCGAGGCCACCGTCCACCGCAAGGAGGTCGAGCTGGTGACGTTCCACGAGGTCGGCGCCGTGGACTCGATCGTCGACATCACCGGAACGGCGCTCGCGCTCACGATGCTCGGCGTCGATCGGGTGTTCGCGTCGGCCGTGCCGACCGGGATGGGGATGACGCGGACCGACCACGGCGCGATGCCGATCCCGGCCCCCGCGGTCGTCGAGCTCCTGCGCGGCGCGCCGCTGTACTCGCGAGGCGTGCCGTTCGAGCTCGTCACCCCGACGGGAGCCGCGATCCTGGCCGCGACCGTCGAGGGATACGGCGAGATCCCGGCGATGCGCGTCGCGAGCATCGGGTACGGGGCGGGCACGCATCGGATCGGCTTTCCGAACCTGCTCCGCGTTCTCATCGGAGAGGAGGATCGGGCGGCGCCGGTGACGAAGCCCGCCGGCACGGCGGTCGAGGGCGCCACGACCGAGGTCGTCCTTCAGACCAACGTCGACGACCGGACGCCCGAGGTGTTGGCGTACGTGATCGACGAGCTCTTGGCGGCCGGCGCGCAGGACGCGTGGCTCGTTCCGATCGTGATGAAGAAGGGACGCGCGGCCGTCACCGTGACGGTCCTGTGCTCGCACGAGCGCGCCGATGCGATGCGCCGGATCCTGTTCCGAGAGACTGGCACCCTCGGCGTGCGCGAGACGCCGGTCGCCAAGACGGCGCTCGAGCGGAGCGTCGCGACGGTCGAGACGCCGTTCGGACCGATCGGCGTGAAGCTCGGCGTCCTCGACGGCGCGGTCGTGTCCGTCTCACCCGAGTACGAGGACTGCGCGCGCGCCGCCCGCGAGTCCGGCGTCCCGGTGCAGGACGTGTTCGACGAGGCGGTGCGGTTGGCGCGGGCCGACCAACCGTCCACCCGGTAGCGGTGCGGCGGCGCCCCGCCGCGGTCGATATGGAAGGCGCGGTGGCAAGCATGCCCGTGGTGTGTCATAAGGACGTGAGGTGAGCCTGGATCCGACCGCCGAGCGCCGCGACCCGGTGAACGAGGAGACGGCCGAGGCGCCCCCCGCGCACGGAGCGGGCGTCACCGCGCTGGAGCTCGCGGTCGTGCTCCCGACGCTCGTCTTCCTCACGGTCTCGCTCGTTCGCGACCCGCACGAGATCACGCTGGGCGTCTGGTTCTTCGCCGTGTCGATCGCGGTGATCGACCTGATCCCGGTGCCGGCCTGGTCTGGGCTGCAGCTGTCGGTGAGCTTCCCCGTGCTGCTCGGGGCGGCCGTGCTGTTTCCCCCGCCGGTCGCGGGCGCGATCGCGCTCGTCGGGTCGTTCGATCCGCGGGAGTTCCGCGGCGAGATCACCGTGCTCCGCGCCGCGTACAACCGCTGCCAGATCGCGATCTCGACGATGGCGGCGGCGTGGGTGTTCCAGGCGATCGCGACGATCCATTCGCCGTGGACGCGCATCGTTCCGGCGATCCTCCTCGCCGCCGTGGTCGGCTACACGCTCAACGCGCTGTCCGTCGCGGTGTACCTCGCCGCCGAACAACACATCTCGGTCGCGCGCGTGCTCGCGCGGATGCACGGCGGGGCGCCGTACGAGTTCCTCGTCTCCTACATCGGGCTCGGGTTGCTCGGAGCGGTCGTGGCGCGGTTCTACGTTCGCGAGGGATCGTGGTCCGTCGTCGTGCTGCTCGCCGTGCTGGTGTTCGCGCGGCAGATGTACTTCCGCAGCCGGTCGCTCGCCGACCGTCTCGCCGAGCAGAACCGAACGCTCGCCGATCAGGCGGCCAAGCTCGAGCAGCTCCTCGTGAAGGAGCACAACACCGTCGATGAGCTCCGCGAGCTGAACCGGATGAAGAACGAGTTCGTCGCGGTCGTCTCGCACGAGCTCAGGACGCCCGTCACCGCGCTCATCGGCTATTCGAAGACGCTGCAGCAGCCGGGGTTCGCCGAGGACCCCGACCTGCGCCAGGAGTTCCTCGAGCGGATGGAGCGGCAGGGCGAGCGGCTGCAACGCCTCGTCGAGAACCTCCTGACCACGGCGCGGATCGAGAGCCGGCAGCTACCGGTGCAGATATCTCGCGTTCCCTTCGACGAGCTGGTCCGCGACGTCGTCGAGGGGCTCGGCGAGGAGGCCGAGCGCGTCAAGGTCGACATCCCGCACGACCTTCCGGTCGTGCACACCGACCGCGAGCTCCTCGCACGCGTGGTGTCGAACCTCGTCGACAACGCGCTCAAGTACTCGCCCGACGCCTCGGTCTGCGAGATCGCCGCGACGGGCGACGAGGCGGCGCTGGTGTTCTCGGTACAGGACCACGGCATCGGCATCCCGGAGGACGAGGTCGCCCGGATCTTCGAGCGCTTCTACCAGGTCGACTCCTCGAGCACCCGGACGTTCCGAGGCGCGGGCCTCGGCCTGTCGCTCGTCCAGGAGCTGCTCCAGCGGCTCGGCGGATCGATCTCCGTCGAGAGCTCTCTCGGCGACGGAAGCCGCTTCACGGTCACGCTGCCGCTTCGAGCGCCCGAGCACGTCGCCGCGCCCGCCTGAGCGGGGGCGTCACGTCAGGTCGCGAGCTCGGAACCACGCGACGGCGGCGGCGATGGACACGGCCGCGTACCCCACCAGGACGAGGGCGCTCGAGGCCATCGTGCGGTGCAACGGCGGGTACCGGTCGTCGACGCCCGTGAGGAAGACCGCGACGTTGTCGCCGATCAGCCACCGTTGCCAGAGCGGTCGCAGGCCGCTGATCAACCGCTCGACGATCGCGAAGTAGACGAACACCGTCCCGAGCGCCGCGGCCGTGTTCCGGCCGATCGCCGCGACCGCCAGACCCACCGCGGCCGAGAACGCACCGACCGCGGCCGAGCGCACCGCCATCCCGACGACCGAGCGCAACCACGCCGCGCTCCCGGTTCCCTCGGTGATCCCTCTCGTTGCGGCGTCGAACCACAGCACGAGCGAGAAGACGGCCTCGATCGCGAGCAAGAGCACGAAGACGGCGGCCACGCACGCGACCGCCTTGACGACGAGTACGCGTACGCGCCGAGGCTCCCATGTGAGCAGCGTCGCGACGGTCCCCCAGTGCCACTCCGCGCCGATGAACGAGGCGCCGAGGATCAGGCCGACGGCGGCAAGCAGCAAGCTCGTTCCGAGGAGGATGTCGCGAAGACCGTTCAGGTCGAAGGCGGAGTCGGAAACCCAGTTCCCGATCGGTTCCAGCTGGCGCTCGCATGCGTCTAGATCGCTCTCGCCCGGCCGCGGGTGGACGCCGTACCCGCTCGGCCGCTCGGCGCACCGCTGCACGCTGGCGGTCCGTTCGGCCTTCGCTCGCGTCAGCTCGTCCGCGGACGGGCCGTGTGATCGAACGCCGACCACGACGCCTGTCACCGCGATGCCGACGAGGAGCAGGATCGTGAGGACCTGCGTGAGGCGGCGAGACGTGAAGCGCCGGAGCTCGGCGAGGATCAGGCGGATCACGGTTCGGCGTCCGACGTGAGCTCGAGGAAGACCGTCTCGAGGTCGGCCTCGTCGGGCCGCAGCTCGGACACGTACATGCCGTGCTCGGCCAGCACGCGCGTGACCCGGGCGCCCTGGTCGGCCGGCAGGTCGATGCGGAGCATCGCGTCGTCGACGGTTGCGGAGATCCCGGCCGTGCGCAGGACGGTGCTCGCGCGCGTCGCGCCGTCGACACGCGCCAGCAGGCCCGAGCGCCGCCTCGACGCCAGCACCTCGTGCACCGGCCCGGACGCGACGGTCTTGCCGCGCGCCACGATCGCGACGCGGTCGGCAACCTGCTGCACCTCGGACAGGATGTGGCTCGACATGAAGACGGTCCGACCCTCGGACCCCAGGTCGCGGAGGAGCTCGCGTACCTCCTTGATCCCGGCCGGATCGAGGCCGTTGGCCGGCTCGTCGAGGATGAGCACGGCCGGATCCTTGAGGAGCGCGGCCGCGATCGCGAGGCGCTGCTTCATCCCGAGCGAATACGCTCGCACCGGATCGCCGGCCCGGTCCGCCAGGCCGACGCGATCGAGCACGAACCGGACGCGGTCGCGATCGATACCGTCCACGCCGGCGAGGAGCTCGAGGTTGCGCCGGCCGCTCATGCGCGTCGCGAACGCGGGCGCCTCGACGAGCGACCCGACCTTGCGTAGCACCGCGCGTAGGTCGGCGGAGGAAGCCGCACCGAGCAGTCGCGCTCGACCGGCAGTCGGTCGGACGAGCCCGAGCAGGCAACGGATCGTCGTTGTCTTGCCGGCGCCGTTGGGGCCGAGGAAACCGAACACGCCGCCCTCGGGCACCTCGAGCGACAGGCCGTCGAGCGCAACCGCCCGGCCGCCGCGCAGACGCCGATACTCCTTTCGAAGGTCCTCGACGTCGACGACCGCCACCACGCGACCCTAGAGCGCAGCCGCACGCGTGTCGACAGCGTCCCCTCCGCTGTCTTCGGTGAGACGCCTGGGTGTCCGCACGACCACGGGCGGCGCACGGACAGCCCACGCGGGGACGACAACGATCGCCGCACCGCCCGGCGGTCCTTCGCGAAGCACCGGAGCCCGGACGCGCACGCATCCGGGCTCCGTCACGTTGCGGGGTGGGCGAGGGGGGAGTTGAACCCCCACGAGGTTGCCCTCACAGGAACCTGAATCCTGCGCGTCTGCCAGATTCCGCCACTCGCCCGAGCGGCCAGTCATGGTAGCAGTGGCGTTCGGGCGCCCGGCCGGCTGCGCGGGCGCCACCCCCGGTGCGTAGCATCGGAGGAGTACGGGTACACCGCCGCAGCACTCTATGGACTGGTATCTCGACGCGACCCAGATCGACGCCGTGCCGGATCTTCGGCACGCGGTCGGGCGCTACCTCGGCCGGCACGCCACGCGCGGAAGCGACGTCGACGGCGCGCTTGTCGTGTTCTCCGAGATCGTGACCAACGCGCTCCGGCACGCGAGCGGGCCGGCGTGGATCACGCTCGACTGGTCGGCGCGGGAACCCGTCCTCACCGTTCGCGATCTCGGGCCGGGGTTCACGCTGGACGACGTCCGCGACGTCGAGCCGTCCGAGGCGGGCGGTGTGGGGCTTCGGATCGTGTCGCACCTGACGGATGAGCTCTCCGTGGCGACCCGCGCCGCGGGCGGAGCCGAGGTCAGCGCGACGCTGCCCGTCCGCCGGAACGACGAGACCAGCTTCGATCCGATCCGCCACCGGGCGAGCGCGCTTCCGGCGCGCGAGGAGGCGAACGACCGCGGCGAGTTCGACAAGCTGTCGTTCCTGCGGGCGCTCGTCGTTCAGCTC
>JBKPTC010000117.1:0-27909 GCA_046735355.1 bacterium
GGCGAAAGCCGCAAACAGGGTGGACAGGCTCATGAAGCTGTAGCCGAGCAGGTCGACCGAATAGGTGAACGAGTTGAAGACGTTGAACACGAAGGGCCTGACACTATCGCTGACGTCGCCTCGATAGAGGGCAGGCGCGACAAGAGTGAGTTGGACGAAATAGTTCATGCAGATGAGCGTCGCGTACATGATCGCGAACGTGAGCCCGGTCTGGCTCCAGATCTTTCCCTCCCTTGGCGCCTGACGGTGGACGCAGCCCATGAGAACCACGAAGGAGATCCCAAGAAACAGGGAGGGCACGAGGAGGACCACGAGGCCGTACCAGGTGCTGTCGTGCTCCGGACCGCCGCCCGAGCCCATGAGACCTAGCCACTCAAGCAGTTGCCCGACGACGTAGGCGACGCTGAACGCTGATGCGAGAAGCGCCGACCAGAGAGCGAGCCTGTACGTGCTCGTCTGATACCCCATGGGGCTGCCCCCCACTTCAGTTGACGTTGAGAGCCATCAGGCTGCCTGGTTCCTCGGTAGCCGCCGCGATGGCATCATCGTCGGCTTCGCTCACATCGTTCATCTCGGTCGGACCGTGGTCGTGCTCGACCCTCAAGGTAACGAATGTGGTGGGTGGGTCCGAGGTTCGGCATCTCGACGTCGCCGGCAAGTTTGAGGTTGTCGTGAGTGTGCATGGCCGGTCTCCTCTCAGCCACAGCGCGGGCCGTTCGAGACGGACGGATCCGCCCCGAACGACCCGAGACGAGTCTGAAACCTGGTTGCAAGCGGGGGAGTGGGGTCAAAGCTCGTGCCCGGCTCCAGGTCGGTGCTCGCACCTGATCGCGACGCAGCTCGTAACGCTGACGCCTAGGGGCGAGTCGTGAGACCCGGCTCAGTCCTCAGCCGGCTGGCCGATCCTCAGCCATTCGAAGGTCCCCTCCCCGCGCTCCGGGTACCACCGCTGCTCCCAGATGTCACCGCACACCGGACACGTCCACGCCTCGCCGAGCTGTGGCCGCCACGCCGGCCCTGGCGTCGGCGTCTGGCAGTCGTGGTGGTTAATGGCTCCACGCTCCTCGGAGGCAGTGGGTCGCTCGCGCCACGGACGGATCCGCGGTGCAAGCGACCCAGGATGATTCTGGAGCCACGCTGCAACCGCCGGCGTTCGAGGGATTACGGCACGCAGCCCCGTCCTAGGGAAGGGGACGGGGCTGCCATGTCACGTCGGCGGAGAGGGGGCAGCGGCGAACGCTATGGCCCCGTATCGGCTCGCGATCCGG
This sequence comes from bacterium, assembly GCA_046735355.1. Classification (GTDB taxonomy): domain Bacteria; phylum Actinomycetota; class UBA4738; order UBA4738; family HRBIN12; genus DATAEU01. Next base: position 1,269 of record JBKPTC010000117.1, read on the forward strand.
CTGTCCTTAGCGGGGGTGGGTCAAGAGTCACCGGCCCGGCGATTCTTCGGACCGTCGGGCAAGGTCCCTATTCCGCCGCGCCCGCTGAAAAAAAGTTCAGGAGGTTGACTAGATGACCGTGGAGAAGCCACCCAAAGGCCTCAGCTCGCGTTCTCGGAAGTTGTTCGAGGCGATAGCGGCAGATTTCGACCTGGACGCCGCTGGCGTGGCCGTGCTGACCGAGGCGTGCCGCAGCCTGGATCGCGCAGACCAGGCGAGGGCCATCGTCGACGAGGAGGGCGTCACCGTCCACGACCGCTGGGGCCAGGTCAAGCCGCATCCCGGCGTCTCGATCGAGCGCGACGCTCGCGCTGCCGCGGTGCGTGCGCTCGACGTGCTGGGGCTCGAGCGGGAGGTGAATGTCAATGCGTTCTAGGCGAAAGCTCGGCGCGCTGTCCGAGCGCCGCCAGTGCAACATCGCCTTGGGTCTGGAGTTCGGGCCGCAGGGCTGGCCTTGGGTGACGGACCCCGATGCCGAGATCCACGAGCAAGCTGAGAACTGGGTCCGATACCGCGGTGACCTCGAGCGACGCGGCTGGACGTTCGAGCCATCGACGTCGTTCTGGGCGGCGATCGCCGCCGGCGGCGCGCCGGAGTACTTCGGGATGACGGAGGAGCGGGCGCTGCGGATGGGCGCCGTGCACGAGGACGGCACGCGCCTGACCGACGAGGAACTAATCGCAGGGGCGCAACGCGAGCGCGCCGAGTTCGATGAGCTCGTCGAGAAGTGCCGTCGGGCGCTCGCTTCCTTGCACGCCACGGCACGGTGAGTGCATGGACATCACCGAAGAACGACCCACGCATCGGCTCGTGACGTTCGTGGAGCGGGAGACGTTCGACCGCGTCGAGCGCATGGCTCGGGAGAACGAGCGCAGCGTGAGCGCCGAGATCCGGCGGGCGCTCCGCCGAGCGTACGTCGATCAGCGGGAAGGGGTTGAGGCTCGTGGCTGATGACAACATGGTCGAACTTGCTGAGATAGAGCAGCGCGTCGGGCTGAGTCGTGAAGGGACGCTTCAGCTAGTCGATCGCGTCCGCGGCAAGGTCGAGCGCACGTGGCTTGGTGTCCCGGCCGTGAACGTCGAGACGGCCGCGAAGATCGTCTCTGCGTATGACACCGCAAGGGCCGATCATGACGCGAAGCAAGCGGCGTATCGCAGCTACCTCGACCAGCGCGACCGCGAGATCCACGAGAAGGGCGAGGCCGCGTTCCAGCGCGTCATTCAGGACAACGAGCCATATGGCGGTCTCACGCCGCCGCCTGCCGTTATCCAGAAGGCACAGGAGGCCGCCGACGCCGTCCGTCGTCCGTTGATGGAAAAGCGTCCACCGGACTTCACCGAGTTCGTTCGGAAGCACTACAGGTAGGCGAGACGTTGCCCGCCATCTACGGCACTCCAGTCGTTTTCGACGCCGAGACCGACCTCGGGTTGTTCACCGAGTCGGTGTCACCAGCGGCATTGGCGTCTGCGCTCGCTCGGAGCGATCCCGTGGCGACGCTCAATCACAACCCGGACAAGCTTTTGGGCCGCGTCTCTGCTGGAACACTTCAGTTGACGCCGACCAGCCACGGAATCGACATGCGCGCCGACCTGCCCGGCACGCCGACCGGACAGGAAGTGCTCGAGCTTGTCAGCCGCGGCGACCTCAAGGCCGGCTCGTTCGCGTTCACGGTTGCTCGTGACTCCTGGTCGCAGCGAGAGGGACAGAAGCCACACCGCACGCTCGAGGAGATCGGGCAGTTGTTGGACGTGTCCGTCGTTGCGTTCCCCGCATACGCGCAGACGTCCGTGAGCACCGCCGGCCCGTCGCCGCGCTCCGTGGACGGCTTCCTCGCCGCGATTGAGCGCGACCTGCGGCTGCTCGAGGTCTCGATGGATGTGGGACGCCCGCGCACGTTGACCGCCATCCGCAGCTTGCTCCCGGCCGTCCGACGTCCGATCCCACGTCCGTCGTTCGCGCCGGCGCTCGGCGCCATTCAGCACCACGCTCGAGCCGTGACTTGGAGCGCACGATGAAGGATGTCGGCCGGATGGCTGTCGACGCCGTGATCGGTCGTCCGTACACGCCTCTGCCGACCGGATACCAAGCCGGCGAACGGCTCGTGGCCCTCGCTAGAAGCGATGACCTCGCTACTTGGCTCGCCGAGCTGGCATCCGATCTCGACGGTCTCGACCGGGGACCGCTGGACCTCGGCAGGCTTCGGCTGTCGGGATTCTGCGCGGGATTGCGCTCGCTCGTGTTTCGGATCCGCGCCGGCGAGATTCCCGATGCCGTCAGCGCCGGCGTCATGTTCGACGTCCTTCTAACCACGATGTATGGGGAGTCGGATGGCTAGTCTGTTCAACTCTGTCGCCGGCGGCGTTGGCGGCTCGGATGTCTAACACCGATGACGCGGTCGCTTGGCGATACTGGCTCGCGGACCCGCCTTGACTGCACAAACGCCCGGCCCATAGCCTCGAAACCATGAGCGACATCCGACTCGGTAGCGATGTGTTCGGCGGCTTCAGACTCTGGCTCGAGCGCCAGCGACGGAGCACGGCCGCCGCCGGAATCGTTCAGGAGGCCGACGGCTGGCTCGCCGACAACCGCTCGGTACTGGTCGCCTGGGCCAAGCCGAACGACATCCGCGCCGTCTTGTTCATGGCAGCTGGCGCAGTCCAGAGAGACGCACTCCGCGATGCACTCGGCGTCTTCTTCGACTATCTGATCGAGAGCGAATGGATCGACGTGAACCCGGCGTGCGAGTTCGGATACGTCAGCACGATGCCGCGCCCGCGGGGATCTGGGGTCCCGCCGATCGCAGGCGGCGCGTAAAGCCATCCACGAACAGAAGCGGCCGCGTCGCCTCGAGGTCGTTTTGGTCGACTACATCGTTTGCACGTCTCAGAGGAGGTCGGCGACGCCGGCGCCGTCAAAAATCCGCAGCGTCGCCGTTCCCCCTACTGACCCGCTACGAAAGGGTGAACGTGAACCTACACCTAGTCTCAGAGAAGCACTTCAGGTCGAGCGACCCGCTTGCGCCTAGGTACGCGCCCGTGCCGCCCGTAATCGCGCCGGTACGTCGTAAGGACCGTCGTGCATGCGCTCGCCCTGGACCAACCGCGCCTGGACGGCGTCCGCCGTCTGTGCGCGGCCGGCCCGGTATGCGGGGTGGGCGAGCAGCGGCCACGCTCTGCGGCGTCGGGCGAAAGCACCGGACGCCGCGCCGCCCGCGATGCTATGGCTTCTCCATTACCTGCCACGCGATCGGCCCCACGCTCGTCGTGACCGACTTGTTGAGGTAAATGGTGAAGTAGCCACCGGTGACGTTCGGGACGGCTGCCACGACGAATACGCCAGAAACGAACTTCTGAAGGGTCGCCGTCATCATGCTCCGAGCGGTGATCGGCAGCGTCACCCGCACGGAGTTCTTCGGAGTCGTCGACGTGCCTGCGACGGTCGCCACTCCACTCCGGCTGAACGACGCCTTGCCGTTCACTTGGAGGGCGTACCCGTTCGGAGAATCAGCGTAGACGCCGGTGCCGTTCACCGCGTGTCCCCACACCCCGACACCGGTCGAGGTGTTCTCTCCGAGGACCCCAGCGCCGGCCTGGGCTCCGAGAGGACCGGCGCTTGACCGCCCGGCGACGCCGTACCCGCCCGACGTATTCGTGTTCTGACCGTAGACCCCACTCGTGGCTTGGTTGTTGACGTGACCATAAACGCCATTGCTAGTTGCGCTTAGTGCCTCGACTCCGGCGCCTGAGCTGCCGCAGCCCACAACCCCTACGCCGTTTGTCGAGAGACAGGCGGATTCGGGGGCGCCGGAGAACGCCTCTCCGATGACGCCCTGTCCGTACCCGGCCCCCCAGACACCGCGGCCACCGGCTGCATTTGCGATTCCGAGGACCGCGGCGGTGCCGGAGTTCCAGTTGCATGTGTTGGTACCCTGGCAGAAGCCTGTGGCGTAGGCCGACACGTTGCCCTCACCCGCGATCACCGGTTGGCCCTGCGTGGCGATTGCTCCGGATGCGTTGAAAACTGCGGCCGCAATCGTTAGAACGACGACCGCACCCCCGGCGAACCAGCGAAATCGGTTTCCCATGATCTCCCCTCCCTACCTCGGACGCGCAAAACGTCCTCCGCATGGCGCGTTGTGTCAAGACGGAACGCCATCGACCGGCACGTACCGCCGGGCGGAGCCGGTGTGAGATCGCGCTAAATGCCTGACCGGCCGGGTATCCGGAACTTTGAGTGAGCAAGGAGGGTTCCTAATGCCTCGCAGGAAGTTCGTCGTATCCCCGAACAAGCGTGAGGGCGGCTGGAGGGTCAAGAGCGGCACATTCTCGCAGCCGTTCGAGACGAAGCAGGAGGCTGTCGACGCCGCCGCCAAGCAGGCGCGCTCGACGGGCAACTCGCAGGCGGTGATCCAGAAGAAGGACGGGACGATCCAGTCCGAGCGGACCTATGGCAACGACCCGAGGCGGTCGAAGGGGTAGTCGGACTACTCGCCTTCGGGCCGCTTGACGAGTGCCACCGGCCGGACAAGCCGAGAAACCTGTGCATTGCCAAATGCAGGGTTGTGCTTCGCGTTGGGGCCGCGCATCATCCGTCCGTCGAGCTCCCCGGCCACCCTCGGGATCGGCTTTCGGCTGGCTCCGTGCCTCTCGATGCGGGCAGGAGAGGAGCGAGACGCCGCCGAGCAGCGACCATGGCGCTGAGGGGAGCCTCGCGCCTTTAGTGCCGGAGGGCGGCTACCGATACAACCGCACGCCGGGATCTGGACCCCTCGGCCCGGCGATTCGGCTCTCCCCTACCCGCAGGCACGGATCCCGGGGGAGAGCCGTGCCCCGTCACCGCGGCCGACGCCACCACACCGCGAGCAGCACGACGACGAGCAGGAGAATCGCTCCCGCGCCCTGTCCGTGTCGAGATGCTTCGTGTCCTGCGGCTGCCCGACTTCGACCGTGCTAGCGCGATCGGCGACTGGTGGTCCCTCTCGCGCTACCGCTCGTTCGCCGAGCTGCTGATTGATGCGGAGGAGGACCGGTTGGTTCGCGCCGTCCTCGTCGGGATGCTGGCGGAGAGCCTCCGCGACTGATCCAGCAGATCGGCGGCCGCGACACTGGCGATGAACCACCGTGGAGACGACGAAACGCGACTGTGACGCCGAGTACGCTCCGGCGTTTCCTGTTCGACCTAGATCCAGGGACCCCCTACGGGAAGTCTGTCAGTCGGCCGATATAGTCTTCGGGATCAGGGAGGTGACCAGAATGACGACGCCGATCGACGACCCGACCGTTGAGGTTGTGACCTCACAGCAGGTCGAGGCCGCGATTCGCGCCGCCCTCGCAAGCATCCACCTGACCAGGCGGCAGCTCGAGGAACAGGCCCGCAGCGGCCGATTCAGCTCAGAGCGTGCGCGGCTCGTATGGTCGGCGATCCAGAGCGTTGCCCCTTCGCACTGATCTTCGGTCGCAGGCTCGTGGGTTCGCTGCACGCCTCGACGACCTGTTGAACCGCACAATATGTGACGGCCTCCGTCTGAAAACCGTCATTCAAGAGGACGGCCAGGTTGGCTGGGTCGGCTACAGGATCACGAAAGACGACCCTTTCGTCGGCGAGGCCATCCCCGTAACACTAGGGAAGAAGCCAAAGCTCTTTCTTCATATTTCACAGGCGCTCCAGCTCGACGAAGACGAAGGGCTGTTCCTGAAGGTGACTGCATCGAACTATGAAGTCTGCCTGGATCCGACGCTTGAGACGGTCGTTCTGCATTACGACTTCAACCGTGAGCCGGGCAACGAGTACCCAGACGCACATGTGCAGGTCAACGGAGAGTCGACCGCCCTCGCAGAGCTATGTGAGCGGACTGGCGTCGATGCGACGCTGCCCCGGCTCCATATCCCCGTCGGAGGGAGAAGGTACCGGCCGTGCGTCGAGGACCTCGTTGAGATGCTCATCGTCGAGCACTTCGCTGAGCCTCGAGACGCTCGATGGCTGGATGTCGTCAACAAGCATCGGGCGCGATGGTTCGAGATGCAGCTGCGATCCGTTGTTCGCCGGGATCCGGCAATCGCTGCTGAGGAGCTCCGCCGGCAAGGTTGGGCGGTTCGACCTCCGCCGGAATCAGACGCAAACCCGCCGCCCAACTAACTCGGCCGCTGTCGCTGGTCGGCTACCTGCAAGTACGCAGGTAGGCACAGCGTTCCGCTTGTGATTCTCCAGAGTCAGGCGGGCTGCCGTTACCCCACGGGCCATCGTGTCGAGCAGCCTCGGGCGCGTCGGCCCGGCCGTCCAGACTACCGGACGGCGCCCGGGCTCAGGCCCCGCCCGTCGCCGGGCCCGCGCCCGAATGGACCTGCGCCGGAACACATCGACCGGGCTCCGGCGGGGTACGTACCAACGAACCGTCGCGACGGGAGGCATCCACATGAACAAGAACGGCCTCATCGCCGAGGTAGCCAAGCGAACCGGAACCAGCAAGGCCGAGGTCGGTCGGACGATCGACGCCGCCATCAAGGTCATCAGGGAAGCCGTATCGATCGGGGACCGGGTCTCGCTCGTCGGGTTCGGGACCTTCGAGCGGCGCCGCCGGAACCAGCGGATCGCGCGGAACCCGCGTCAGCCGCAGACACCGATCGTCGTGCCGGCGCGCGACCTTCCGTGGTTCACGCCCGGCAAGGAGTTCAAGGACGCCGTCACCGACCGGCCGGACATGGACGAGCTCCAGGAGCGGCGCTCGGCGTAGCCGATCACAACGTCACGAGCCGGAGCGTCCGCGCGAGCCTTCGGCCGGCCTCGTCGATCACGTCGAACCGAACGCGCTGGCCGATCCGCAGGTCGATCAGGCCCGCGCCCTCCATCGAGGTCGCGTCGATGTGCACCTCGGTGCGGTCGTCCATGAGCAGCGAGCCCGTGCGGCTCGACGCGTCGTAGTCTCGGATCGTTCCCTGAGCCATCTCCGTCCCTTCAGCCGGCGTGCTCGGACAGACGACGCCCGAGGTCCATGTCGCGGCAGACGTCGACCGTGCGCCCGGCATGTCCCGATGTGAGCAACGTGAGGATATCGCCGGGCTGATCGAGGTCGAACGCGAGCTCGCGGCGCTCGACCACCGAGACGGGAACGCCCTTCGCCTCGGCGAGGGCCAGATGCCGGTGGTACGAGTCGGGCCCGAACCGGGCCTGGATCGCCCGCGGCGGCCGACGCAGCAACAGGTTGGTGCCGGAGCGGTCGGTCGACGGCGCGAGCACGACGGTGCCGAGCGTGTGAAGCGCCGCCGTCAGCGCGCCGGTGGACAGGAGCGGCAGGTCGGCCGGGATCACGGCGAGGGCATCGGCGTCGCGCTCCCTGGCCAGCTGCTCGACCTGGCGGATCGCCTGCGAGAGCGGACCCTTCTCCTCGGGGATCGCCGACGCGTGGCGGCGCGCGGCGATCTCGAGCACCGCCTCGTCGGGCGAGACGACCCACACGTCCCAGCCCGCCACCGACAGCGTCGCATCGAGGACGTCCTCGAGCATCGCGAGGGTGAGCGCACCGCGTTCGAGCGGCGCGAGCTCAGGGGACAGCCGCGACTTCGCCTTCGCGAGCGCCTTGACCGGGATCGCGACGATCCGCATCGGTCCAGGCTACCCTGCGGCGTCCGGCCCGCAGGCCGGCAGCACGAGCTCGTGTCGCGCGAGCGCCGAATCACCGAACCGAAGGTCCAGGAGGCCGAAACGATGTCGACCATCGCCCTCGCCGCATCGCCCGCGCGCGTCCGCCGCGCGTGGCTGTACCGAGTCGCGATCGCGCTGGCGGGAAGCTGGCTCATCGCCGGGCTGGCGCAGCTCGACGTCCGGCTGCCGTTCACCCCTGTGCCGATCACGGGGCAGACGCTCGGCGTCCTGCTCGTCGGCGCATCGCTCGGCTCGGCGCTCGGTGGGCTGTCGCTGGTGCTGTACCTGGCGCAGGGAGCGGCGGGCCTTCCGTTCTTCGCCGGAGGCGGCAGCGGCGTCGACGTGTTGCGCGCGACGTCCGTGACCGGTGGGTATCTCGTCGGCTTCGTGCTCGCCGCCGTCGTCGTCGGCGGGCTCGCCGAACGCGGGTGGGATCGCGGTCTGCGCGGGTCGATCTCGGCGATGTTCCTCGGGGAGCTCGTCCTGTACCTCGTCGCGATCCCGTGGCTGATGCACGCGGTCGGGATCCCGCTCCAGCGGGCGCTCGCCCTCGGCCTCGCTCCGTTCGTCGTCGGCGACGCCATCAAGCTGCTGCTCGCGGCGGGGCTGCTTCCGGCTGCGTGGCGGCTCGCCGGCGGCTCGCGCCGCTACGCTCCGCGGACGCAGCACGAGGGGGGTTGAGCCCTGGAGCCGTGGTACCGGATCGCGAAGTCGGCGTTGCTGCCGCCCAACAAGCTGTGGTTCAACTGGCGGCTCGAGGGCACCGCGCGGATCCCGGCGACCGGCCCGCTCATCGTCGCCGGCAACCACCTCAGCTACGTGGATCCGTTCGCGCACGCGTACTTCGTGACGGAGGCGGGCCGTCGACCCCGGTTCCTCGCCAAGCGCGAGCTGTTCGACAACTGGTTCACGGGAATGGTGATGCGCGGAGCGGGTCAGATCCCCGTCGACCGCGGCACCGGGGACACGCGCCCGCTGGTCGCCGCGGCCGAGGCGCTCGGGCGGGGCGAGGTCGTCGTCGTGTACCCCGAGGGGACGACGCAGACCGCCGACCCGGACTTCCGGCCGGCGCGCGGCAAGACGGGCGTGGCGAGGCTCGCCCTGATGAGCGGCGTGCCGGTGCTGCCGGTCGCGACGTGGGGCGGGCAGTACGTCTGGCGAAGGTCCGGGCGCGAGAGCGTGAGGTTCGGGCGCCCGATCTGGGTCGTCGCGGGCGAGCCGCTCGACCTGTCCGCGAGCGGCGTCGATCCCGAGGATCGCGACGGCACGCGGGCGCTCACCGACGAGGTCATGGACTCGCTCGCCACGATCGTCGACGACATCCGCGTCCGGTATCCGAAGCGGTGGCGTCCGGGAGTAGGGTGAGCCGATGACGCCCGGTCGCGGCTTCAGCACGCGCGCGATCCACGTTCGAAGGCCACCGGCCGATCAGGAGACGCCGAGCGTTCCGATCTTCCAGACGTCGACGTTCCGGTTCGACACGGCCGAGGAGTACGCGGACACCATCTCGTTCCGTCGGCCCGGCTACACCTACACGCGCGGATACGGCAACCCGACGCTGCTCGCGTTCGAGCAGACGATGGCCGACCTCGAAGGCACGGAGTCCGCGTTCTCGTTCGCGAGCGGCACGGCGGCGATCCATGCGCTCGTCACGACGTTCGCGTCGGCCGGCGACCGCATCGTCGCGAGCACCGACCTGTACGGCGGAACCTACTCGTTGTTCACCAAGGTCCTCCCGAGGTTCGGCATCGCGGCCGAGCTCGTTCCGCCCAACGATCTCGACGCGGTCGCGGCGCGGCTGCCGGGCGCCGCGTTGCTCTACGTCGAGACGATGGCGAACCCGACCGTCTCGGTCGCGGACCTCGAGGCGCTCGGTCGCTTGTGCCGCGAGGCCGACGTCGCATCCGCGGTCGACAACACCTTCGCGACGCCGTACCTGTGTCGTCCGGCGGAGCTCGGCTTCGACCACGTCGTCCACTCCGCGACGAAGTTCATCGGCGGGCACAACGACCTCACGGGCGGGGTCGTCTGCACCAGCGAGGACGGCATGCGCAGGCTCCGCGAGACGGCGATCGAGGTCGGCGGGACGATGGCGCCGCTCGAGGCGTGGCTCGCGCTCCGCGGTCTGGTGACGCTCGAGCTGCGGATGCGCCGCCACTCGGAGACCGCGCTACGGATCGCGGAGCACCTCGAGCAGCACCCGGCCGTCGAACGCGTGTGGTACCCCGGTCTCGCGTCGCATCCCGACCGCGCGATCGCGGAGCGGCTGCTGCCGCGCGGATGCGGCGGCGTCCTCGCGTTCGAGGTCCGCGGCGGCGTCGGGGCCGGCATGGCGCTGTGCGACGCGCTCGAGCTCGTCTGGATCGCGACGAGCCTCGGCGGCGCGCACTCGCTCGTCGGGCACGCGGCGTCGACGACGCACCGGCAGATGGATCCCGACGCGCGCCGCGCGGCCGGGATCGCCGACGGCCTCGTTCGTTTGAGCGTCGGGCTCGAGGACGCCGACGACCTCCTTCAGGACCTCGATCGCGCGCTGGACGCGATCGGCGCCGCGGGCGGCTCGCGGAGCGAACGACGAGCGGGCGCGGGCGCCGAACGGCGATGAAGCGCCGGATCGTCGTGCTGTTCGGCGGCCGCTCGGCCGAGCACGAGATTTCGGTCGTCTCGGCGCGGTCGGTGCTCGACGCGCTCGATCCCGGGCGGTACGAGGCCGTCGCGATCGGCGTGACCAAGGACGGGCGGTGGCACCTCGTCGACGGCGGGCCGGCCGCGCTCGGCGTCGGCTCCGGAGCGAGGTCGCTGCCATCGGTCGGCGAGGGCGCCGGGCCGGAGGTCGCGCTCGACCAGGAGCCGGGCGCCCACGCGCTCGTCGCGGCGGACGGCGAGCGCACGGAGATCGACGTCGTGTTCCCGGTCATGCACGGGCCGTACGGCGAGGACGGATCGATCCAGGGCTTTCTCGAGCTCGCCGGCGTGCCGTACGTGGGCGCCGGCGTCCTCGGCTCCGCCATCGGGATGGACAAGGCGGTGCAGAAGGTGCTGTTCCGCGCGGCCGGCATCCCGGTCGTCGAGTCCGAGGTCGTCAGCGAGCGCGAATGGGAGGAGGACTCCGAGGGCGTCGAGGCGCGGGCCGAGCACCTCGGATATCCGTTGTTCTCCAAGCCGGCGACGCTCGGGTCCTCGGTCGGCGTTCGGCGCGTCGAGCGGCCGGACGCCCTCCGCGCCGCGCTCGAGGAGGCGTTCCGGTACGGGCGCAAGGCCGTCCTCGAGCGCGCGGTCGAGGGCGCGCGCGAGGTCGAGGTCGCCGTGCTCGGGAACGACGACCCCGTGGCCTCGATCGCCGGAGAGATCGTGCCGAGGGGGCACGCGTTCTACGACTACGACGCGAAGTATCTGGACGAGCACGGCGCCGAGCTGTTGATCCCGGCGCCGCTCGACGACGCCGTGCACGCCGAGGTCCGGCGGCTGGCCGTCGCGGCGTTCCGAACCGCGGAGTGCACCGGCATGGCGCGCGTCGACTTCTTCGTCCGGCCCACCGGCGAGGTCCTGCTGAACGAGATCAACACGATCCCCGGGTTCACGCAGATCTCGATGTATCCGAAGCTGTGGGAGGCGTCCGGGCTGCCGTATCCGGATCTGATCGATCGTCTCGTCGAGCTCGCGATCGAGCGGCACGAACGCGAGCAGAAGAAGGGGACCGGCGTCTAGGCTCGGCCGCGCGGATCTCGAGGCGTTACAGGTGGACGACCGGGCAGGTCAGTGTGCGCGTGATGCCCTCGACGGACTGGATCCGTGCGACGACGAGCTTGCCGAGCTCGTCGACGTTCTTCGCCTCGGCGCGGACGATGACGTCGTACGGGCCCGTGACGTCCTCGGCCTCGGTGACGCCGTCGATGTCGCGAACCTCCTTCGCGACCGCCGCCGCCTTGCCGACCTCCGTCTGGATGAGGATGTAGGCGTGGACCACCGGTGACCCTCCCTTTCCTCGGCCTTTCCTCGGCCGTTCCGTCGGCGTCGTCGGCCGCTGTGCCGCTGGTCGGCGGATGCTAGTTCCGCGCTCCGCCCCGCGACAACGCGCCGGTCCGGCGGCGGGCGGGCCGTACGATGGCATCGTGGTCAAGGGACGCGTCAAGCGACGCAAGGTGAGGAGCGAAAAGGGCGCCGCCGGCGGCGGGCCCTTCCTCGACGCCTACAAGCGGATCCGCAAGCCGATGCCGCCTCCCGAGCAGGTGCTCGCCGATCGACGGCGCCGGATGCGCGACGAGGAGGCGCGGCGCGAGGTCGAGGAGGCGACGGAGCAACGCGACCCTCCGGAGGAGTGATCTTCGCGGATCGCGCCGACGCCGGCGCGCGCCTGGCCGAGGCGCTCGAGGACTTCCGCGGATCCGACGCCGTCGTCCTCGGCGTGCCGCGGGGCGGCGTGGTCGTGGCGGCGGAGGTCGCGCGGCGGCTCGACCTACCGCTCGACGTCGTCGTTCCGCGCAAGATCGGCGCGCCGCGGAACCCCGAGCTCGGCATCGGCGCGGTCGCGCCGGGCGTCCGCGTCCTGGACGACCGGATGATCGCCCGCCTCCGGGTGCCCGGCGACTACCTCGAGCGAGAGATCGCCGCGCAGGAGCGCGAGATCGACCGCCGCTCGAGCGCGTACCGCGCCGGGCGGTCGCCGGTGGAGCTCGACGGTCGGACCGCCATCGTGGTCGACGACGGCATCGCGACCGGCGGAACGGCGGCGGCCGCGCTTCGATGGGCCCGGACCCGCGGCGCCCGCGAGGCGGTCCTGGCCGTTCCCGTCGCGCCGACCGCCGCGGTTCGACGGCTGGCTCGAGAGGCCGATCGGATCGTCGTGCTCGACACCCCGGAACCCTTCACCGCCGTCGGCGAGTGGTACCGGCGGTTCGGGCAGACGTCGGACGGAGAGGTCGTGGCGGCGCTCGGCGGCGAGCCGCATCGGTGAGCGTCCTCGAGCTCGCGATCGCCGCGCTCCTCGTCGCCGGCGGGATCCGATCGCTGTGGGTCTGGTCGCGACGCCGGTTCGAGGGCACCGACGTCGTCGACCACCTGCTCTACGCGCTCCACCTCACCGGCAGGATCGGCCTGTGGTTCGCGTTCGCCGGCTTCTTCGTGATCTACGCGACGACCAGCATCGACGGTGAACCGACCGACCGACTCGAGGACTTCCGCTGGTACCTGCTCGTTCCGCTAGTGCTCGCGGCGATGCAGCTGATCGGCGGGTTCATGCTCGGCCGCCGTGCGCGCGACTGAGTCGCCGACGCGCCCGTTTCGAGCTGGATCGGCGGATCGCCTCGACGATCAGCCGACCGCCTCGACGATCTCCTTGGACAGGTGCGGGAACTGCTCGAGGTGCGCCCGGCGCTCCTCCTTGAACCGACGGACGTAGTCGTCGTACTCGTCGAGCCGGCCCTGCGCCTCGTACAGCCGTCGCGGCTGCAGCAGCTCGAGATCGTCGAGCCCGGGGACCTCGGTCGCCACCTGGTAGCCGAAGTCCGGGTCGTTCGTCCAGGAGATCGTTCCCTCGGCGATCGCCTTCACGACGGCCGAGGAGTGCGGGATCTTCACCTTCTTCGAGCGCTCGTCGCCGTCGCGTCCGCCGACGCGTCCGGTGTTCATCAGGAACGTCTCGATCGGATGCGAGTTGAGAAGCTCGAGGATCCGGTTGCCCTGGAGCCCGTGCGGCAACGGAAAGAACGGATTGGTGCCCGGCACCCGCAGGAACTTCCCCTCCTCGGCCTTGCCGCCGGCGCTGGTCCCGGTCGTCTCGCCGAGCATGAAGTACGCGGCCGCCTGCTCCTGCGTGAGCTTGGCCACGGCCGGGATGATGTTCTCGTTCCAGTTGAGGATCAACAGGTAGTCGACCGTCCCGACCAGGCGCGGGTCGCGGTACCGCCCGAGCGCGTCCATCCCGAACACCGCGCGGCCGTTCTTGGTGTACGACGTCTCGAAGAAGTTCACGTTGCCGGCGTCGTCCTGATACACGTTCTCGAGGTACGACTCCGGCTTGACGACCGCGTTGTAGATGTTCGGCTCGAAGTCCGGGTCCAGGCTGAACGTCTTGGCGAAGCAGCCGTTCTCGGTGCCGTACGTCTTGCCGCCGGGCATCAGCGCGACGAAGTCGTCCTGCACGGGAAGCGAGTCGTTCTGCGTCGTGAACGTCGTCGTCGTCTTGCCGGTTCCCGACAGGCCGATGATCAGGAAGACCTTCTCGCCCTGCGCGGTCGGGATCACCTTGCAGCCCGCGTGCAGCGACAGGCCGCCGCGGTCGTAGACGATCCGGTTCCACATCCGGAGGCCGCCCTTCTTCGACTCGCCGAAGTAGTCGGAGTTGAGGACGCGCGTCACGCCGTTGTCGAGATCGACCGCGATGCACCGCTCGTCGGGGTAGCCCGGCGCCGGCAGGTTCGGCGTGTAGATGACCTGCACCTGTGGTTCCCCGCCCGCCCCGCCGCCGCCCTCGCGCGGGAAGTACAGCTTCTGCTGCATCCCCGCGATGTTGGCGTTGGCCTTCTCGATCGTGAGGCGGGCCGGCGTGCGGAAGTCGGGATCGTTCCCGATGTAGCCATCGATCACGATCATGTCCTGCTGCGCGATGTACTCGTCCTGCATCGCCGCGATGCGGTCGTACTCGTCTCGCGTCATCGTCTTGCCGCTCGCCGTCGACGGGTCGTCCGTGACGACGAACGTGCTCGCCGAGCTCCGTGACGTCACGCGCGTCTGTACGTTCACGTTGTCGAACTCCGTCACGCGGGACTGCGTCATCTCCTCGGTGAACTTGCGCAGATCGTCCGCGGAGGGGTTGTCGAAGATGGTTCGAGCCTCTACCTGCACGGGAACTCCTTGATCTCCGTTGGCGACGGTCGCGAGCGGGAAGGCCCGCACCTCGCCGCGCGACGCTTTGCCGGGCGGCCGAGGTCCATCGTCCCTGGTCGGGACGCCTTATCCTACCCGAAGGACGCCACCGGACCTCTTGCGCCGCTTCGCACAACTCCTGCGCCGGATGGCGGCCGACGCGTATGGAGCTCACCGAGGATCAGCTGATCGCCGCCGTCGCGAAGCTGCTGTCCGGCGAGGCGCCGGGCGTGCTGGTCGGCGTCGGCGACGACGCGGCCGTCGTGCGGCCGGGAACCGGCTCGACGGTCATCACGACCGACATGCTGCTCGAGGGCGTGCACTTCGACCTACCGGCGATCGCGCCAGTCGATCTCGGTGCGAAGTCGATCGTTGTGAACGTGTCCGACATCGCGGCCATGGGCGGCAGCCCGCGGTACGCCGTCGTGTCGCTCGGCCTTCCGCCGACCGTCGAGACGGCGTGGGTGATCGAGTTCTACGGCGGCATGCGCGCTGCGTGTGACGAGTACGCCTTGTCGCTCGTCGGCGGCGACACGAGTCGCGCCGAGGTCGTCACGATCGCCGTGACGGTCGTCGGCGAGGTCGCCCCCGGCGCCGCCGTGACGCGGGCGGGGGCGCGCCCGGGAGACCTGATCGGCGTGACGGGGTCGCTCGGCGCGGCGGCCGGCGGGCTCCTGCTCTCCCGGATGCATCCGTCACGACTCGGGCGAGCGCTGCGCGAGCCGTGGGGACGCGCGCTCCTCGAGGCGTTGCACCGACCGGCGGCGCGCGTCGGCGAGGGTCAGACGCTCGCGCAGGCCGGAGCGACCGCCATGATGGACCTGTCCGACGGCCTGTCGAAGGACCTGTCGAGGCTGTGCGCGGCGAGCGGCTGCGGAGCGCGCGTGCGGCTCGACCGCGTACCGGTGTCGGACGCGCTGCGATCGGCCGCCGGAACGCTCGGCGTCGATGCGCTCGAGGTCGCGCTGTCGGGTGGCGAGGACTACGAGCTGCTCGTCACGCTCGACGCCACGGCGTTCGACAGGGCGCAGGAGGAGCTGCACGAGCGGTTCGGCGTGACGCTCGCCGAGGTCGGCGTCATGATCGACGAGGGACTCGTCGCCGTCGACGACGCCGGCGAGCGCCCGCTCGAGCCGAAGGGATGGGATCACTTCTCCGATGACGCGTAGCCCGGTCGCTCGCGCCCTGACGATCGCGGGGTCGGACTCGGGCGGCGGGGCCGGCATCCAGGCGGACCTCAAGACGTTCGCGGCGCTCGGCGTGTACGGCATGAGCGCGATCACCGCCGTCACGGTGCAGAACACGCTGGGCGTCTCCGGCTATGAGGCGCTCGAGCCCTCCACGGTGCACGACCAGATCGTGTCGGTGGTCGAGGACATCGGCGTCGACGCGTCCAAGACGGGGATGCTCGCCTCGACGCCGATCGTGGACGCGGTCGCCGACGCCGCCGCGGAGGTCACGCTGCCGAACCTCGTCGTCGACCCCGTCTTCGTGTCGAAGCACGGGCACGCACTCCTCGAGCCCGACGCCGTCGACGCGCTGAAGCGCCGGATCCTTCCGCTCGCCACGTTGGTCACGCCGAACCTTCCCGAGGCGTCGGGCCTCGCCGGGTTCGACGTTCGGTCTCGCGACGACATGGTTCGCGCCGCCGAGGCGCTCCTCGGCCTCGGCCCGGCGGCGGTCCTCGTCAAGGGCGGGCATCTGGCGTCGGACCGCGCCGACGACCTGTTCGCCGACGGCGAGCGGCTCGTGTGGATCGAGGGCGAGCGACTCGACACGGCGAACACGCACGGCACGGGGTGCGTGCTCTCCGCGGCGATCGCATCGACGCTCGCGAGCGGCGCCGGCGTCCTCGACGCCGTCCGCGCGGGCAAGGCGTTCGTCACGGAGGCGATCCGGCACTCGCTCGCGATCGGCCGGGGGATCGGTCCCGTCGATCCCGGCTGGCGGCGGGACACGGCCGCTCGCCGCTGACGCGCGCGATCGACGTCGATCGCACGGCCGCCGGGGCCGTCCGTATGCTCGGCCGATGCGGACGAGGCCGCTCGGGCGAACCGGCATCGACGTCTCCGTCGTCTCGCTCGGGTCGTGGCTGACGTTCGGCGGCTCCGTCGACGTGGATACCTCGATCGCGTGCATCCACCGCGCGTTCGAGCTCGGCGTCACGCTGTTCGACACAGCGAACGTCTACGAGCACGGCGGCGCCGAGGAGGTGCTCGGCCGTGCCCTCGCCTCGCGCCCCAGGCAGGCATGTGCGGTCGCGACGAAGGTGTGGGGTCCGATGGGCCCGGGCCCGGACGACCGCGGACTCGGTCGCCGCCACGTCCTGCAGCAATGCGACGACTCGCTCCGCCGCCTCGGCGTCGACGCGATCGACCTGTACCAGTGCCACCGGTACGACCCGGAGACGCCGCTCGAGGAGACGTGTCGGGTGATGGACGACCTCGTCCGCGCGGGCAAGATCCGGCGCTGGGGCGTGTCGGAATGGACGCCCGATCAGATGCGCGCGGCCGTCCGACTCTGCGAGCGCGACGGCCTCCACCCGCCGGAGACCGATCAGCCGCGGTACTCGATGCTCGACCGGGCGGCCGAGTCGGACGTCCTGCCGGCGTGCAGGGACCTCGGGTTGGGCGTCGTGGTCTTCTCGCCGCTCGCGCAGGGGATGCTGACGGGCAAGTATCGCGCGAGGTCGCCGCCGCCACCCGGGTCGCGTGCCGGCGGACGCGGCTCACGGTTCGTCGAGCGGTTCCTGACGCCCGAGCATCACGCGCGCGTCGAGCGGCTTCGCGTCGTCGCCGACGAGGTCGGGCTGCCGCTGGCGCAGCTGGCGATCGCGTGGGTGCTGCGGCGGCCGGAGATCGCGAGCGCCATCGTCGGTGCAACGTCGGTGGCGCAGGTCGAGCAGAACGCGGCGGCGGCGGACGTCACGCTTTCGGACGAGACGCTGCGGGCCGTCGAGCGGGCGCTCGAGCCGAGCTAACCGACGCGCTGGATCTTGTCGGCCTTGATGCAGCTGGTGCAGACGTAGATCCGCTTCGGCGTTCCGTTCACCAGGGCCCGGACGCGCTGCACGTTGGGGTCCCACCGTCGGTTGGTTCGGCGGTGTGAGTGGGACACGCGCTTGCCGAAGAACGGCTTCTTTCCGCAGATGTCGCACACGGCTGCCATGGCGATCCAGGGTAGCAGACGCCCTCGTCGCGCCCGCTCATCCGGACGCGCGGTCGGCCGACCTGATCGCGTCCAGCCCGTCCCGAAGGCTCTCGGCCGTGAGCGGACCCTGCCACGTACGGACGATCCGGCCCGACGCGTCGTAGAAGAGCGTGTTCGGCTGCGCGACGAACCCGAGGCCCGTCCGGAACGAGCTCGGGAACACCGGGTCGCGGATGCTCGGAAAGGTCCAGCCGTACGTGTGCATGAATCGGCGTGCCGACGGGACGCTGTCCTCGATGTCGATGCCCAGGAACTGGACGCGATCACCGTAGGCGTCGTGCGCCCGCGCGAGCATCGGCGCGTCGGCCTTGCACGGCGGGCACCAGGAGCCCCACATCGTCACGACGACGGGCGTACCCCGCAGCTGTGCGAGCAGCTCGCGGTAGCGGGCCACGGTGAAGTCGGGCAGCGCGTCGGCCTCGACCGGCAGCAGCGGCGTCGTCGTCGCGTTCTCGGCGCGGATCGAGCCGCCGCCCGCGTCCGACGCCGCGCCGTCGGACGAGGGCTCCGAGGAGCAGGCGGCGAGGGCGAGCACGAGCGCGACCAGCGCGATCGCGCCGACGGGGCGGTGGGACATCGAGCGCATGGTAGAACCGTCGTATGCGATACGAGCCCGCGCCCGGAGCGGTTCGGCGCGCGTGGCGCTGACGCTCGAGTCCCCGGTCGCCGCGATCGATCCGCGGCTCGCGCAGCGACGCACCGGGCCACGCGAGAAGGCTCGACCGGCCGCCGAGGCGCTCGCCGAGGGCCTGGAGATCCGCACGGTTCGCGATCTCCTCCATCACTATCCGCGGCGCTACATCGATCGGTCGAAGGTCTCGGCGATCCGCGACCTGCGCCTCGGCGAGTACGCGACGGTGATCGGCCGCGTCAAGCGCGTCAACGCGCGTCGGATGCGCAACGGTCGCACGATGGTGACGGTGACGCTATACGACGGCAGCGGATATCTCGACCTCACGTTCTTCAACCAGCCGTGGCTCGCCAAGACGTACCGGGAGGGCCACGAGCTCGCCGCGGCGGGGATCGCGCAGCGGTACGGTCGCGCGCTGCAGCTGGCGAACCAGGAGGTCGAGGTCCTCACCGGCGACGAGCACGACCTCGTCCACACGGGCAGGATCACGCCCGTCCACCGCGCGACCGAGGGCGTCAGCACCAGGACGATCCGCGAGCTCGTCCACCGCGCGCTCCAGCAGGTCCGGCGGATCTCCGACCCGCTCCCCGCGGAGATCCTGCGCGCGGAGTCGCTCGGGTCGTACGACGCCGCGCTGCGGTGGGTGCACTTTCCCGCCGACGACCGCGAGCTCGCCGCCGCGCTCGAGCGGCTGAAGTTCGACGAGCTGTTCACGCTCGAGCTCGGCGTCGCGTTCCGAAAGCACCGCGTCGAGGCGGCCGAGATCGGAGTCGCGCAGGGACCCGAGAACGAGCTGACCGCGCGCCTGCTGGCGACCGTGCCGTTCGAGCCGACGCAGGCCCAGCGGCGCGCGATCAAGGAGATCGGCGAGGCGATGGCGCGACCGCGGCCGATGAACGTTCTCCTGCAGGGCGACGTCGGCGCGGGCAAGACGCTCGTCGCCGTCGACGCCGCGCTCGTCGCGATCGGTTCGGGGCACCAGGCGGCGATCATGGCGCCGACGGAGGTGCTCGCCGCACAGCACCATCGCTCGGTCGCGGCGCTGCTCGACCCGATCGGTGCGCGCTCGTTCCTCGATGCCGCGTCGCACGGCGCCCCGTCGCCGCAGCCGTCGCTGCTCGACGAGCCGGACGCGGCGCCGGCGTCGCTCACGTATGCGCTGCTGACCGCGGCCGTCACCGGCAAAGACCGCGCTCGGATCCTCGACGGGGTCGCGAGCGGCGACGTCGATCTCGTCGTCGGGACCCACGCGCTGGTGCAGGAGGGCGTCTCGTTCGCCGATCTCTCGCTCGCGGTCGTCGACGAGCAGCATCGCTTCGGCGTGCACCAGCGGATGGCGTTGAAGGGAAAGGGCGCTTCGCCGGACGTCCTCATCATGACGGCCACGCCGATTCCGCGAACGCTCGCGCTCACGTACTACGGCGACCTCGACGTCGTGATCCTCGACGAGCTTCCCAAGGGTCGGCAGCCGGTCGTCACGCGCATCGCGCGAACGGCGGCGCAACGGACGCAGGCGTACGCGCTCGTCCGCCGCGAGATCGAGGCGGGCCGCCAGGCGTTCGTCGTCTGCGCGGCGATCGACGAGTCGAACCGGACCGAGGTGCGGGCGGCCGAGGCCGAGGCCGCGAGGCTCGCGACCGACGTCTTTCCGGACCTGTCCGTCGAGCTGCTCCACGGCCGGATGCGGCCGGCCGAGAAGGAGCGCGTGATGGAGGACTTCCGCGCCGGCCGCCACCATCTGCTCATCTCGACCACCGTGATCGAGGTCGGCGTCGACGTCCCGAACGCGACGGTGATGCTCGTCGAGAACGCGGAACGGTTCGGGCTCGCGCAGCTGCACCAGCTGCGCGGTCGCATCGGCCGCGGCGAGCATGTGAGCACCTGCGTGCTCTTCGACGAGAGCAAGGAGGACAACGAGGAGGCGCGCGCCCGGCTCGACGCGATGGTCCGCACGACGGACGGGTTCGAGCTCGCGGACGAGGATCTGCGACTGCGCGGCGAGGGCACGCTGTTCGACGTCCGGCAGTCCGGTCTGCCCGACCTCAAGCTCGCGCGGCTCGTCGAGGACGTGGAGCTCGTCAAGCGCGCCCGCGCCCGCGCGTTCGCCGTGATCGACCGCGACCCGAGCCTCGATGCGCATCCCACGCTGCTCGCCGAGCTCCGGTCGCGCTTCGATCGGTCGATCGACTGGCTCTTCCACTCGTAGCGCGTCGGAGCGGGCGACGCGGCGCGGTGCCGGCCACGGCGCCGATCGGCCCTCGTACAGTTCGAGCGATGCGGGTGATCGCGGGGTCGGCGAGGGGCGTTCGGCTCGCGCCCGTCCCGAGGGGCGTGCGGCCGGTCTCCGACATGGCGCGCGAGGGACTGTTCTCGAGCATCGCCGCGGACGTTCCGGGCGCGATCGCGTTGGACCTGTACGCGGGGACGGGCGCCCTCGGTATCGAGGCGCTCTCGCGGGGCGCGGACGAGGCGGTGTTCGTCGAGCGTTCGGCGACGGCGGCCGGCGTCATCCGCGCGAACCTCGAGAAGGCGCGCCTCGCGGACCGCGGCCGAGTGATCCGACACGATGTCGGATCCTTTGTCATCAACGATGACAGCTCCGCAGGGCCGTTCGACGTCGTCCTACTGGATCCGCCCTACGACGCCGGCGTGCCCGACGTCGATCGCATCCTGACCGCGCTCGCCGACCGATGGCTGTCGGGGCCGGGCGCGATCGTGGCCCTGACGAGGGGCGTCCGAAGTTCCATGCCTGTCATTCCGCTAAACTTGCCCGTCGCGAGGCGGCTCGAGTATGGGGACAGCCTCGTCCTGATCTGCCGAGCCACGTAGGCCCGGACGTTCGGCGACCCGGTCGGCCCGCGCGCTCGACCGGCGAGCCCGTCGCTCGGGCCTCCGGCCGACGGCGCGGAACCGAGGAGGTCCGGGTGCCCCTCACGGCCGTGTGTCCGGGGACGTTCGACCCCGTGACCAACGGGCACGTCGACATCATCGAACGGGCTGCCCGGCAGCTCGATCGACTGGTCGTGGCGGTGCTGGACAACCCGGGCAAGCGCCCGTTGTTCTCGGCCGAGGAGCGGGTGGCGATGCTCAAGGAGTCCACCGCGGATCTGGACGGGGTCGAGGTCGATTCGTTCTCGGGATTGCTCGTGGAATACGCACACAGGATCGGCGCTCGGGTCGTCGTCAAGGGCCTGCGCGCCGTCACCGACTTCGAATACGAGATCCAGATGGCGCAGATGAACCAGCGGCTCGGACAGGTGGAGACGTTCTTCGTCACCACGGACCCGACGTGGTCGTACCTGTCGTCGTCTCTCGTCCGCGAGATCGCGAGCTTCGGCGGCGACGTGAGCGGTCTCGTGCCGCCCGTCGTCGTCCGGCGCCTGCACGAGAAGTTCCAAGGAGCCTGAGGTGGACCTCACAGGGCAGATCCAGCAGCTCGAGGACATGGTCAAGGAGGCGAAGTCCATGCCGCTGTCGTCCTCGGCGCTGCTCAACCGGGACGAGCTGCTCGAGCTCGTCGAGCAGATGAAGAAGTCCCTGCCCGAGGAGATCAAGCAGGCGCGGTGGGTCGTGCGCGACCGCGAGGAGCTCCTCGCCAAGGCGCGACGCGACGCCGAGCAGATCGTCGCCGACGCCCGCGCCGAGCAGCTCCGGATGGCGACGCGCGAGGAGGTCGTCAGGCGCGCGCAGCAGGAGTCCGAGCGGATCGTCGCGGAGGCCGACGGCGACGCGCGTCGGATGCGCCTGGAGGCCGAGGACTACGTCGACGCGAAGCTCGCGCAGTTCGAGAACGCGCTGCAGCGGTTCGCGGAGGACTTCGTCGTGACGCAGGACGCGCTCGCCCGGACGCTCGAGCAGGTCGAGGGCGGTCGCGAGCGTCTGCGCGGCGGTCCGGCGCAGCAGGAGTTCGCGACCGAGGCCGCCCCGGCGCCGACCGCGCTGCACGACCAGGAGGAGGAGCGGGCGTGATGCGCGCGATCGACGTCCGAGATCTGGTGGACCGACCCGGCTCCGCCAAGCGTGTGCACGTCGACGAGCGGGTCGAGGACATGGGCACGGAGCTCGCGGCCGTCCAGCCGGACGCGCCGATCGAGGGCGACCTGACGCTCGAGAGCGTCATCGAGGGCGTCTTCGTGACGGGCTCGGTCGGCGGCCGCCTGTCGATGCGCTGCGCCCGGTGCCTCCGCGAGTTCGAGACGGGCTTCGACGTCGACATGAACGAGCTGTACGTCCGTGACGCGGGGCCCGACGACGACTACGCCCTCGCCGACGACCTCACGCTCGATCCCGAGCCGATGGTGCGCGACGCCGTCGTGCTGCAGCTGCCGTTCTCGCCGCTGTGCCGCCCGGACTGCCTCGGTCTGTGCCCGCGGTGCGGCGGCGACCGCAATGCCGGCGAGTGCACGTGCGGCCCCGACGTCGACGCACGGTGGTCGGTGCTCGAGCGGCTGTTCGTCGACGCTCCCGACGACGGCGACGACAACTGACACGCCTACCGACGCGATCCACGAGATCCACGAAAGGACGACGAGATGCCGGTACCGAAGCGACGCCAGAGCCACACGCGCGGGCACAAGCGCAAGGCGACGTGGAAGGCGCAGCCGACCACGTTCTCGGAGTGCCCGCAATGCCACCAGCCGAAACTTCCGCACCGCGTGTGCGCCAACTGCGGCTACTACGCCGGACGTCAGGCGATCGAGGTCGAGTGACGCGATGACCGCGCTCGGCGCCGACGACGCGAACGCCCGCGCGTTGGAGCGCTCGCTCGGCGTGTCCTTCGACGACGCGTCGATCCGGACGACGGCGCTCACGCATCGCTCGTACGCGTTCGAGCACGACCTCGCGGCGCACAACGAACGGCTCGAGTTCCTCGGCGACGCGGTGCTCGGGCTCGTCGTGACGGACATGGCGTACCGGACGTTTCCGGACCTGGCGGAGGGCGAGCTCGCCAAGCTCCGTGCCTCCATCGTCAACATGTCGGCGCTCGCGGACGTCGCTCGCACGCTCGGGCTCGGTGCCGCCGTTCGGCTCGGCAAGGGCGAGGAGATGAGCGGTGGCCGCGACAAGGCGAGCATCCTGGCCGACGCGCTCGAGGCGCTCCTCGGCGCCGTGTATCTGGACCGAGGCCTCGCCGTCGCGACCGAGCTGATCGAGCGGCTGTTCCGGCCGCGCATGACGGCCCACGCGCGCGGCGAGGGCGACCACCGCGACTACAAGACGATCCTGCAGGAGCTCGCGTCGCAGCGGCTGCGCGCGCTGCCGGAGTACCGCATCACCGAGCGTGGTCCGGATCATCAGAAGGAGTTCACGGCGACGGTGTTCCTGGCCGGCAGGCCGTGCGGGACCGGAACGGGCCGGTCCAAGAAGGAGGCCGAGCAACAGGCGGCATACGAGGCGTGGCAGGGCCTGTCCGAGGAGTCGGCGCCGGCCGGCTCGACGCACGCGTAGGGCTGTCGAGGGGGAGAAGGGGCCAGGGTGGAGCTACCCGAAGTCGAGGTCATGCGACGCGACCTCGAGAAGGACGTCGTAGGGCGCAAGATCGCGTCCGCGGAGGTCCGCAACTCGAAGAACGCGATGCGCGTCGTCCGCCGGCACGGCAAGCGGAAGGAGTTCACCGACCGCGTCACCGGCCGAAAGATCACGAAGGTGGAGCGTCGCGGCAAGTACGTCCTGATGCAGCTCGACAACGGCGACGTCGTCGTCGTGCACTTCGGGATGAGCGGCCAGTTCGTGCGCGGGAACAAGCGTCAGCCGCTGCAGCCGCACACGCACGTCGTCTTCACGTTCCAGCAGGGCGGCGACCTGCGGTTCATCGATCCGCGGACGTTCGGCGAGATGTTCGTGACGTCCGGCGACGACCTCGGCAAGGTCAAGGAGCTCCAGCACATCGCGATCGATCCGCTCGACCAGGTCTTCACGTGGGCCACGTTCGGGTCGTTGATGGCGCAGCGCGCCTCGAAGATGAAGCAGCTGCTCATGGATCAGAAGTTCATCTCGGGGCTCGGAAACATCTACTCCGACGAGGTGCTGTTCGCGGCCGGGCTGCGGTACGACCGGATGTCGGACACGCTCTCGTCGCAGGAGGTGCGTCGGATGTACCGCGCGCTCCAGGAGGTGCTGCAGGACGCGATCCGCTTCCGGGGAACCACGCTCGATGACGAGGCGTACGTCGATCTGTTCGGCAAGCCGGGCGAGTATCAGAGCGAGCTGAAGGTGTACGGACGCGCCGGCCAGCCGTGCCGAAGGTGCCGGACGCCCATCCAGACCGTCAAGATCGCCGGGCGGACGTCGTACTACTGTCCGCAGTGCCAGAGCTGAACGGAGACGCCATGCGAACCATCCGCCGGACGTCGACGGACGAGCGGCCAAAGATGACCGACGAGCTATGAGCGGCCGGAGATGAGCGGAACCAATCCCGGGGAGCTGCTGATCGGGCCCGCCCTCGTCGGCGAGGACGCGGACGACGGCGACGCCTGGATCGTCGACCGGCGGCACGAAGACGGCGAGCACTGGATCGAGCTTCAGCGTCACCCGTCGAAGGCGGCCGCGCGCGAGGGGCTCGAGCAGGCGGTTCGAGCCGGCATCGCGCGCGAGGACCTCCGGATCAGGCGGCTCGACCCGCGCGGCGAGCCGGAGGACTGACGCCTCGATCGATCAGACGATCAGATGAGCGTGGCGCCGGCGGCCCGCATGCGGTCGAGCGCTCGGTCGCCGTCGTCCGGTCGAAGGTCGACGGCGCGAACGGCGTCCGTGAGCACCTCGGCCTCGAACCCGAGGCGCCGCGCGTCGAGCACCGTCTCGACCACGCAATAGTCGGTCGCGAGTCCGCCGATGACGATGCGCTCGATGGCTCGATCGCGGAGCAGTCGCTCCAGCCTGGTCGGCTCCGTCTCGCCGCTCGTCGGATCGCGCACGCTGAATGCCGAGTAGCCGTCGCGGCCGTCGTCGCCCTTGCGAAGCCGCTCACCGTCGACGACGCGGAGCGCGGGATGCAGCTCGGCGCCCCACGTCCCGGCGACGCAGTGCACCGGCCAGATCCCGCCGTCGCGCTCGAAGTGCGGCGTGTGCTCAGGGTGCCAGTCCTGTGTGTACACCACGAGTGCGCCGGCGGCGGCGGCGGACGCGACCTCGTCGCTCACGGGCGCGACGACCTCGTCGCCTCCCGTCACCGACAGGCTGCCGGCCGGATCGGCGAAGTCGTTCTGCACGTCGACGACGACCAACGCGGCGCCGCCGTCGTATCGGACCATGTTCCTAGTATCCGTCCGTGACGATCAGGGTTCGCGTCGTCGTCGAGGGGCGCGTCCAGGGCGTCTTCTTCCGGGCGAGCTGTGCCGAGCGCGCCCGGCGGCTCGGCGTCGGCGGGTGGGTCCGGAACCTCGCGGACGGCCGCGTCGAGGCGGCGTTCGAGGGCGACCCGGACGCCGTTCGGCAGATGGTCGGATGGTGTCGGGAGGGCCCGGCGGGCGCCCGCGTGACCGGCCTCGAGACCGTCGAAGAACCGCCCGTCGGGTCCACGTCGTTCGCCGTCGCGGGGTGAACTCACGCACGAAACTCCGGATTCGGCGGAGGGCCGCGGCTAGTATCGGCTCCCACATGTTCCTTCGGTCCCTGTCGATCCGCGGCTTCAAGTCGTTCGCGGACAAGACCGTCCTCGACTTCGCCCCCGGCATCAGCGTGATCGTCGGGCCGAATGGCTCCGGCAAGTCGAACCTCGTCGACGCGATCAGCTGGGTGCTCGGCGAGCAGGGCCCGCGCGCGCTGCGCGGCGCGCACATGGCCGACGTCATCTTCGCCGGCAGCCCGCAGCGACCGCAGCTCGGCATGGCCGAGGTCAAGCTTGTCATCGACAACTCGGCCGGCCTGATCCCGGTGCCGATGTCCGAGATCGAGATCAGCCGGGCGATCTTCCGCAACGGCGACAGCGAGTACCGCATCGGCGGCCAGGTGTGTCGGCTGCTCGACGTCCAGGAGCTCCTCTCGGAGACCGGGATCGGCCGCGCGCTGCACACCGTCGTCGGCCAGGGCCAGCTCGAGGACGTCCTGGCCGCCCGCCCCGAGGAGCGGCGTCAGTACATCGAGGAGGCCGCCGGCATCGCCAAGCACCGGAAGCGGCGCGAGCGCTCCGAGCGCAAGCTCGCCAACATGGACCAGGACCTGCTCCGTCTGCACGACGTCCTGTCGGAGCTCAAACGGCAGCTGAAGCCGCTCCGGCAGCAGGCCGACATGGCGAAGCGGCACGAGGAGCTGACCGGCGA
>JBKPTC010000118.1:0-4249 GCA_046735355.1 bacterium
TTCGCGACCCGTGACGGCGCGTGGGGGCATCGCCCCGCGCCCGGCGTGGACGTCGTCAGCACCGCCGGATGTGGCGACGCGCTGCTCGGCGGGGTTCTCGCCGGGCTGGCCGCCGGCCTGCCCGCGATCGGCGAGACAGAGGCGTTCGACGACGCGCTCGGCCTCGGCGTTCTCCTGGCAACCCTGAACGCGACGTCGCCGCACACGATCCACCCGGAGGCCGACGTCTCGGCGGTTCGCCGGCTGGCCGCCGCGACGAATGTCGCGCTCGGCGGCGCCCTCGCGAACGCACTCGGCGCGCAGGGGGTCCGATGACGTTCGCGGAGCTCCGGCATGCGGTGTGGGAGGCCAACCGGCAACTGCCGGCCCTCGGGCTGTGCGTGATGCACAGCGGCAACGCGAGCGGCATCGATCGCGAGAGCGGGCTGGTCCTGATCAAGCCGAGCGGCGTCGACTACGACACCCTTGCGCCCGAACATCTGGCCGTCGTCGACCTCGAGGGTCGGCCGGTCGAGGCGCACCGCGTTCCCGACGGCACCGCGTCGGAGCTCCGGGCGAGCGTCGACACGCCTCATCACCTCGCGCTGTACCGCGGCGACGCCTCGATCGGCGGCGTCGTCCACACGCATTCGAACTTTGCGACGGCCTGGGCGGCCGTCGGACGGCCGATCCCGTGCGCGCTCACCGCGATGGCGGACGAGTTCGGCGGCGAGATCCCGTGCGCGCCGTACGTCGACAACGAGGGCGACCACATCGGCGACGCGATCCTGTCGTGCCGGACGCGCGCGCCCGCGGTGCTCCTCGCGAACCACGGCGTGTTCGCGTTCGACGCGACGCCGGCCAAGGCCGTCAAGGCCGCCGCGATGGTCGAGGACGCCGCCAAGACGCTCGCGCTCGCGACGCGCCTGGGCGACCCGCGGCCGATCCCGTCCGGCGAGATCGAGAAGTGGTGGACGCGGTACCACGAGACCTACGGGCAGCCGACGTGAGCTACGTCGTGCGCTTCGTGCAGGAGTACCGCCCGGCCGACCGGGAGGCGTTCCTCGAGCTCGAGGCGCGCTTCGCCGAGATGGAACGCCGACGCGAGGACTTCCCGACCGGAACGCGGATGCAGCCGTTCGCCGGACCCGAGGCGACGCACACGTTGGTGTGGGAGTCGACGTTCGCGACGCTGTCGGACGCGCTGGAGGCGCTCGGCCGGATCGCCGCCGACGACGAGCACGAGGCGCTGTTCGCCCGGCAGGCGCCGCTCATCGCGCGCTCGCGCACCGAGGTGTACGAGGTGCTCGACCTGTGAGCACGGTCGACCTGCGTGATCTGGAGCGCTGGTGCCGGATCCCAGTCGACGAGCTCGACCGGCACGAGACGCGCGTGCCGTTCCGGATCGTCGCCGACGCCGCCGAGATGGGCGCGCTGATGGCGCGCGAGCTCGCGGATGTGATCGAGGCGAACAACGCAGACGGCCGCCCTGCGCGCGCGATCGTTCCATGCGGTCCCTCGGGTTGGTACGGCCCGTGGGCGGAGGAGGTGAACCGGCGGCGTCTGTCGCTGCGTAAGCTCACCGTGTTCCACATGGACGAGTGCCTCGACTGGCAGGCGCGCCCGCTCCCGGACGGGCACCCGTACAACTTCCGTTCGTTCATGGAGCGCCACTTCTACGGCGGGATCGACGACGACCTGAACGTGCCGGAGGCACAACGGATGTGGCTGCTGCCCTCGACCGCCGACGCCGTCGCCGAGGCGATCGCGGAGGCGCCGATCGATCTCACGCTCGGTGGATGGGGTCAGGACGGACACCTCGCGTACAACCAGGCGAACCGGCATCCGTTCACGCGCGTGTCGCTCGAGGAGCTGGCCGACTCGACGATCCGGATCCAGGAGAACAACGTCGACACCGTGATCGCGCTCGCCCAGCGCACGTTCGGTGGCGCGTACCAGTTCGTTCCGCCGATGTCGATCACGCTCGGCATGCGGGAATGTCTGTCCGCGTCGCGGGTCCGCGTCTACAGCGACACCGGCGCGTGGAAGCAGACCGCGTTCCGGGTCGCCCTCTTCTCGGAACCGACGCCCGAGTACCCGATCACGCTTCTGCAGCGCCACCCGGACGCGCTGATCACCGCGACGCGCGAGACGGCGACTCATCCGATCGCCGAGCACTCCGACTGGGAGCTCTAGCGGACGGTCATGTGCCGACACGCTCGCCGGCGTCCGGAAGGACGACGACGCGCTCGCGCGGCCGTTCGAGCAGCTCGACCGAGACACCGTCGGGATCGGTCGAGTAGACGCAGCGCACGCCCTCCCAGCCCGACTCCGTCAGCGTGACGACGTCGGAAACGTCCGTCCCCGAGTCGTACAACCGGCGGAGGACGCCGTCCAGCGACTCGACCGCGAGGCCGATATGCGTTGCCCCGGCGCGCCACGGCTTTTGCTCGAGGCCCGCCTCGTTCGGCTCGACATACTCCAGCAGCTCGAGGATCTGGCCGCCGCCGAGCGCGAGCTCCGCCCATCGCGCCCGGACACCCGCTCGGCGTACCAACGTCTCGAGCTCCTCGCCGTGGATGTCCCCACGATCGACGAGCGGCAGTCCGATCACGTCGCGGTAGAACTCGATCGACCGCTCGAGGTCGGCGCACGTCACCGACACGTGATCGAGCCGTGGCCCGGTCATCGCTCCCCCTCTCGCTGCGGCCGGAGACGGTTCGGCACGACGTCGCGGCGGAAGACGTCGTCGACGGTCTCCGCGCGCTTGATCACCTCGGCCACATCGTCGCACACGAGCACGGTCGCCGGTCGCGGCATCGCGTTGAAGTTCGTCGCCGTCGCGTCCTGGTACGCGCCGGTGTCGAGGAACGCGATCACGTCCCCGGGTCGCACCTCGGGAAGCCGCAGCGCGCTCGCGAGCACGTCGAAGCCGCAGCTGATGCCGACCACGTCGGCCTCCTCGGTACCCGGATCGCCGGCGCGCGACGCGACGATCACCGGAAACACGTCGTGCTCGATCATCAGGTCCGCGAGGAACATCTCGGTCGTGTCGGTCTCGATCCACCGCTCGGGCGTGCGGCCCGCCTCGCGCTTCACGTTCCGAACCGTCGCGAGGTGGATCCCCGCGTCCGCGTACAGCGCCCGTCCGGGCTCGACGTCGAGCGCGAGCCCGTCGCGTCGGAGCCCGTGCGCATCGAGGGCCTCGCGCAGCGCGGACGTCATCGCCTCGGCGTAGTCCTCGATCGTCGGTCCGTGCTCGGGACGGCCCTCGGCGCGCCGGAGCGCGCGCCCGGTCGGATCGCGCGGGCTCGCGTAGCCGCCGCCCAGGTCGATCTCGCGCGGCATCCACCCTCCCCACGCCGCCGACAGCGTCGCGAGCGTCTCGACCACGGCGCCGACCATCCCGCGCCAGACCGCCGGGTCGTGATGGTGCCGGCCGAGATGCGCCATGACGCCCGAGACGTCGAGCTCGTCGGCCGCCAGCGCCGCCGGCCCCGCTTCCAGCAGGTCGGCCGTCGGGATCCCCGGCTTGTACGTCCGCGCGAACGCGGCGATCGGCACGTCGTCCTCGACGAACTCCGACGGCTGTGTCAGCGCCGCGTAGTCGGGTCGCAGCCGGAAGCGGACCGTCGCTCGACGGCCGAGACGTCGAGCGACCGCGCGGACTGCCTCGATCTCGGCCACGCTGTCGAGCGTCACCTTCGCCCCGAACGCCACGGCCCGTTCGAGCAGCGCCTCGTCCTTCGCGGACCCGTTGACGCTCACGAGCGACGGATCGACCCGCGAGCGGATCGCCGCCTCGAGCTCGCCGGGCCCGAACAAGTCGCACCCGAGACCCTCGTGCGTCAGCACGGCGCGCGTCGCGAGCGTGAAGTTCGCCTTGATCGAGGCGAGCACCCGCACCGGACCGTCCGTCCAGCGCGATCCGAACGCCGTCGCGGTGCGCCGGGCGTTCCGCCGGAGGTGGTTCTCCGACACGACGTACACCGGGGTGCCGAACCGCCGCGCGAGCTCGAGCGCGTCGACGTCCTCGACGAACAGCCGGCCGCCGCGGATCGACAGGCACTCGTCGATCCGCGTGATGGCGGGCGCGCTCACACCGGTCTCCTCCCGACGCCCCGAATCGAGGCCCGCGAATCCTCCGCGCAGAGCCGACGAGCCGTCAAGGCACCGGCCTCATCCGATCGGCTCGACGATCGCACGCGACGACAGCTCGACGGCCCGGCCCGGATCGAGCCGGCCGGCACCGGGCCGCTCGGCGTTGGCG
>JBKPTC010000119.1:0-5292 GCA_046735355.1 bacterium
CTTCAGCTCGGCGCGCTTGCGACGAGCCTCCGCCGCTTTCTCCAGGGCTTGCCTACGTTGTTCCTCGGTCAGGGTGGGCAACGGCATCGCAGCGCTCCTTCTGGTCGCACGGATCGAAGCCCGGCGAGTATAGACACGGCCGGTCGTGCGCGGGCGTCGGACCACGAAAAACCGCAGGTCGCGACGTATGGATCCGCGTTGCTGGGGGCGAGCGTCCGTGTCTATACTCGCCGGGCTTCGATCCGTGCGACCAGAAGGAGCGCTGCGATGCCGCTACCCACCCTGACCGAGGAACAGCGAAAGCAAGCCCTGGTTAAGGCCGCCGAGGCTCGTCGCAAGCGCGCCGAGCTGAAGGGTCAGCTCAAGTCGGGGAAGCTGACGCTGAAGGACGTCCTCGGACGGGAGGGGGACGACACCGTCGGCAAGATGAAGGTGTCCACGGTGCTCGAGTCCCTGCCCGGTGTCGGCAAGGTTCGCGCGCGCAAGCTGATGGAGAAGCTCGACATCTCCGCGAGCCGTCGCGTTCGTGGTCTCGGTGCCAAGCAGCGCGACGCGCTGCTCGACGAGTTCTCCAAGAAGTAACGCGTCGCTGAGCGATCGCGGCACGCTCTTCGTTCTCTCCGGCCCGTCGGGCGTCGGCAAGGGAACCGTGGTCCGTCGGGTGCGGGAGCTCGTTCCGGACATCGTCCTTTCCGTGTCCGCGACGACGCGCGGTCCCAGACGCGGCGAGCGCGACGGCGTCGACTACTTCTTCGTGAGCGATCAGGAGTTCGACCGGATGGTCGACGCGGCCGAGCTCCTGGAGTGGGTCGAGATCTACGGCCACCGGTCGGGGACGCCGGCCCGCTTCATCGTCGAGCGTCGCGACGAGGGCCGGGACGTGCTCCTCGAGATCGACGTGAACGGCGCCGGCTGGGTCCGCAAGCGCGAGCCCGGCGCCGTCCTCATCTTCCTCGCGCCGCCGTCGCTTGCGGAGCTGGAGCGCCGGCTCCGCGACCGCGGCACGGAGGATCCGGCCGTGCTGGAGCGCCGCCTCGCGCAGGCGAGCTGGGAGACGGAGCAGGCGTCGTGGTTCGACCACGTCGTCGTCAACGACGATCTCGAGCGGGCGACCGCCGAGGTGGCGGCTATAATCGCAGCTCACCGCGCGTCGGACGCAGCTCCGGCGCGCCGCGAGCCTCCAGCCGACGCGTAGAGCCGCCCGAGGGAAGGATCCGCCTCCGATGATCGAGCCGAAGATCGACGACCTGCTGGCGCAGGTCGACTCGAAGTACACGCTGGTCATCCTCGCCGCCCGCCGCGCGCGCGAGATCAACTCGTACTACAACCAGCTCGGCGAGGGGCGGGGCGAGTTCGTCCCACCGCTCGTCGAAACCGGTGGATTGACCAACAAGCCCCTGTCCATCGCCCTCGAGGAGATCGCCGAGGGTGACATCCAGGCCGAGCGCCCCGAGGGGGTTGGGGGCAACTAACGCGCTCGCGGGACGCCGGGTCCTGCTCGGCGTCACCGGTGGGATCGCCGCCTACAAGGCCTGTCTGCTCGCCCGGCTGCTCGTCCGGGACGGCGCCGAGGTCCCGGTCGTCCTCACCAAGGCGGCGACGCGGTTCGTCGGCGTCGACACCTTCTCCGGCCTGACCGGTCGCCGGGCGTACGCCGGCCTGTGGGACGAGCCAGGGAGCGTGCTCCACGTCCGGCTCGCGCACGAGGCGGACGTCGCGGTCGTCGCGCCCATCACCGCCAACGTGCTCGCGAAGCTCGCACACGGGATCGCGGACGATCTGTTGACCGCGACGCTGCTCGAGGCGCGCTGTCCGCTCGTGCTCGCGCCGGCGATGCACACGGGCATGTGGGACGCCGACGCGACGCAGGCGAACGTCGTCGCGCTTCGCGAGCGCGGCGCGGTCGTCGTCCAGCCGGTCGCGGGTGCGCTCGCGGCGGGCGACGAGGGACCCGGTCGCCTCGCCGAGCCCGAGACGATCCTCCGCGCGGTCGAACGCGCGGCGGAGCGCGGAACCGGCGAGCTCCACGGGCGCTCGATCGTCGTCACCGCCGGGCCGACGTGGGAGCCGGTCGATCCGGTTCGGTTCCTCGGCAACCGCTCGACCGGGCGGATGGGATTCGGGGTCGCGCGAGCGGCGCTTCGCCGCGGTGGCGACGTCACGCTCGTCGTCGGGCCGGGGACGATCGAGCCTCCGGTCGGTCCACGGATCGTGCGCGTCGAGACGGCGGAGCAGATGCGTGAGGCCGTGCGCGAGGCATCGGCCACCGCCGACGCCGTCGTGATGGCCGCCGCCGTCGCCGACTTCCGTCCCGACCACGTCGAGGCGTCGAAGGTGAAGAAGGAATCGGGGCCTCCGGAGCTCAAGCTCGTTCCGACGCGCGACATCCTGTCCGAGCTCGGCTCCGACAGGGGCGACCGCGTCCTAGTCGGGTTCGCCGCCGAGACCTCCGGCGACATGGAGGACGTGGCGCGCGGCAAGCTGCGGGCGAAGCATCTCGATCTGATCGTCGTGAACGAGATCGGTCCGGAGGGCACCGGGTTCGGCTCCGAGACCAACCGCGCCGCGATCGTCGCTGCCGACGGGCGCGACGTGCCGATGCGAACGTGGACCAAGGACGAGCTCGCCGCCGCGATCGTCGACCGCCTCGTCGAGGCGCTCGGGCCGTGACGCGGCCGCCGCGGTCGGACGCGTCCGGACCCGGGGCTATACTCCGCCCGTCATGAGCCACGCGTACCTCTTCTCCTCGGAATCGGTGACCGAGGGACACCCGGACAAGCTCGCCGATCGCATCTCGGACGCCGTCCTCGACGCGATCCTCGCCGTCGACCCGGACGGTCGCGTCGCGTGCGAGACGCTCGTCACGACCGGGATCGTCATGGTGGCCGGCGAGATCACGACATCCGAGTACGTCGACATCCCGGCCATCGTCCGGCGAACGGTGCTCGAGATCGGCTACACCGACGCCAACTTCGGGATCGACGGCGCGACGTGCGGCGTCGTCACGTCGATCCAGGAGCAGTCGCCCGACATCGCGCGAGGCGTGGACCACGCACTCGAGGAGCGCGAGGGGCACGTCGACGACGACCTCGACACGCTCGGCGCCGGCGACCAGGGAATGATGTTCGGCTTCGCGTGCCGCGAGACCGAGGAGCTGATGCCGCTCCCGATCGCGATGGCGCATCGTCTGGCCAAGCGCCTGTCCGACGTCCGGAAGGCGGGCGTGATCCCGTACCTGCGGCCCGACGGCAAGAGCCAGGCGACGATCGAGTATCGCGACGGAAGGCCCGCGCGCGTCGACACGGTCCTCATCTCCGCCCAGCATCGCGAGGAGGTCGACGTCGAGACCCTCCTCGCGCCCGACGTGACGGCGGAGGTGGTCGACCCGGTCGTGCGCGAGTTCGATCTGGAGGCCGACGGCGTGCGGGTGCTCGTCAATCCCACCGGTCGCTTCGAGATCGGCGGCCCCAAGGCCGACACCGGTCTCACCGGCCGCAAGATCATCGTCGACAGCTACGGGGGGATGGCGCCGCACGGCGGCGGGTGCTTCTCGGGCAAGGACCCGACCAAGGTGGATCGATCCGCGGCGTACATGGCGCGGTACGTCGCGAAGAACCTCGTCGCGGCCGGTGTCGCCGACCGGTTGCAGATCCAGGTCGCTTATGCGATCGGCACGGCGCATCCGGTCTCGCTCGCCGTCGACACGTTCGGCACCGAGCAGGTCGACCCCGCGCGGATCGTCGACGCCGTCTGGGACGCGTTCGACTTCCGGCCCGCGGCCATCATCCGTGACCTCGATCTCCGTCGGCCGATCTATCAGGACACGGCCGCGTATGGTCACTTCGGGCGGAAGGAGTTCCCCTGGGAGGCGACCGACCGCGCGGATGATCTCCGTCGCGCGCTCGCGTGACGCCGGCATCGGCACGGGCACCCGAGCGGACGACCGACCGTCGGCCGATCGCCACCAGATCCTGACCGGGCCGGTCGACGTCTGCGTCGACCGGCCGGTGCTCTCGCTCGATCGCCCGTTCACGTACGAGCTCGCGTCCGATCTGCAGGCCGGCGCCGGGTCGCTCGTCGAGGTTCCCTTCCACGGGCGTTCGGTGCGCGGATGGGTCCTCGGCGCGTCCGCCGAGGCTCCTGGTCGGATCCTGCCAGTGAAGAAGGTCGTCTCGCCGGTTCGGTTCTTCGACGGACAGATGCTCGAGCTGCTCCGTTGGGTGAGCGAGCGCTACATCGCGCCGCTCGCGACGGTGATCGCTCGTTCGCATCCGCCGCGCGTCGTCTCGGAGGAGCACGCCGGCGCCGGCAGCGCCGCGCTTCGCGATCTGGCCGCCGCGCGAGCGGTCGTGCCGGGCCGGGCCGAACCGGGCCTCGCCGGCTACCGCCGCGGCGGCGAACTGTTGCGCTCCTGCGTCGCGGCACGTTCCGGCATGTATCGCCTTCGGCCCGCCGCCGCCGACGAGCAGGCCGTTGCCGTCGAGGCGGTTCGTGCGGCCGTCGACGCCGGACGGTCCGCGATCGTGCTCGTGCCGGAGGCCGAGCCGGTTCCGGCGACGGCCGCGGCGATCCTCGAGGCCTTCGGCGAGGACGCGGTGTGGTTCGCGGGCGGGTCCAAGCGAGCGCGGTACGGGACGTGGCTCGAGATCGCGAACGGCACGTATCCCGTGGTCGTCGGCACGAGGCCGGCCGTCTTCGCGCCGGTTCCGGATGTCGGCCTCGTGTACGTCTCGCGCGAGTCGCACGCCGGCCACCGCGAGGACCGGTCCCCGTACTTCCATGTTCGTGACGTCGCCGCCGCGCGCGCCAGGGTCGCGGGAGCTACGCTGGTGCTCGCGGCGCTATGTCCGTCGTCCGAGGCGGCGGCGCTGCGCGCGGTCGACGTGACGCCGTCCGGGCGGTGGTGGCCGCCCGTCGAGGTCGTTCGGCCCGGTCCGGAGGGGCGGGCGCCACGGGTGGTGTCGGCCCTCCGCTCCGCCGCCCGGGCGTTCGTCTACGCGCCGCTGCCCGGGTCCGGGGTCGCCCGCGTGTGTCGAGCATGCGGCGAGCCGGCGGCATGCTCCGTCTGCGGCGGGATGCTCCGCCTCGAGGAGGGAGC
Organism: bacterium; assembly: GCA_046735355.1. Lineage (GTDB taxonomy): Bacteria > Actinomycetota > UBA4738 > UBA4738 > HRBIN12 > DATAEU01. Next base: position 5,099 of record JBKPTC010000119.1, read on the forward strand.
GGTTCGCTGCGCGGTCTGCGGTGCCGACGGACGGTGCGCCGCGTGTGGGTCGCGGACGTTCGGCGTCGCTCCCGGCGGCGCGGAGCGCGTCGAGTCGTGGGCCTCGCGGATCGCGTCGGTTCCGGTCCGCCGGGCCGGCGAGGCGGATCCGCCGGAGCCGGTCGCGGAGCGCGAGGTTCTCGTCGGCGGCGTCG
>JBKPTC010000120.1:0-51261 GCA_046735355.1 bacterium
GCGTGGACCGGCGCCGGCACGAAGTCGTGGCCGAGCGTGTACATCGGCAGCAGCGGCGTCATCTGGGCCGTGTCGCCGAAGTCGTACGCGAACCTGCCCTTCGTGAGCGTCGGGCACGCGGCGGGCTCCGTCGCCAGGAACCGCATGTCGGGCGTCTCCCCGCGCAACTTGCCCGCCATGAACGGGTACGCGAGCCCACCGTAGTTCGAGCCGCCGCCGACGCATCCGACCACGACGTCCGGCCGCTCGCCGGCCAGCTCCATCTGATTCTTGGCCTCCAGCCCGATCACGGTCTGGTGCAGCAGGACGTGGTTCAAGCACGAGCCGATCGAGTAGTTGGTGTCCTCGTTCGTCGCCGCGATCTCGATCGCCTCGCTGATGGCGATGCCGAGCGAGCCAGTGGAGTCGGGGTTCGCCTCGAGGATGGCCTTCCCCGCCTGCGTGGTGCTCGACGGCGACGGGATGACCTCGGCGCCGAACGTCTCGATGAAGATGCGGCGGTACGGCTTCTGCTCGAACGACGCCTTGACCATGTAGACCAGGCAGTCGAGGTCGAAGAAACTGCACGCCATCGAGAGCGACGAGCCCCACTGACCGGCGCCGGTCTCGGTCGACAGACGCCGGATCCCGGCCTCCTTGTTGTAGTACGCCTGCGCGACGGCGGTGTTCGGCTTGTGGCTGCCCGCGGGCGAGACGCCCTCGTACTTGACGTAGATGTGCGCGGGCGTGTCGAGCGCCTGCTCGAGCCGCGTCGCGCGGAACAGCGGCGTCGGCCTCCACAGGCGGTAGACGTCGATCACCTCGCCGGGGATGTCGATCCACTCCTCCGTCGACATCTCCTGCTCGATCAGCGTCTGCGGGAACAGCGGCGCGAGCGCCTCCGGCGGCACCGGCTCCTTGGTCCCCGGATGCAGCGGCGGAAGCAGCCCGATGCCCGCCTGCGCCATGACCGGCAGCAGGTTCTGCCACGCGCTCGGCACGTCCTCTTGCGAGAGATCGAACCTCGTGCGATCGGTCATCGCGTCCTCCTGGCGTCGGAAGGTGGGGCGCGAGCGTACACGTGCCCGCGGGCGCGACGCCAGGCACGCCGGTCAGTTGGTCACGTGCTTGCTGTGCGTGTGCCAGCGGTGCGGCTCGATCAGGACGTTCGCGTCGTCCGGGCCCCACGAGCCCGCGGGATAACGGACGACCGGCGCCGGGAACTCGAGCGCCGGCATCAGGACCTCCCACGCGCGCTCGACCGTGTCCTGCCGCAGGAACAAGGTGTGGTCGCCCTCCATCGCCTCGAGCATCAACAGCTCGTAGGCGTCGAGAAGATCGGAACTGAACTCGCTCTCGTAGTCGAAGTCCATCGTCGCGCGGCCGAGGCGGACGTCGGGGCCCGGCTCCTTCACGTTCACCGCGAGCGTGATGCCCTCGTCCGGCTGGATCCGGACCGTCAAATGGTCGCGCCTCGGCCGCCCCGCGCCGGTTCCGCGGAAGACGTTGAACGGCACGTCCTTGAACACGAGCGTGACCTCGCTCGTCTTCTTCGCGAGGCGCTTGCCCGTCCGAAGGAAGAACGGGACGCCGGCCCACCGCCAGTTCTCGATCTCGAGCTCCATGGCGACGTATGACTCGGTCGTCGAGTAGCGCTCGACGCCCGCCTCCTGGAGGTATCCGTCGTACTGACCGCGGACCACCTTCTCGGGATCGACTGGGTGCATCGCCTGCAGCACCTTCACCTTCTCGTCTCGGAGGCGGTCCTCCTGGAACGAGACGGGCGGCTCCATCGCGACGAACGTCAGCACCTGGAGCAGGTGCGTCTGGACCATGTCGCGGATCGCGCCCGTGTGCTCGTAGAAGTTGCCTCGGCCCTCGATGCCGATCTGCTCCGCGACGGTGATCTGCACGTGGTCGATGTACCGGCGGTTCCAGACGGGCTCGAACAGCCCGTTGGTGAACCGGAACGCGAGGATGTTCTGGACGGTCTCCTTGCCCATGTAGTGGTCGATCCGGAAGATCTGATCCTCGTCGAAGACCGCGTGGATGCAGTTGTTGAGGTATCGCGCCGACTCGAGATCGTGCCCGAACGGCTTCTCGAACACGATCTTCGCGTCCTTGTGGAGCCCGACCTCGCCGATCCGCTGGACGATCTCCTCGTACACCTCCGGCGGCGTCGCGCAGTAGAAGAAGCGCTGGTCCTGCGTCCCGAAGTCGGCGTCGATCTTCTCCAGGTAGTCGACGAGCGGCTCGAAGGACCCCTTCTCCGCGAACTCTCCCTGGAAGTACCGGAGGTGCCCGGCGAACGCGTCCCACGTCTCGCCGCTCGCCTCGGCGCGGCCGAACTCGCGGATCGAGCGCTGGGCGTGCTCGCGGAACGCGTCGTCGGTCCACTCGGTGCGCGCGAACCCGATGATCGCGAACCGCTTCGGCAGGAGGCCCTCGACGAACAGGTGGAAGAAGGCCGGGAGGAGCTTGCGCCGCGTCAGATCGCCCGATGCGCCGAAGATCACGATCGCCTGCGGCGGCGCCTCCGCCATCACGGCCTCCCCTCGACGGCGGCGGCGCCTCCGGTCTCGGTCTTCACGGCGTGGCCTCCGAACTCCTGGCGCAGCGCGGCGATGACCTTCGCCGAGAACGACTCGTCCTGCCTCGACGCGAAGCGGTTGAACAGCGCGAGCGCGGTGATGGGCGCGGGCACGTCCTCTGCGATCGCCGCCTCCACGGTCCAGCGTCCCTCGCCGGAGTCGGCGACCCAGCCCTCGATCGAACCGAGACCCGGGTCCTTCTCGAGCGCATCGTGCAGCAGCTCGAGCAGCCACGACCGGACGACGCTGCCGTACCGCCAGATCGCGGCGACGCGTTCGAGGTCGAGCTCGAACGGCGAGCGCTCGAGGACCTCGAACCCCTCGCCGTACGCGGCCAGCAGCCCGTACTCGATCCCGTTGTGGACCATCTTGGTGAAGTGTCCGGCGCCGCTGCGACCGACGTGCGCGTAGCCTCCCTCGGGCGCGAGGGCGAGGAAGGCCGGCTCGACCGTCGTGACCGCCTCCGCGTCACCGCCCACCATCAGGCAGTAGCCGTTCGCCAAGCCCCAGATCCCGCCGCTGGTGCCGCAGTCGAGGAACCGGATCCCTCCCCGCGCGAGCTGCTCGCCGCGGCGGATCGAGTCCTTGTAGAAGGAGTTGCCGCCGTCGACGACCACGTCGCCGTCGGACAGCAGCCCGCCGAGCTCCTGGACGGTCGACTCCGTGACGTCGCCGGCCGGAACCATGAGCCACACGACGCGCGGCGGCTCGAGAGCCGCAACCAGCTCGCCGAGCGACTCGGTCGTCGTGGCGCCCTCGCGCGCGACGGTCTCGCGGTCGGCGGCGTCCGGCGCGAACCCGACGACCTCGTGCCCGGCACGCATCAGGCGGATCGACATGTTGCCGCCCATGCGCCCGAGCCCGACCATCCCGAGCCTCATCCACGCCCTCCGATCTCGGAGCCGATCTCGACCCATCCGTCCTCTACCCGAACCCGCAGCACCGGCACCCGGTCGACGGCCGGGCCGTCGACCGGCTCACCCGTCCGGACGTCGAACGCGCTCGCGTCGCAGGGACACACGACCGCCTCGTTCACCTCGTCGAGCGCGCCCTCGGAGAGCGAGCAGCCGTCGGACGGGCACTCGTCGCCGAGCGCGAAGACCTCTTGCTCGACGCGGCCGACGGCCACACGCCCGGACGCAAGCTCGTAGCCGCGCAGCTCGCCCTCGGGGATCTCGACGGCGGAGGCGACCCGGATGAACGCGGACGGATCGATCACGTGTCGGACACCTCGGAGATGCGCTCGAGGGTGACCCAGGCACGTTGGAGAACGGTCAGGGCGCCGAGCGCGGCGAGCAACGCGAGCGCCGGAAGCAGCGCGCCGGGGATGAGCAATCCAAGGATGAGGACGACGTAGCGCTCGAGCCGCTGGAAGAAGCCCTCCGTCATCACGACGCCGGCCGCCTCGGCCTCCGCGCGGATGTGACTCACGCCGAGCGCGACGACGAGTGTCACGAGGGCGAGCGCCGCCGTCACTGCGTGGCCCTGACCCGCCTCGTCCAAGAACAGACACGAGAACAGGATCATGTCGGAGACGCGGTCCAGCACGGAGTCGAGGAACGCGCCGGACCGCCGCTCCTCGCCTCGCAGGCGCGCCACGCCGCCGTCGAAGATGTCGAACGCGCCGGCCAGGACGAGGAGCAGCCCCGGAACGAACCGCCGGCCGGTGAGCAACAGCGCGCCGACCACGGCGTTCGTGAGCAACGAGGCGAGCGTGAGCTGCCACGGCCGAACGCCGAGGCGATACAGGCCCGCGAGCCCGGCCCGGTACGGCCACGTGAACAGGAACCGCATCGCCGGCCCCGCGAGACCCTTCGTCTGCCGCGGCGCCGGCATGTCGCGGACCCGGGCCGCATGGCGGTCCTCGGCCGCAGGGCTCATGGACCGAAGGCTAACGTCGCCGTTCGCGCCGCCGCCACCCGGCAGCCGCTACCCGCGAGGCTCGAGCCCGACGACGAGGTACCGAAACGTTCCGCCGGGCGCCTGGACCTCGAGCTGGTCGTCGAGCCGCTTCCCCGAGAGCGCCTGACCGAGCGGCGACGTCGTGGTGATCGTTCGGACGCCGGGCGCTCGCTCCTCGGCCGAGTCGGCGAGCAGATAGGTCTCGTCCTCGGGGTCGTCCTCCTCGAGCGGCCGGAGCGTGACGAGCATCCCCGGGGTCGCCTCGTCGGCCGCGACGGGCGCCTCGACGATCTCGGGATCGCGGAGCATCCGCTCGAGGTTGCGGATGCGCGACTCCATGAGCGCCTGGTCGTTCTTCGCGGCGTCGTAGTCGGCGTTCTCTCGGAGGTCCCCGTGCTCGCGCGCGACCTTCAGCCGCTCCGCGATGTACGTCCGACCGTTCGTGCGCAGGTCGTCGAGCTCGCCCTTCAGACGGTTGTACGCGTCGAGCGTCAGCGTCGCGCTCGGCTCCTGACCGGCCTTGCGCGCTGGACGGTTGGCGAGCTCGGGAGGCAGCTCCATGGGATGTCGCAGCCTATCAACGCGCCCCGCCGGGGCGGCCGAGCCGGGCGCCGAGGCTACACTCGGCGGCATGAAGCCGATCGTGCTCGCGCGGTGCGACGACCTCGAGACGTTCGGCGTCGCGCTCGACGCGATCCGCGACGCCGGCGGCGAGGTCCTCGTGTGGGACGCGATCGGGTCCGAGCCCGCACCCGCGGTCGACGACGTCGGCGGCGTCGTCGTGTTCGGCAGCACGTACAACGTCGAGCACGCCGATGAGCAGCCGTTCATCAAGGAGCTCCGCGAGCTGACGCGCGAGGCCCTCGATCGCGGCCTGCCGTTCCTCGGATCGTGCTTCGGATCGCAGATCCTGGCGTGGACGCTCGACGCCGAGGTCATGAAGGCGTCGGCGCGCGAGGTCGGGTTCGAGCCCATCCGGGTCGAACCCGCCGCGGCGACCGACCGGCTCGTCTCGCACTACGAGGACGGCGACGCGGTGTTCGAGTGGCACATGGACACGTTCGAGCTTCCGACGGGCGCGACGTTGCTGGCCACCGGCGAGCGCGTGCGCCACCAGGCGTTCCGGTTCGGCGACCGGGCGTGGGGGCTGCAGTTCCACTTCGAGGTCGACGCGGCGGAGATCGAGGCCTGGCTGAAGGAGTACGAACGCATCGGCGACATCGAGCGCGACTGGGGCAAGACCAACGACGACGTGCGGGCCGAGGCCCTCGAGCACATCGAGATGCACGAGCGAAAGGGTCGCGAGGTGTTCCGCCGATTCACCGATCTCGCGCGCGAGGTCGAAGCCCAACGGCGATGACCGAGCCCTGGGTCGGCGTCGTCGCGTATCACCTGCCGCCCGGACGAGTCTCGAAGTGGCTCGTCGGCGGCTACGGCGTCCCGGAGAACTACGTCGATGCCATCCGTCGCGCCGGCGGCCACCCGGTCTTGATCCTCCCGGGCGAGGACGCGTCACCGCACGAGGTGCTCGAGCGTCTCGACGGGCTGGTGCTCGTCGGCGGCGGCGACGTCGAGCCGGCCAGGTACGGCGGGGCGGCGGACGTCAACGTGTACGGCGTCGAGCCCGACCGGGACGCACTCGAGATCGAGCTGCTCCGTGCCGCGGACGATCGCGCGACGCCGACCCTGGCGATCTGCCGCGGCATGCAGGTTCTGAACGTCGCGTTCGGCGGAACGCTGGTCGGGCACCTTCCGGACCGGCCGGGAACGCTCGAGCACGGAACACCGAGCGGGAAGGACCACCGCCGGCATCCGGTCGAGGTCGCGCCCGAATCGCTCCTCGGCTCGGCCACCGGGGCCGAGACGCTCGACTGCTCGACCCACCACCACCAGGGCGTGGAGCGGCTCGGAAACGGCCTGATCGCGACCGCGTGGGCGGACGACGGCCTCGTCGAGGCCATCGAGCGGCCCGGCGGCTGGATGCTCGGCGTCCAGTGGCATCCCGAGGACACGGCCCCCGCCGATGCGGCGCAGCAGGCGCTGTTCGACGCGCTGATCGACCGCGTCCGGACGACCGCCGGCGCCCGCGGCGCCACCACCGGCACCGGTTTGCGGACGTGACCGGCGGTCAGCGCGGCCGTCCCCCGTCCTGGCTACCGCTGTCCGGTTGCATCGTGCTATAAGCCGTTGGTCATCGGCGGCCGGGGCGCCAGTCCAGTTCGCCGCGACAACCGTATCCATGCGTGACGGCGATTTCGTCGCGAACGAGGAGGGGGCGATGGGGACGCGGAGCAGCACACGCCGGACGGTCAACGCGATCGTGGCGGTGGCGTTCGTCGCCGGCATCGCATCGACGGCGATGGCGGGCGTCGCGCTCGCGCAGAGCGAGAGCAGCTCGGGTCAGGCCTCGGCCGGCAAGACGACGTTCACGATCGGGACCACGAACGACGCGATCACGTTCAACCCGATGTTCATGATCGAGTCGCCTGAGTACGCGACCGCGGACATGATGTACGACACCTTCCTCAGCTGGGACGAGAAAGACTTCTCCACGAAGCCGAACCTCGCGACGGACTGGACGCAGAGCGACGACGGTCTGACGTGGACATTCACGATCCGCGACGACGTCAAGTGGTGGGACGGTACACCGCTCACGGCCGAGGACATCGCCTACACGTTCAACTGGATCATCGATCAGGGCGTCGGGAACTTCATCGACTACCTGCCGTTCACCGAATCGGGCGGGATCAAGGCGACCAGCCCAACGACCCTCCAGTGGACGACGACGCAGCCCACCAGCGCCCCGATCTATCCTCCGTACATCTACATCCTCCCGAAGGCCAAGCTCAGCCAGTACAAGGACAAGGCGGACTTCCGCACGTGGAAGGGCTTCCCGGACCCGCTGGGCTCGGGGCCGTTCAAGCTGGTCGAGTGGAGTCGCGGTGACTTCTGGCGTCTCGAGGCGAACCCCGACTACTGGCAGGGCCGTTCGCACATCGACAACCTCGTCTTCCGGATCTTCCAGAATCCGGAGGCGATGGCGCAGGCGCTCAAGCAGGGCGAGATCGACTTCGCCGACGACATCCAGCCGAACGTCTTCGACTCGCTGAAGGGGACTCCGAACATCACGACGAACGTCGGAACGCCGACGTACTTCACGCAGATGAGCTTCAACATGTGCACCGACCAGGTGAAGTACTGCAAGAGCACCGGCTGGAACCACTCGCCGGCGACGACCGACCCGGCGTTCCGCGAAGCCGTCGAGTACGCCATCGACCGGAACGTGCTCGTCGACCGCGTGAAGTTGGGCTACGCCACTCCGGGCGCAACGGTCGTGATGCAGCCGAAGTGGCATCAGGATCCGAGCGACCTGATCACGTTCGACCCGGATAAGGCCAAACAGATCCTCGAGGACGCCGGATACACCGACAAAGACGGCGACGGGATCCGGGAACTCCCCAACTCGAACGACCCGCTCGAGCTTCGGTTCATCGTCCGAACGGAGAACCCCGAGACGATCACGGCCGGCGACTTCATCAAGGAGTGGCTCGCCGACGTCGGGATCAAGATCGACATCCAGGCGGTGAACGACAACAAGCTCACGGACACGTGGTACTCCAATGACTACGACATGTACATCTGGGGCTGGGGCGTCGAGCCCGACCCCAACTTCCAGCTGTCCACGTACACCGCGTCTCAGTGCGGCGTCTGGAGCGACACCTGCTACTCCAACCCCGAGTACGACCGTCTGTTCCAGGAGCAGCAGCGGGCGACCTCGGTCGAGGACCGAGCGCAGATCGTCGACCAGATGCAGCAGCTTCTGTACGACGACCGGCCGGAGATCGTGCTCTGGTACAACAACTACCTGCAGGCGTACCGGAACGACCGTTGGACAGGGTTCGTGAAGCAGCCGAGCGACGGCGGCGCAATCTTCTTCCAGTACGGTCACTACTCCGACCTCCAGATCAAGCCGGTCACCGGCGCGACCGAGGGCTCGGATGAGGGCATCCCGGTGTGGGTGTGGATCGCCGTCGCGGCGATCATCCTCATCATCGCCGTGATCGCGTTCACGAGGCGCAAGCGAGAGGAAGAGGACGTCGTCTGACGCGACGTCCTAGGCCAGGCCGCGGGAGAGGAAGAGCGAAGTAGGCGTGGGGACCCGTCAGTACGTCCTGAAGAAGATCGTTCAGGCGGTCATCACGCTCTTCGCGATCATGGTCTTCAACTTCTTCCTCTTCCGCGTCTGGTCGCCGGGTGACCCCGTCTCGTTCCTGACGCGCGGTCAGGGAGCCAACATCACGCTCGCCGAACGCCAGCAACTGATCCACGACTACGGGCTCGACAAGTCGACCTGGGGCCAGCTCCTCGAGTACGTGAAGGACACGTTCGAGGGGAAGCTCGGTGAGTCGAGCTTCTATCAGGGCGAGGCCGTCCGTTCGGTCGTCGCCCGGTTCCTGATGCCCACGCTGCTGCTGGTCGGAACGTCGACCATCGCGTCGATGGTCCTCGGGGTGTGGATGGGGATCCGGTCGGGGTGGCGCCGCGGTAGCGCGTTCGATCAGGGTTCGATGTTCTCGTCACTGATCCTGTACGCGATGCCGGAGTTCTGGCTCGGAATGCTTCTCTTGATGCTGTTCTCCGGAGTGCTGCACTGGTTCCCGACCGGTGGGCGCATCTCGACGGACGCGTCCGCGCTCGGCACGGTGGGGTACTGGGCGGACGTCGCGCGACATCTGTTCCTGCCGTTCCTCACGCTGACACTCGCGTATCTCGGCGAGTTCTATCTGGTGATGCGGTCGTCGCTGCTCGACGTCCTGGGCGAGGACTACATCACCACCGCACGCGCCAAGGGCGTCTCCGAGCGGCTCGTCCTGAACCGGCACGCCGTCCGCAACGCGCTGCTGCCCACGGTGACCCTGGTCGCGCTGTCCTTCGGCTACGTGATCGGCGGCGCGATCACGGTCGAGGTCGTCTTCTCGTACCAGGGCGTCGGCTTGCTCACCTACAACTCGATCCTCGGAAAGGACTACTGGGTCCTGCAGGCGCTCTTCCTGTTCTTCTCGGCGGTCGTGATCGTGTTCAACCTCGTGTCGGATCTGGTGTACGCGTACCTCGACCCCCGCGTGAGGAACGCCTAGATGAAGCTGCCGCCGCTCGAGACCGCCCCCGAGGGTGCACCGCTTGCCCACGAAGAGGCGCCGGCGCTCATTACGTCGCCGCGCAAGATCGCGTGGACACGCCGGCGTGTGTCGATGCGCCGCTTCTGGGAGGCGTTCCGGAAGGACAAGATGGGGATGGCGGGGCTGATCATCCTCACGTTCTTCGTCGCGGTTGCGATCTTCGCGCTGTTCGCCGACAAGACCGGGATCGAGGTCACGAAGGCGACGGGTCCTCGGTTCGCGTCGCCGAGCGTGAAGTACCCGCTCGGCACGGACGATCAAGGTCGATCGGTGCTGACGCTCGTGATCCAGGGTGCGCCGGTCTCGCTGCTCGTCGGCCTGACCGCAACGGTCATCACGATGTTGATCGGATCCATCGTCGGCCTCGTCGCCGGCTTTCGCGGCGGATGGATCGATATCGTCCTCATGCGGATCACCGACTGGGGCCTCGTCATCCCGTGGCTCGTCCTGGCGATCGCGCTCGCCTCGATCTTCGGTCAGAACCTGTCGATCATCATCCTCGTCATCGGCCTGACGACGTGGCCGAGCACCGCTCGGCTGGTCCGGTCGCAGGTCCTGTCCGTTCGAGAGCGGCCGTACGTCGAGCGTGCGCGGGCGCTCGGCGCCGGCAACTCGTATCTGATCTCGCGACACATCCTCCCGAACGTCATGCCGGTCATCATGGCCAACACCGTCCTGATCGTCGCGATCGCGATCCTGTCGGAGACGGCGCTGTCGTTCCTCGGTCTGGGCGACCCGCTCAGTGTGTCGTGGGGCCAGGTCCTCGAGCAGGCGCAAGACGGCGCCGCAGCGACGCGAGGCGCCTGGTGGTGGCTCGGAGCGCCCGGGGTGTGCATCGTGCTCGTCGTCCTCGCGTTCACGCTGATCGGGTTCGCGCTCGACCAGATCATCAACCCGAGGCTCCGCGAGCGATGAGCGTCCTGTCGGTCCGCGACCTTAGCGTGACGTATCGCACGAGCGGCGGCGACGTGCCCGCCGTCCGCGGGGTCGACTTCCACATCGACCGCGGCGGCGTCCTCGGGCTCGCCGGCGAATCGGGTTGCGGCAAGTCCACGATCGCCGCCGCCTTGCTCCGGCTCCTTCCCAAGACGGCGAAGATCGAGGGCGAGGTGCTGCTCGACGGCGAGAACGTGCTCGAGATGCAGGGTCGCCGCCTCCGGGCTGTTCGGTGGACCGGCGCATCGATCATCTTCCAGGGAGCGATGCACGCGCTGAACCCTGTGCGGAAGGTCGGCGATCAGATCGCCGAGGCGATGCTGACGCACGCGCTCACCTCCGAGAGGGAGGCGCGCATGCGCGTCGGACAGCTCCTCGAGCAGGTCGGTCTGCCGCCGCGCCGCATCGACGACTATCCGCACGAGCTGTCCGGCGGGCAGAAGCAGCGCGTCATGATCGCGATGGCGCTCGCGTGCAGCCCGTCGCTCGTGATCGCCGACGAGCCGACGACGGCGCTCGACGTGATGGTCCAGGCGCAGGTCCTCGCGCTGCTGAAGGAGCTGCAGCGGGATCTCGGTCTCGCCATGCTCTTCATCACGCACGATCTTTCCGTGCTCATCGAGGTCGCCGACCGGCTGGCGATCATGTACGCGGGCAAGATCGTCGAGGACGGGCCGACGAACCAGGTGTTCTTCGACCCGAAGCATCCGTACACGGCGGCGCTCGCCGCCGCGTTCCCGCAGATCGGCGACGAGCGGTTCCGCGGCAAGCCGTCGGGGCTCGCCGGCGATCCGCCCGACCCACAGCAGATCCCGTCGGGATGTCCGTTCCACCCCAGGTGCCCAGCCGCGTTCGACGCGTGTCCGACGGTCGTTCCGCGGCTGTACGCGGCCGGCGAGAGTCGCCGCGCGGCCTGCCTGCTCGTCGAGGGCGCGCTCGCGGGAGCGGGTGAGGAGCGGTGAGCGACACGTCATCGATCGATCCCGCGTCGGCGCCGGCCGGCGACGGCAGCCCCGTCCTCGAGGTCCGCGACCTCGAGGTGAGCTTCGCGGGCCGCATCGGGTTGCTCTCAGGACTCCTCGGCCGGAAGGGAACGCAGGCGCGCGCCGTCGACGGTGTGAACCTCGAGCTGCGCGGCGGCGAGGTGCTCGCGCTCGCGGGCGAATCCGGATGCGGCAAGACGACGACGGCGCGAGCGGTGATGGGACTCGTCCAGCCGAACGCCGGCAAGATCCTGTTCGAGGGTCGGCCGCTCGGCAAGGACCTGCGCGCGTATCGGCGGCGCGTCCAGATGGTGTTCCAGGATCCGACCGGATCGCTGAACCCACGTCAGACGATCTACGAGATCGTGGCCGAGGGCCTCCGGATACACAAGATCACGCGCGGGCCGAACGGCGAGACGGAGGAGCAGCTGGTCGCGCGGGCGCTGTCACGCGCGGGCCTGCGCCCGCCCGAGCGCTTCTTCCTCCTGTATCCGCACGAGCTCTCGGGCGGGCAGCGCCAGCGCGTCGTGATCGCCGGCGCGCTCGTGCTCGATCCCGAGGTGATCGTCGCCGACGAGCCGGTCTCGAACCTGGATGCGTCGGTACGCGGCGAGATCCTGCGGCTGCTGCTGCAGCTCCGCGACACGCTGCAGATCAGCATCCTGATCGTGACGCACGACCTCGGCCTGGCTTGGACGGTGGCCGACCGAGTCGCCGTGATGTATCTCGGGCGGATCGTCGAGATCGGCCCGGCCGCCGACGTCCTGACGCGCCCGATGCATCCGTACACCAGGGCGCTCCTCGACGTCGTTCCGGAGGCCGGCGGCGAGGACCGACCGATCCTGGCGGGCGAGCCGCCGGACCCGACCAACATCCCGGAGGGATGCCGGTTCCATCCCCGCTGCCCGGCCCTCGCGAGCGGCGAGTCCGCACAGGCCGGCGTCGACCGCGCCTGCCGGGAGCAGGACCTCGCCCTGGCCGAGCTCCGGCCGCAGCACTGGGTCGCGTGTCACCTCGCGGCCGTTCGCGCCGCCGGCGGCAACGGTGCGCGGGCGTCGTCCGCCTCGCCGATTCCGCAGGCGTAGCGGCGGCGCGACCGCGCGCGTCTCGCGACGCGCGCTAGGCCTCTTCGGCCGAAGCGGTCTCCGACGACCCGTCGGAGGGACCGCCTTTCAGCACACCGAGGATCGCCTCCATCTCGCTGTCGCCGACGGGCGTCTCCTTGCCGGCGCCGCGCGCGGCGGCGAGCAGCGTGCGGAGGTTCGACTCGGCCATCTCGGCCCGGCCCTCGAGATCGTGCACGCGTGTCGACAGGCTCCCCGCACGACGCTCCGCCTCGTCGCGCGCCTCGCGCGCGGTCCTCGCCTCCTCACGCGCCGTCTTGAGGTTCGCGCGGAGCACCGCCACCTCGCGACCGAGCTCGATCAGACGCTCGATCGCCTCGTGTCCGACCTCCGAGTACGTGGGCCGACCGCCGGCGTCGGCGCGTTCGGCACGCGGCGCGGGCTTCGTGCGCGGCCGGCGTTGGCGCGCGACCTGCTCGCGCTCGCCCGGGTCGATCGGCCGGGCGTCCACGAGCCGGTACTTCCCGTCGACGACCTCGAGCCGCCGGCGGGCGAGCAACGCGCGGACGGCGCGGGCCGCGGCCAGCGGCTCGGGCAGCCCCATCTCGCGTCCGATCTCGGCCGGGGTTACCGACAGCATCTCGCCCGGTTGGGTCCGCTCGGCGACGACCGCGAGGAATGCGTTCGCGCGGTCCAGGCTCTCCTGGTTCACGCGCACATCCTTGCAACCTTTGGCGCTCCTCGCCACCTCGAGGCGGTGCGCCGAAGCGCATCCGGGACGGGCCCTCGGTTGACCACCCGGACGGCGCGGCGGTATACACCGCTCGCCGCACGCCGGTCCGGCGTTCGACCGCCCGTCCCCGGAGCCCGATGGCCGATCCGCTCGATCCCGCGACGCTGCCCCTCGCCGGCATCCGGGTCGCCGACTTCTCGCGCGTCCTGGCCGGACCGCTCGCCACGATGATCCTCGGCGACCTCGGCGCCGACGTCGTCAAGATCGAGCGGCCGGATGGCGGGGACGACACACGCGCGTGGGGCCCGCCGTTCGTAGGAGACGACGCCGCGTACTTCCTCGCGCTCAATCGCAACAAGCGGTCGGTCGTTCTCGACCTCACGACCGAGGAGGGACGACGCGACGCGCGAGCGATCGCCCTCTCGTCGGACGTCGTCGTCGAGAACTTCCGCCCCGGGCTGATGGCGCGGTTCGGTCTCGACCACGCGTCGCTGACGAAGGAGAACGCGCGCATCGTGTCGTGCTCGCTGGTCGCGTTCGGCGAGGACGGAGAGGCCGCGTCGCGGCCCGGCTACGACATCATCGTGCAGGCGCTGTCGGGGATCATGAGCTTCACGGGCCACCCCGACGCGGAGCCGACCAAGGTCGGCGTCGCGCTCCTCGACGTCATCGCCGGCCTCTACGCCGCGAACGGTATCCAGGCCGCGCTCCTCGGCCGCGAACGGACCGGGCGGGGACGCCGGATCGTCGTCTCGCTGTTCGAGACGTCGCTCGCCTCGTTGGTGAACCAGGGCGCCAACTACCTGCTCGGCGGTGTCGTGCCGAGGCCGATGGGCAACGCGCATCCGAACATCGTCCCGTACCAGCTCTTCCACGGATCGGACCGCCCGTTCATCCTGGCCGCCGGCAACGATCGCCTGTTCGAGCGGACGGCCTCCGTCGTCGGCGTGCCCGAGCTCGCGCGCGACCCGCGATTCGCGACCAACGCCGACCGCGTCGAGCACCGGGACGAGTTGGTCGAGGCGCTCCAGCTGCGGTTCGCTACGGCCACGGCCGAGCACTGGGTCGCGGAGCTCACCACCGCGGGGGTGCCCGTCGCGCCGGTCCGCTCGCTCGACGAGGTCTTCGCGGCGCCGGAGGCGCGTGCCGTGCTGCAGCGCGTCACCGAGCCACGCGGGGAGCTGACGCTCGTCGCCGACCCGATCCGCGTCGACGGAACGTTGCTCGGCGTCCGTCGTCCGCCACCGCGGCTCGGCGAGCACACGGACGATGTCCTCGCGGAGGTCCGTCGGCATCGGCGGCCGGGTTGAACGCCGCCGACCGATGGCGCGAGGCCCTGCGCGCATGGGCTATCCCGGACGAGATCGTGGCCGCGGCGCCCGAATCGCCGTACGGATTTCCGACCGAGCTGTTCCGGCGTCGCGCCGAGCGCTCCGCGTCCCGCCCGCCGACGCCGACGACGATCCGAGCGCTGGAGGCGCTTCCCGAACGTGGCACCGTGCTCGACGTGGGCGTCGGCGCCGGATCGACCTCACTGCCGCTCGCGGTCCGCGCCTCCGAGATCGTGGGCGTCGACGCCTCGGCCTCGATGCTGACCGCATTCGAAGAGACCGCCGCCCGAGCCGGCGTTGGTGCTCGCACCGTCGAAGGCGGGTGGCCGGACGTCGAAGCATCCTCGCCCGTCTGCGACGTCGTCGTCTGCGGCCACGTTCTCTACAACGTGCAGGAGGTCTCGCCGTTCGTGCGTGCGCTCGACGCGCACGCACGCGGACGCGTCGTCCTCGAGCTCACGGCCGAACATCCGCTCGCATGGATGAACGATCTGTGGATGCGGTTCCATCGCGTTCGGCGGCCGACGTCGCCGACGGCCGAGGACGCGCTCGCGGTGCTCGCCGAGCTCGGCTTCCGCGCCGAGACGCACCGGTGGACGCCGGCGGGCCAGCCCTCGGGATTCGAGCGCCGCGCGGACGCCGTGGCCCTCATCCGACGGCGGCTGTGCCTGCCGCCGTCGTCGGACGGCGAGATTGCCGAGGCGCTCGGCGATCGCCTCCACATGCTCGACGGGCTGTGGTCGGCGGGGCCGGACCGAACTCGCCTCGTGACGATGTGGTGGGACACCGGCGTCCGGCGGTGACGGCGTCGCCGCTCGTTCAGCCGGACCGGCGCGCGACGTAGTCGCGAACGACGAAGTCGCCGAGCTCCCGGTCGTCCATGAGGAACACCCTGCCGGCCGTGAGCCGCGCCAGACGTTCCATGAACCGGATCAACCCCGCCGACTCCTCGAGCATGAAGATGTTCAGCGTGACACCGGCCTTCGCCAGACGCATCGCCTCGGCGAGCGTGAGTTCGATCGTCCTCGGAACCGGCGGCCACGAGAAGAACGTCCGCTCGCCCTCGAGGTGCGCGGTCGGCTCACCGTCGGTGACCATGATGACCTGACGCGCGGCGCGAGGATGCTGCGACAGCAGCCGGCCGGCGAGGTTGAACGCATGATGCATGTTCGTTCCGTACACACGCTCCCAGCCCGCGGCCGTCAGATCGCTCGGCTGCATCTCGCGCGCGTAGTCGCTGAAGCCGACGAGGTACAACCGGTCGTGCGGATACCGGCCCTCGATCAACGCGTGCAGCGCCAGCGCCATCTTCTTCGCGTGCACGAAGTGGCCGCGGAGCGGCATCGAGAAGGACAGATCGAGGAGGAGCGCCGTCGCCGTCTCCGTCCGCTGCTCGGCCTCCACGAGCTCGAAGTCGTCCGGCCGGAGCGACAGCCCCCGTCCGCCGCCCCGGACGACGGCGTTGAACACGGTGCGCTGCACGGCGATCTGCCCGGTGTCCCCGAACTGCCACGGCCGCGTGGCGCCGGTCGGTTCGGCCTGGCCGCCGGGATCGCGCGCCTCGTGCACGCCCTCGCGGTCGCGTTTGAGCCGCTCGAAGACCCTGACCAGCGCGCGCTCCCCCATCTTCCGGGCACCGCGCGGGGTGACCTCGAGGCGTCCCTGACGGCGCTGGACGAGCCCGGCCCGCTCCAGCGCGCGCTCGATCTCCTTCAACCGGCGAAGGTCGCCGACCGCTTCCTCGCCGAGCGTCCGGCGGAGCGCGTCCTCGTCGACGTCGTCGAGCGAGGCGCCGGCGTAGTCACCCTGCAGGGACCGGTCGAGGTCCTCGAAGTCGTGCAGCCGCTCCATCGCGTCGACCGTGGCGGACAGCGGCTGCGTTCCGTCGCCCTCGCCCATCGCCGGCTCGCCCCATCCCATCTGCGGGAAGAGCGACGCGAGGTTGGCCCCGAGCCGATCGACCTCGAATGCGAGGTCCATGTCGCCCATGACCTGCTCCGCGAGCGCCTGGAGCTCGGCCCGTTGCTCCGGCGACATCGAGGCGAGCAGACCCGACATCGCCGCCATGCGGCGGGCCATGCTCTCGAGGAGCTCGTCGAGCGTCTTCGGGTCGTCCGGGAAGAACTGGCCATGTCGCTGCATGAACGACGAGAAGTCCTCGGGTGTGAGCTCGCCGCGATCGCGCTTCTCGATGAGACCGTTCAGCTCGGACAGCATGTCCTTGAAAGACCGCATCTGCTCCGGCGTGATGTTGCGTATGCCCTCGGCCATGTTGCGGAAGTACGCGCCCATGACCTGCTCGCGAACGTGCTCCATCAGCTCGTCGAACATGCGCTGCGCCTGCGGGTCGGTGAAGCGGTAGTCGGTCAGCTCACGGATCTGCCCGGGCGCGTCCGCCGGGAGCTGATCGAGGAAGGCCTCGCGCATCCGCGCGTCGTCGGTCGCCTCGAACGACAGCGTGGTCCGCTCGCGTTCGAGCAGGGCCTCCAGGCGATCGCGGACGTCCTCGAGCGGCCCGGAGAGATCCAGCCCCTGCTGCGCCTCGGCCCGGGCCTGCCGGAGCCGTTCGCGGATCGAGTCCAGGCCGCCGAACCGACCCTGCATCCCGCGCCGGCGAAGCCGCTGGAGCGCACCCTGCGCACCCGCGCCGGACAAGATGTCCTCCGACATCTCCTCGAGGACGTCGGCCGCCGGGATCTCCGGACCGAACGGGTCCTGGCGACCGTCCCACCGCGAGTAACGCGTCCGCACCCCGACCACCCTACGGCGCGGCTCCGATTACGACCGCCGGTCGCCGTGCGCCATCAGAACCGCTACGGTGCGCGCTGCTATCGTGCCGCCGGATGGGGGGTCGCGCGTCACGCCGGACCGCGTCGTTCCTGGCCATCGCGGCGGCCTTCAGCGCCGCGTGCTCGGCCACCGCGCTCTCCGGCACATCAGCGAGCACCGGCAGCGTGTCCTCGCCGCGTGCCGCCCTGCCGACCGAGCCGCCGTCCGCGTCGTCCCGTCCCTCGGGCACAGAGGCGCCCTCGCGGCTCGATCTGGCGCGGGACCGGATCGAGCACCTGATCTTCATCGTTCAGGAGAACCGGTCGTTCGATCACTACTTCGGGACGTATCCGGGCGCCGACGGGATCCCCCTGCGGAACGGTCGTCCGTCGGCGTGTCTCCCCGACCCCGCGCTGGATCACTGCGTGTCGCCGTACCACAGCCGCTCGCAGTTCCAGAACGGCGGTCCGCACGACCACCCGGCGGCGGTCGCGGACGTGGACGGCGGGGCGATGGACGGGTTCGCGCGCACGATCGTGAAGGGGAAGTCGTCGAACGCGACGTGCGCGAACGCTCCTTCGCGTCCGGCGTGCGCGTCGTACGTCGGTCCGGACCAGCAGCCCGACGTGATGAGCTACCACACGCGCCGCGAGATCCCGAACTACTGGTCGTACGCCGACCACTTCGTGCTGCAGGACCGCATGTTCGCGCCGTCCGACTCCTGGACGCTGCCGTCGCACCTGTTCCTCGTGTCGGCCTGGGCGGCGACCTGCTCCGACCCGAACGACCCGATGAGCTGCCGTTCGGACCTCGACCTGAGCGAGCAACTGCGCGAAGAGAAGAGCAGGCAGTTCGACCCGATCTGGGCGTGGACCGACATCACCTACCTGCTGAACGCCGGCGGCGTCGACTGGGCGTATTACGTCGGCGACGACACGTGTCTGCAGCGGCGCTGCACGGGACCGAGGAAGGAGCACACCGTGCCGTCGCAGATGCCGATCGCGTGGTTCACCGATGTCCAACAGACGCACCGACGGCGGTTCATCCGGTACCACCGCGACTACTTCCGCGCGGCCGCGGCCGGGACGCTCCCGGCCGTCTCGTGGATGATGCCGTACTCAGGCGTCGGCGAGCACCCCGACAACGGCGAGCCGATCTGGAAGGGCATGCGGCACGTGACCCAGGTCGTGAACGCGGCGATGCGCGGTCCCGACTGGGACTCGACGGCGATCTTCCTCACGTGGGACGACTGGGGAGGGTTCTACGACCACGTCGTGCCGCCGCACGTCGACGAGAACGGCTACGGCATCCGCGTCCCCGGCCTGATGATCAGCCCGTGGGCGCGCGCCGGCACGATCGACCATCAGACGCTCTCGTTCGACGCGTATCTCAAGCTCATCGAGGACCTGTTCCTCGACGGCCAGCGCCTGGATCCGAGGAACGACGGCCGGCCCGACTCGCGTCCGACGGTCCGCGAAGATGTGCCGATCCTCGGTGATCTCCTGCGCGAGTTCGACTTCGAGCAGGAACCGCTCGACCCGGTCATCCTCCCGACGAGCGGGCTGCCCGGGCAGTCGTAGGCCGACCGGTAGCTATCCGATGCCGAGACCGGTCACGAGCGCGCGCGAGGTGAGCCCGAAGCAGATGAACGCGGCCCATGCGAACGGTACCCACGGGCGGATCGGCTTGCGTTCGTCGAAGCCGACCATGCTCGCGTTTCCGGCCCTCGCGACGATGTGCGCGAACACGAACAGCAGCAGTGGCAGCAGTCCGTACACGTAGTGGAGCAGGCCGCCGAGCGTGCCCTCGGCCTCGACGCGGTATCCGAGCAGCAACAGGAGGATCCCGAGGATCGCCTGCAGCCCGGCGACGACCTGCGCGACCGTCAGCCAGATCCAGTAGCCCTCGCCAGGCCCCCGTTTGAAGATCCACGCGCCGAGACCCCAAACCCATCCGACGCCGAAGACGCCGACGACGAAGAACCCGACGTACTTGTGGATCTCCGGCATGGCGGACGGATGCTACGCGGTCTCGGGCGCGTCGTATCGGTACGCGCCGAGGCGACCGGTGTCGTCCTTGTTCAGCCGCCGGGATAGATGCAGCCCCTCGAGCGCGAACTCGAGCGCCGACGCGGCGACGCCGGGGCTCTCCTCCTCGACGCCCAGACGCTCGAGCAGCTTGGCGAGACCAGGCACCTCGCCGAACTGCGCGAGGAGCTCCGACGCCGGCATCAGGTCCGACGTCTCGGCCGAGAACCCCTGCGAGAAGCGGCCAAGGATCGGTTGGAAATCGAACCCCGACAGCCGCCGGCGGAAGACCTCGAGCTCGGCCGTTCGAAGCGCGCGCGTGAGGATCTCCTCCTCGCGTCCCTCCTCGATCGTGTCGAACTCGATCCGGCCGAGGGACGACTCGATCGCGGCCGGAAGGTCGCACACGCGGGGAACGGCCTCGCTCTCGCCCGCGCGGGCGGCGCGCCGGACGGCGGCCGCGACGAGCGTCTCGAGATTCCCGATCGAGTAGCGGACGCTGACGCCGCTCCGATGGTTGACGTGCGGAGACCGGCGGAGCTCGGCGGTGAGCGCCGCCAGCATCTCCTTCATGTACCGAGGAACGCGAACCGCGGCGACCCCCGCCGCGGGCCGCGCTTCCTGGTCCATGATCCGGATCTCGTCGGACAGCGTCTCCGGATAGTGCGTCCGAACCTGCGTTCCGAACCGGTCCTTGAGCGGCGACACGATGCGACCGCGGTGCGTGTAGTCGTCGGGGTTCGCGGTCGCGACGAGCAGCAGGTCGAGCGGCAGCCTGATCTGATAGCCGCGGATCTGCACGTCGCGCTCCTCGAGGATGTTGAACAACCCCACCTGGATGCGCTCGGGAAGGTCGGGAAGCTCGTTGATCGCAACGATGCCGCGGTTGGTCCGCGGGATCAGGCCGTAGTGGATCGTGAGCTCGTCGGCGAGGTACCGGCCCTCGGCCACGCGGATCGGATCGACGTCGCCGATCAGGTCCGCGACGCTCGTGTCCGGCGTCGCGAGCTTCTCGGCGTACCGGCGATCGCGCGCGATCCACTCGACGGGCACGTCGTCGCCGTCGGTCGCGACCATGGCTCTGCATCGAGCGCAGATCGGGCGGAACGGATGGTCGTTCACCTCGCATCCCGCGATGACCGGCGATTCGGCGTCGAGGAGCTCGACGACGTTGCGGATCAGCCGCGTCTTCGCCTGCCCGCGCTCGCCGAGCAGGATCAGGTCGTGGCCCGCGAGGATGCCGCGCTCGAGCGCCGGCAGCACCGAATCCTCGAACCCCACGATGTGCGGGAACAACGCCTGCCCGCGCCCGAGGCGCTCGAGCAGGTTCGCCCGGAGCTCCTCCTTGACCGAACGGTCGGCGTAGCCGGCCGCCCGAAGCTCTCCGATCGTCGCCGGAAACGACACGCGTCCAGCCTACCGACGGCGCCGAGATACGTCGGTCACGCGGGCGGCGCCGTCGGGCGCTCGGCCATGATCGCGAGGTTCGTTCCGTCCGGATCCTCGAAGAAGGCCATCCTTAGCTCGGCCGAGTCGGTCCGGTGGACGACGTGCGGCTCGTCCACGAACTCGACGCCTCGGTCGCGAAGCGCCGCATATGCCTCGTCCACGTCGTCGACCGAGAAGTACAGCACCGGCCGCGACCGGAACTCGGGCGACTCGGGCCGGCCGAGATACAGCCGGACGCCGTCGAGATCGAAGAACGCCATCGACTGACCCGGAACGTCGAAGAGGAATCGAGCTCCGAGCACGTCCCGATAGAACGCGACCGAGCGGTCGATGTCGCTCACGCTCACGTGGATCTGGCCGATCGAACGCACGCCGTCGAATGCCATCGTGCCACCTCCCTCGCGACGCCCGGCATGCTCCCACGCGATCGCGTCGGCGAACGCTGCTAGCCTCCGCGCGATGTCGGCGACCCTCGCGGGAGAGATCCTCGACGGCCTGAACGACGAGCAGCTTCGCGCCGTCACCGCGGTCCGCGGCCCGGTCGCCATCCTCGCCGGCGCCGGCACGGGCAAGACGACCGCCGTCACCAGGCGCATCGGCTACCAGGTCGCGAGCGGCGCCTTCGCGGCGCGTTCCATCCTCGCCGTCACGTTCACCGAGAAGGCGGCCGGGGAGCTCAAGGCGCGGTTGGCGCGCCTCGGCGTCGAGGGCGTCGAGGCGCGCACCTTCCACGGCGCGGCGCTGTCGCAGCTCGGACGGCTCTGGCCGGCGCACACCCGCCAGGCGCTCCCGGAGGTGCTCGGATCCAAGGCGCCGGTCGTCGCATCGCTCGCCAACGCACTGCCGCCTCCGCACCGGTTCCTTCCGCGCAGCGAGCTCGCCTCGGAGATCGAATGGGCGAAGAACCGGCTCGTCGAGCCCGACGGCTACCTCGAGGCGCTCGAGCGCGAGGGCCACGAGCCGCCGATTCCGGCCGAGCTGATGCTGCGGGTCTTCGACGGCTACGAGCGACGGAAGCAGCGCGCGAGGCGCCTCGACTTCGAGGACATGCTGGCGCTCGCGGTGCGGCTGTTCGACGAGTACCCGCGCGCCGGCGACGAGCTCCGAGCGCGGTTCGCCGCGTTCACGGTCGACGAGTACCAGGACGTCAACGCGTTGCAGCAGGCGTTGCTCGATCGGTGGCTCGGCCCGCGCGACGACGTGTGTGTGGTCGGCGACGACTACCAGAGCATCTACACGTTCACCGGCGCGTCGGCCGACCATCTCCTCGGTTTCGGCCGGCGATATCCGAACGCGACGCTCGTGCGGCTGGAGCGCAACTACCGCTCGACCCCGCAGGTGCTCACGGTGGCCAACGCGCTGGCGACCAAGATGGGCGGGATCGAGAAGCGGTTGCGAGCCACGCGCCCGGACGGACCGTCGCCGACCGCGCGCGCCATGCCGGACGCCGACGCCGAGCTCGCGTTCGTCGTCCGCGCCGTCCGCGAGCTGCACGAGCAGGAGGACGTGCCGCTGGAGGAGATCGCGGTCCTCTATCGGATCAACGCGCGATCCGAACCGTTCGAGGAAGCGTTCGCGCGCGCCGGGATCGCGTACCAGGTGCGCGACGGTGCCTTCCTGCGCAGACCGGGTGCCCGGTCCGTCGTCATGGCGCTTCGCCGGGCGAACGGCCCGCTGGCGCCGGCCGTCCAGGCCACGACCGACGCGCTCGGCTACGCGCCCGACCGCGAGGCCGACGACGATCAGGAGACAACCCGCCAGGCGGACCTCGGGCGGATGCGAGCGCTCGCGGCGGAGTACGCGGCCGCGCACCCGGACGGCTCGGTGGCCTCGTTCCTCGAGGAACTCGCGTCGCGGTTCTCGCACGAGGACAACGGGCGCGGCGTCAACCTCCTCACGTATCACCGTGCGAAGGGTCTGGAGTTCGACGCCGTCTTCCTGCCGCGCCTGATCGACGGCGAGATCCCGTTCCGCGGCAAGCGCAACCGCAGCGACCCGGCCGAGGAGCGCCGCCTACTCTACGTCGGCATAACGCGGGCGCGCCGCCACCTGTTGCTCAGCTGGCCGGCCGACCCGCGATCCAAGCCGAGCCCGTTCCTGGCCGAGATCGGCGTGGCCGACGCCGTTCGCCCGATGACGAGGGTTCGGCCCGCGACGGGCACACCGGTGTCGGCGCCCGGCGACGGTCCGCTCTTCGACCGGCTGCGATCGTGGCGCGCGGCGCGCGCCAAGTCGGACGGCGTCCCCGCATACGTCGTGTTCCATGACGCGACGTTGCGTGCCATCGCCGACCGCCGTCCCGCCGACTGGGCGGCGCTCGCCGGCGTCTCCGGCGTCGGTCCGGCCAAGCTCGAACGCTACGCCGACGAGGTCCTGGCGATCGTCAGGGAAGCCGGCTGAGCACGAGACCCACGGCGAGCAGCGGCATCGCGATCGACAGCGCGCGGAGCGAGGCCTCCGGCGCCGCGCGCAGCGACGCCTGATCGATGGGAACGCTCGCGCCGTCGTCGAAGACGAGTGTGCCGGTGACCTCGGCCACGTGCCGGCGGAGTCGTCGTACCGGCGTCGAGAGGATCCGCTGGGCCGCCGAGACGAACGCGCACCCGGCGGCGACCAGGACGCCGGCGACGGTCACGCGCCCCTGCTGGACGAACGACGACG
Organism: bacterium; assembly: GCA_046735355.1. Lineage (GTDB taxonomy): Bacteria > Actinomycetota > UBA4738 > UBA4738 > HRBIN12 > DATAEU01. The sequence continues at coordinate 23,606 of JBKPTC010000120.1, forward strand.
TCAGCGCGGGGAACGCGCCCCAGGCGATCGCGAACCACGCGTCCGAGTGGAAGCGCCCGCCGAGGAGCTCGAGGTTGTATGCGACGACGAGGAATCCGCCCGTCACCACGAAGAGGCCGAGCCACGGTGTCACCTCGACGACACCGTCGACGCCGACCACGATCGCGCCCGCCAGTGCGACGAGCGCGATCGCCCACAGGACTGCGTTCGGGATGCGTGTTCGGAGCGGGCGGCCGTTCAGCTCGTCGAGGGCGTGCGCCGACAAGCCGACCGCGAGTAAGAAGGCGAGCAGCATCTCCAGCAGCCATCGGACGTCGATGCGCGTCGCGACGGCCGCGCCGAGACCGACGTATGACAGATGCCACAACGTGTACGGGGGATGCAGCAGGGTCCAGTAGTCGCGCCACCCGCCCGGCGACAGCGCGTAGAACGCCGGCCGCTCGCTCGCATCCACGTCAGCCGCCGAGGACGGGCGTGGCTTTCACCGCCCATGTGACGACGCCGGCTCCGACGCCGAGAACGCGCGTGCGGACGCGTCGCATCCCGGCGTCCTGCCACCATCGCACCTGCGTCGCGAGTGGGAAGCGCCGCTCGAACTCGGCGACGCTCGGACCGAGGAATCGGCCCGTCTTGAACCACGCCGGCGAGACCAACCACCCCACGGTGGGCAGAACGGCGCGGGTGTATCCGCGCCATCCGAGTCGCAGCCACGGATCGTCGGGAACATGGAACTCCAGCGACGCCATGACGCCGCCGGGTCGCAGGACGCGCGCGAGCTCCGCCACGGTCGCCGCCGGATCGTCGACGTACCGGAGGAGGTACGTGAACGTCACCGCGTCGAACGTCTCGTCAAGGAACGGCAGGCGCTCGGCCCGGCCGCGCACGAACCGGATCCGCTCCGCGAGCGCGGAGGCCTCGATCGCCCTCGCGCCGTGCCGCAGCATGTCCTCGCTCTGGTCGAGGCCGGCGACGCGGACGTTCCGTTGCGCGAGCTGCCGCGCGACCAGTCCCGTACCGGTGGCGACGTCGAGAACCCACGACCCGGGGATCGCGTTGACGCGCGAGACGAGGAACCGCCGCCACATCGGGTCCTGCCCGAGCGACAGCACGGCGCCCATGCGGTCGTACTCGGGGGCGATCCCGGCGAAGACGGCTCCGGCGAAGCGGTTGCGTCGGCTCTCGATCCGGTGAGCCTACGACGAGGCGATTAGATCGGGCAGGTCCGCGATCGACGCGATGTCGTGATCCGGGCGGCCGCCCGCGCGCTCGAGGTCGGCCGGCGTGAACTTGCCCGTGCGAACCAGCACCCCGATCAATCCGGACGCCTGCGCTCCGAGGACATCGTTCACGACGTCGTCGCCGACCATGGCGGTGCTCGCGGGATCGGTGCCGAGCATCGAGACCGCCTCGGCGAAGAACACCGGCGACGGCCCCGCAGACCGTCGCCTCGACGCCGGCGGCGCGCTCGAGGCCGGCAAGGTATGCGCCGGCGTCGAGCTACAGCCCCGCGTCCGTCCGCCAGTACAGGTTCTCGTGCATCGCGACGAGCCGAGCGCCGTCGGTCAGCATCCCGAACACGTCGTTCATGGCGGCGTACGTGAAGTCGTCCGACGCGCCACCGAGCACGACGACGTCGACCGGTCGCTCGTCGACGAGACACACGTCGCCGAGGTCCTCGCGGGGGTCGCCGTCGGACAAGAGGAACACCCTCTCGCCGGCGTGGTGCCGCCGCAGGTACGACGCCGTTCCGACGACGGCCGTCACGATCTCGTCGGGCTCGAGACGCAAGCCGGCATCGGACAGGGTTCGCGCGAAGGCGACACGCGTGTGGGTGGTCGTGTTCGACACGACGAGAAACGGAACGCCATCGGAGCGCAGCCGCTCGAGGGCCTCGATCGCGCCCGTAAACGGTCTCCAGGACGTCGCGAGCACGCCGTCCATGTCGAGCAGCACGCCCTCGATCGCCACGGAGGCGGAGTCTAGCCCTCGGCCGTCCCCGCCCCGATGCTTCGCGCGTCGTCGAGCCGGATCCCCGCCTGCCGGCGGGCTCGCTCCGTGAGGCCGCCCACGCGCCCGGTGCGTGTCGCGAGCCAATCCTGATAGGGGGCGATGTACCGGTAGCGCGCCGGCAGCAGCGGCCGCGTCGCGCGGAGCGCGGCGAACGTCGACCGCATCGCCGCGCGCCGCGCGGCGGTCATCTCGAACCCGTACTGCTCGCGGACGGACGCCGGCAGCGTCGCGAACGCGAGCTTCGAGACGAGACCGAGCACCGGCCGCCACTCCGCCTCGGGCGGCGGGTCCGCGAACAAGCGGGCGACGCGCCGCGCCGAGTCGGTCACCAACAGGTCGCCGCGGCGCACGACGTCGTCGAGGTACGCGCGCAGATCGGCCACGGTCTCCGGGATGATCTCGCGCGGAACGAGGACGAGCTCGGCGGCGAGCTTCTGCTCGTCGTGGAAGCGCTGTCGTCCGTCCTCGTCGAGCGCACCGACGGTCAGCGCCTCGAACCGGAGCGCACTGTCGACGAGACACGCGTGGACGTACAGGAGCAGGTCCGGATCGAGCGCGTCGTACGGCCTTCCGGTCACATCGTCGATGCCGTGGATGCGGGCGTGGATGTCGTTGATCCGCTGGGCGGCCGCCCGCGCCTCTGCGCGGGTTCCGAACGTCAGTGTGTACGTCAGCATCAGCGTCCGCTGCAGACGTCGCCACGGATTCCGCTCGTAGAAGCCCGTCTCGCGAGCACCGGCGATCACGAGCGGATGCGCCGCCTGCAGCAGCAGCGCTCGGGCTCCACCGAACAGCACCGTGACCTCGCGGTGAACACGCCACGACACGCTGCCGGGGCCGAAGTATCCGAGATCGTCGGACATGCATCCACTGTACGGGCGCGGGTCGCGAAGGATGACCCCGCGCTACGGACCCGCGACGCCGGTCAGCTCGCGTAGCTTCCGAGCGACCGGCTCGACGGCGAGCACGATCAGATGGTTCCGCGCGCGCGAGCCGCCGACGTACAGGTATGGCGCGATCTCGTCCAGGTCGCGGTCGCCGAGCTCGGCGAGGATGACGACCGGCCGTTCGAGCCCCTTGAACCCGTGGACGCTCGCCGCGAGCACGGTTCCGCGCTCGACCCGATCGGACAGCCGGAACCCGTCGATCCGGTCGCGCGCGCGCAGGCGGCTCTTGTCTTTTCCGGCCGGCGTCAGGACGACGATGTCCTCGAGTGGCACCTCCTCCCCCTCCACCAGGTTCCGAAGGACGACGGCCAACAGATGCGCGAGATCGTCGTCGTCGCGGTATCCGAGGATCTCGGGCGGCCGGCCGGGCGGACCTTTCGATGTGGGCTTCTCGGCCCCGGCGTAGAACACGGACACGAAGTCGTGGATCGCCGCGGTGTTCCGGAGGTTCGCCGCCAGCGGCGGGATCGTCGTCTCCTCGTCCGAGATCGGAAGCTTCCCGCCGTAGAGGTTCTGGTTGTCGTCGGCGAACAGGTACAGCATGCCGTCGTCGGGCCGGCGGTGTAGGGACAGCAGCGACGGCCACCACCACTCGCGGAAGTCCTGCGCCTCGTCGACGACCATCGCGTCGTACCGCGGGCCCAGCCTGCCTCCCGCCTCGGCCAGCAGTGCCGGAAGCTCCCGCTCGAAGTACGGAGAGCCCGGATCGACCGGACCGGCCGGGACCGTCAGGTCCGCCTCGCGCACGACACGTGCGGCCAGGTCGTGGAAGTGCGCGACGTCGAGGTTCGGGACGCCGTCCGTCGACGTCCGCAGGTACTCCGCGAGTCGCTTGTTGAAGCACGTGAGAAGCGTCGAGGATCCCGAATCCGCCAGGCGGCGCGCGAGCTGGATCGCGAGCAACGTCTTGCCCGACCCGGCCGGTCCGGTCACGACGGCGCGCTCGCGATGTGCGATGAACGCCAGGACCCACGCCTGATCGTCGGTGAGCTCGACGACCTTCCGGTCCTCCTGATCGAACTCGATCCGGAGCGGCGCGCGGATCTCGACCTTGAACCCCAGCGCCCGGGCGAGCCGATCCATGCCCTCGGCGCCGAACGTCCTTCCCGGGCGACGCCAGTACGCCATGACCTCGGCGATGCGCTCGGCCAGGCGTTCCATGTCGCCCCGGTCGAGCACCACCTCGTGCGGCGCTGCGGGATGGGCGTCGGCGTCGTACGTGCCGTCGGGAAGCGCGACGCCGTATCCGTAGGAGGGCATCCACCTGGACCATCCCTCTTGCGCCGACAGGATCTCCTTCAGCGAATGCATCTCGTCGCGCGCTTGGTGGAAGGGGTCCTCGTCCATCTCGTGTCCACCCGATCGACCGTGTTGCGTCCAACGACGCGTCGCGGGCTCGTAGGAAAGGCGGCCGCCCTTGGCCTCGAGGACCAGGACGCCGTCGACGGGATGCGCCACGATGAAGTCGGCCTCTCCCTCGTTCGGACCGCGCTTGCCGGCGAGCACCCAGTCGACGCTGTGGTACACGACGTATTCGGGTGCGAGCTGTTCCAGGAATCCCTCGTAGAGGCGGCGCTCGGCCGAGCTGTCGGTCGGAAGCATCGGGAACGGAACCATCCGCGCCACGGCCGGACTCTACCGGCGTCCGCCCGCGCGGGCTTTCACGCCGCTAGGCGGCGCGATAGGGTCCCACGCACTTCCTCATGACCCTGTTCTTCGGCGTCATCGTGCTCGCGGTCGTGGCCGGCCTCGCGGCCGGTGGATCGCTCACGCGGTTCGGGCACCTTCGGCTTCGTTGGTGGGCGCTCGCACCGATCGGATTCGCGCTGCAGGGTGTCCCGCTGCCGGACGGTCGCCACGGCGGCGATCTCGTGATCCGGATGATCGTGTTCGGAACGTCGTTCGCGCTCGTGATCGCCTTCGCCCTTCGGAACCGCGCCTTGGCGGGGGTGCCGCTCATCGTCGTCGGCCTGTTCCTCAACGGGCTTGTCGTAACGGCCAACGGCGGGATGCCCGTGTCGCGCGAGGCGCTCGAGCGTTCGGGTCAGCACGACGTGCTGAAGCTCCTGCTCGCGGACGAGGGGGCCAAGCACCATCTGCTCGATCCGGACGAAGACGTTCTGACGCCGCTCGGGGACGTGATCGCGATCCCGCCGCCGATCGCTCAGGTGGTGAGCATCGGAGACGTGTTCGTGTATGCGGGCCTCGTCTGGTTGATCGTGGCCGTCATGCGAGGGCAGACTGCCGAGCCTGATCCCGATCCGGAGCGGGAGTCGTACCGGGGACGGCACCGGCGCCCGCTGCGGCCGAGCCATTCTGCGACGGCTCCGGCTCCAGCCAGGACGTCGGGAACCGAACCCTGACCGTCGTTCCCTCACCCTCCGCGCTGTCGATGTCGAACGAGCCGCCACCGACGCGCGCGCGCTCGCGCATCATCGTCAGACCGAAGTGACCCTCGGGCCCCGGCGCGTCGGCGTCGAAGCCGGCTCCGTCGTCGCGGAGGACGAAGTCGACGAAGTCACCGTCTCGCTTCACCGTCAGCCAGACGTTCGTCGCGTGCGCGTGTTTGAGCGCGTTCATCACGCCCTCGCGCGCGATGTGGTACACGAGCAAGGCGATCGGCGGCGGCAGCTCCACCTCGTCGATGTCCGTGTGGAAGTCGACGTCTGCGTCGCGCGCCGTCTCGAGGATGAAGCTCTGAAGCGAGTCCGCCAGGCCGGCACGCCCGAGCGGTGATCTGTGCAGATCTCGAATGAGCGCCCGGATACGATCCGACGTCCGAGCCTTCGTGTCCTTGATCTCCTCGAGCGTCTGCTCGGTCTCGTCGAGCTTGCCCGACGCCAGATGCCGTCGCGCGATGTCGACTTGGAGTGAAAGCTTGAACAGGAGCTGCGCGAGATCGTCGTGCAGGTATGCGGCGATCTTCTCCCGCTCGTCCTGCCGTTCCTCAGCCATCCTGTTCGACAATGCGCGGAGTACCTGCTCACGGTCCTGGAGTTCCTTATGTGCTTCCTCGAGTGCACGATTTCGGAAGAACATCTGCCGGGCCAGAAGCACGGGCAATACAAGAACTGGAACTGACCAGAACGTGACAGCGATATAGAACTTCCCCAGAGCCAGCCCAAATACCGCGAGGCCAAAGTAACTGATGACGAACTCGCTAAGCCGTCCGACACGCAATTCCTTGACCACGCGCGGTATAGCCATCCTGTAGATGATGCTGGCGCCGATGGCAACGATCGACGTATTGACGAGATAGTCGACCGCCGAGGCAAGTGACGCACCGATGATCGCAATCGCCGGCGGCGACGTCCGGATATCAGCGACCAAATGGAACGTCGCGCTCGCAGCGAGGACCGAGAGAGCAACCTGACTGCGATTGAACAGCGCTCGGAAGAAGCTGACTTCCCTTCGCAATTCCCGCGGATCAGACGCAGCCAGAAAGGCGACAAGACCAGCAGCCCCCGGTTCATACAGGAAGGCGACGACCATCAAGAGCGGAAATCCGATGCTGATGTGAGTGCTGCGCCACATCGGGACCGGGATCAACTCGACCGCTGCGATGATCGCTACCCACGCGGCGAGTTCTGCGCTCACGTGGCCGCGCGACACCACGGTGGGATCTCGCGCAATGGACGTCAGGATCAGCCCGAGCGCAAGCGTGGAAACGCAAGTCTCGAGCACTCGGATGCGCACGTCTCTTGAATGCCTTTCTCGCATACCCATCGATAGTGACGTTATCCGACGCGGAGAGGAACCACCCCGGTGGGGTAGTCGCTGGGCTACGGCAATCGATGTAGTCCGGATTACGGGTTGTCGGCCGGACGGGGGACCCCCGATAGTGACGCCGAGATATCCCCTGGTTTGGGGGGCAAGGGGAACCGTGCCCGATGGCTTTCGGCCGAGGCCCAGGAAGGAGGAGAAAATGAAGCTGATCAAGCGACTCGCGATCGCCGCTGGATCGCTCGCCGCCCTGGTGCTCGCCGGCGGGGCGCATATCCGCCTTTAGTAGCGAGATCCGCAAGCTTCCTCACAGACCCCGGACTCAGCTCCGGGGTCTGTCCCTTTCTGCGGACGTGTCACGGCCCCGGGTTCTGACGCTGGGCCAACCCTGTTGGCCGAATGCCCACGGCATAGCTTGCGGTTCAGCGGTCGAGCTCGCGCGGTAAGCGGACGATGACCCGCGTTCCGGCACCGGGCGCGGTATCCAACCGGAAGATTCCACCAGCAAGCTCGACGCGTTCCCGCATGAGTTGCAGTCCGAAGTGCGCGTCGTGATCTACGTTCCCGGGATCAAATCCCAGCCCGTCATCCTCGATCGAGAGACGGATTTCCGGTCCATCACGATTAAGACGAAGCCACACGTTCGACGCGGACGCATGACGAATCGCGTTCCGTAATGCCTCGCGCGCAACCTGGTAGGCGAGCAGTTGGACGACTGGGGAGCCGCCAGCATCAGCCAGATCGGCGTGTATGCGGCTATTGGACCCACTGCTCACCGTCCGCACGAGGAGTTGCAGAGTGCTTGATAGCCCATCCGGTCCGATCGGTGACGAACGCAGCCGTCGAATGAGGGACCGGGCCGTGTCACTAGCGTGTTCCGTTGCTGAAATTAGATCCGGAACATCGTCGTCGAGCGCGAGCAGCTGCCCAGTCGCAAGATCCTGCCTAATCACTTGCCCGAGCAAGTGAACCTTGAAAAGTGGTGGGAGTAGATCGTCGTGAATACCTGCGGCGATGGCCAGGCGTTCATCTCGTCGCTCGTCGCCGATCTTCTCAGAGATGGTCAGCAGCATTCGGCTCTTCTCCGCCAGCAACAGAGCCGTGTCCCTTAGTTCGAGACTCCTTGTGAATAGCTGACGGGCCAGCAGGATCGGAAATCCGACGGCAGCCAACCCCCAAGAACCACCGGTGCGGACTGCCAGTGCCAGCAGCACCGCGACAAGTCCGAAGGCGGCGTACGCCGACACGAACGCGAGGGGATCTCCAGCGGACATTTGAGCCACAAGGGCTCGGATAGTTGACCGCCCGGAGGCGCGGACAGCCAGGTACACAAGCGACCAGTTCACAACAACATCCGCTGCGAGCGCCAGCATTGCAACGAAGAGAACGAGCGGCCAAGTCGTCACACCGGGCTCGAAGGCGTGGAACACGAACGACGCGGCAGCCGCGCTGATGGCAACCTGGCTCCGGTTGAATAGCGCTCGACCAACTGAGACCTGCTTCCGTATCTCACGCGGATCCGTGGATCCGAGAAACGCTATCCCCGCCACAACGGCGGGCGAGAATAGGAACGCCGCGGCGAGGACGATCGGCAATGACAATGCCAGCGTTAAGTCGAGCTCGAGTCGAACGGGCAGGAGATCTGAGATCGCTACAGCGGCGATCCAAAGCAACATCTCTGATGTAGAAACCGACCGAAGCGGATCACGAAGAAAGAAGGCAACGGTCAAGCATCCGAGCGCAGCCACGACGGTCGACCACTCGAGCAACTGCAATCGAACCGGTTCCCTGGTCCGCTGGCCAGTTGGCTTTGTGACCGAACTTGCTCGCTGGCGAATTGCCTGCATGCGCGCCTCCCCCTGCTGGTGCGAATCGTAGGAAGGCTCGGGCGGCACACGCAAGACGGACAAAATCCGGACTGACGCCGTTGGTCGAGCGGTACCATCAGCGGGTGAACCGAGTCGCCAAATGGGTGTGGTTTCCGTTCGGTGTGACCGTTCGGTTCATCGCGCAGAACGGGAAGCGGATCGCGGTCTCGATCGCCGGCGGCGCGCTCGTCCTGCTCGGACTCGTTCTGATGGTCCTTCCCGGACCCGGCATCCCGCTCCTCATCGCCGGCCTGGCGATCCTCGCCACCGAATACGTCTGGGCGCAGCGGGCGTTGAACTACGCGAAGGACAAGGCCAAGCGGGCCTCCGACAAGGTTCGGCGGAAGCGCCGCTAGTCTCCGCCCGATGGGACGGATCCTCATCGGAACGGCGAGCTGGACGGACCCCACCCTCGTCAAGGACGGGCACTTCTATCCAGCGGACGCCAAGACCTCGGAAGAGCGGCTGAAGTACTACGCCTCGAAGTTTCCGATCGTCGAGGTCGACTCGACCTACTACTTCCCTCCGTCCGAACGGAACTCGGTCCTTTGGATCGAACGGACGCCGAAAGACTTCACCTTCAACATCAAGGCGTACTCGCTTCTGACCAATCACCCGACCAAGCGGGACTCGCTCTACGCGGAGGTTCGGGAAGCGCTCCCGGACGACGTCGCCGAGAAGGCGCGCGTGTACCGGGAGAACGTTCCGCCCGAGCTCGTCGATCAGGTGTGGCAGCGGTTCCACGACGCCCTCATGCCGCTGCACTCGGCCGGAAAGCTCGGCGCCGTGCTGTTCCAGTTCCCCGAGTGGTTCGTGATCGGCCGCAAGAATAAGGACTACATCGCCGAGGCCGCCGAACGGCTCGAGGACTTCCGGATCGCCATCGAGTTCCGCAATGAGACGTGGCTGAACGAGCGGAACCGAGAGGAGACGCTCGATTTCCTCGAGCGGCACGATCTCCCCCTCGTGTGCGTCGACATGCCGCAGGGGTTCAAGTCGAGCATCCCGAGGTTCGCCGCCGCGACGGCCAAGGACCTCGCCATGGTGCGGTTCCATGGCCGCGACCCGGAGGTCTGGGCAAAGAAGAACGTTCCGGCGTCCGAGCGCTTCCGGTACCACTACAGCAAGGAAGAGCTCGGCGAATGGGTCCAGCCGATCGAGGACCTTTCGCAACAGACGCGCGAGACGCACGTCCTGATGAACAACTGCTACCGCAACTACGCGGTCGACAACGCGCGCGACCTCGGCGATCTGCTCGGCATCGAGATCGAACGGGACGAATAGGCGTCTGGCCCGAGCCCGCGGGCGCACCCGCGTGGAAGGGAGGGTAGCCCGGGCCAGACGACTTTGCGGGCGCCCGGTGGATCCGCGTCCGGCTACGTATCCAGCGTAACGACTCGAACGAGATACGACCGCCTCGCCGAGCCGGACGACGCCAAGCTCTCGGGTACTGTGGGCCGCAGGAGGATTCGGAGCGATGTTCGGACGGTCGTGGCGGATCGGGCGGATCGGCGGGATCCCCGTGAACGTCGACTCGTCCTGGATCTGGATCGCCGTCCTCGCCGTGTACTCGCTGTGGACGACGCTCGGCGTCCGCTATCCCGAGCTCTCGAGCACGGGCGCGTTCCTGCTGGCGGTCGTCGCGGCGGCCCTGTTCTTCGGTTCGGTGTTGCTCCACGAGCTGGCGCACGCCGCCGCCGCCCGCGCCAACGGCATCGCGGTCACGGGGATCACGCTCGTGTTCTTCGGCGGCTTCACCAGCACCCGCGCCGACGAGCGCGGGCCCGGCGCCGCGTTCGTGATCGCCGCGGCAGGCCCGTTCACCAGCTTCCTCATCGCGGCGGCGTTGATCGGCGTCGCCCGGATGCTCGGCGAGGGCTCGCGCCCGCTGGCCGGTGCGATCCAGTACGTCGGGTTCATCAACGGCATCATGGCGGTCTTCAACGTCCTCCCCGGATATCCGCTCGACGGCGGACGGATGCTCGAGGCGGCCATCTGGGGCATCTCGGGCGACCACGATCTCGGAACGCGCGTCGCCTCGGCCACCGGTATGGGCGTCGCGGGGCTGCTCGTCGCGTTCGCGGTCTATCGAGCCTCGCGGAACGGCGACGACCTCATCTGGTCGCTCTGGCTCGTGATGATCGCGTCGATGATCTTCCAGGGCGCGAGGAGCGCTCGGCAGCAGCTCGGTTTGCGGCGACGCCTCTCCGGCGCGAGCGTCGCCGACGCGATGGATCCGCCGCCGGTCGCGATCCCGGCCGGGCTGTCGCTCTCGGACGCGCTCGACCGGTACCTCCGCGGCCACGAGCACGAGGTGTTCCCGGTGATCGAGCCGGGCGGGGCGGTGATCGGCGTCGTCACGTTCGACTCGGCGCGCCGGGTCGGATCGATGGATCCGATGCGGCCGGTGCGCGACGCGATCGTCCCCATGACGGACGTCCTCACCGCGAGCGAGGACGAGCCGCTCGATCGCGCGGTCTCGCGGCTCGGTCCGGGACGTGCGGCGCTCGTACTTCGCGACGGCCGGCTGATCGGCGCCATCACGGGGCGGAGCGTCGGCCGCTGGGTCGCAAGGACCTGACGCGCGGCGCGGGACCGCGCGCTCGGCGTGTCGGCGCCGGGCGCTAGCATCGCGCGGTGGCCCCCTATCCCCCCGCATCGGATCCGTCTCAGCGCGCCGTCCTCGACCACGCCGACGGGCCACTGCTCGTCCTCGGCGCGGCCGGAACCGGGAAGACAACCGTCCTGCGCGAACGGTTCGCGCGCGCGATCGAGTCCGGCGCCGACCCCGAGCGGATCACGCTCGTCGTCGGATCCAGGGTGGCGCGCGACGAGGCACGCGATGCATTGCTCGAACGGCTCGGTCGCTCGCTTCCGTCGCTGCGCGTCACGACGATCCACGGACTTGCGTTCGGTCTCGTCACGGAGCGGTTCGAGACGCTCGGCTATCGAGAGCCGCCCGAGGTCCTCGACGCCGTGCGACAGTTCGCGGTCGTCCAGCAGCTGCTGCGTGAAGAGGAGCAACACGCCGATCGCTGGCCGGCGTACGGCGGCCTCCTCGGCTTGCGCGGGTTCGCGGACGAGCTGCGCCAGCTCGTGCTTCGTGCCGGCGAGCGGCTGCTGAGCCCGCAGGACCTCGCCGCCAAGGCCGATGTGCGAGGGCTCGGCGGATGGCACGAGCTCGCACGGTTCTTCGGCACGTATCGAGCCGAGCTGGCACACATGGGGGTCCTCGACTTCGCCGGTCTGCTCGACCGTGCGGCAGAGGCCGCCGAGGCGGGTCCGGCTCCGTTCGAGCAGGTGCTCGTCGACGACTTCCAGGACACGACGCTCGCCGCCGATCGGCTGCTCGGCGCGCTGCGCGCGCCGACGCTCGTCGTGGCGGGGAACGAGGCGGCGCACGTCTTCTCCTTCCAGGGCGCGACGGTCGAGCCGCTCCGCCGGCTCGCGTCGGATGCCGCCGTCGCCCGCGTCGTGCTGTCGACGGATCACCGCGCGCCGGCCGCGCCGCCGATCGACGCGTGGACCGCCGCACACGCATCCGAGGAGCACCGCGCGATCGCGCGCGAGCTCCGCCGGATCCACGTCGAGGACGGGGTCGCGTGGCACCGCCTGGCCGTCATCGTCCGACGCCAGTCGGGCGAGGCCGACGCGCTGCTCCGAGCGCTCGACGACGCGCGTATCCCGCGCGACGGGTCGGAGCCGCGGCTGTCGCCGGCGGCGGCGCCCGGGACCCGGCCGTACGTCCTCGCGCTCGAGTGGCTCGTGGCCTCGGCCGAGCGACGGGACGCGATCGCCGAGGGGATGCTCACCTCGGAGCTCGGCGGCATCGCCCCCGCGGCTGCCCGCGCGCTCCTGCGTCTGGCGAAGGCGCGGGGGCGCTCGCCGGCCGAGGCGCTGGCGATGGACGACGGCCTGTCCCCGGATGAACGCACATCGCTGCGCGCGCTGCGCGATGCGCTCGTCGAGGCGGAGACGTTCGCCGCGTCCGCGGACGATGCGCTTCGCGTCCTCTGGCGGCGGCTTCCGTGTTCGGCGGAGCTGGTCGACGCCGCCGAGGGGTCCGTCGAGGCGCGCGCCGACCTGGACGCCGTCCGCGCGCTGACCGAGGCGGCCGCCGGGTTCGCTTCGGCCGCGGACCCGGGCGTGGCGGCGTTCCTGACGACCCTTCGCGCACGCGAGGGCGCCCCCGAGCCGGCCGCCGCCTCGCCGGGTGCCGACGACGTCGTTCGCGTTCTGACGGCGCACGGATCGGTCGGGATGGAGTTCGACACCGTCGTCGTCGTCGGCGCGCAGGAGGGCAACTTTCCGAGCGTGCGGCGCCCGGAGCCGATGTTCGACCTCGACACGCTCGAGCGCATCGCGTCCCGCTCTGAGATCAACCGCGCGCGCATCGCCGACGAGCGCCGGCTGTTCGGCGTCGTGCTGTCGCGCGCGCGGCGGCGGGTGCTGCTAACGGCCAGCAGGCCGCGCGGCAACGCGGCGACGGACGGCCTGGTGAGCCGGTTCGCCGACGAGCTGGACGTGCGATGGACGGCGGCCCCGGTTCCGCCGTACGACGACCCGGTGTCGGTCGAGGAGGCCGCCGCGGCATGGCGGCGCGACCTCGCCGACACGGCGGCCGACGCGGGCGTCCGGCTCGCCGCGCTCGACGGTCTGCTCGCCCTCGACGTCGATCCTCACGCATGGTGGTTCCGGCGCGACTGGAGTCCCGCGATGCCCAGGACGGAGCCGCACCGCCTGTCGTTCTCACGGCTCGACCGGCTCGAGAACTGCGAGCTGCAGTTCGCGCTCGCCGAGGAGCTCGGCCTGGATCCGGGCGGCGGATATCAGGCGTGGGTCGGCCGGCTCGTGCACGGCCTCATCGAGCGCGTCGAGGCCGGCGACCTCGAGCGCACGCGCGAGGCGTTCGTCGCCGCCATCGAGCGGGCGTGGGAACCCGAGCGCTTTCCGTCTCGCGCCGTCAGCGAGGCCGAGCTCGCCAACGCGACGCACGTGCTCGTGCGGAACTGGTTCGAGCGGTACGGCGACAGGCCGGCGGACCCGGACGGAACCGAGCGGTATTTCACGTTCCCGTTCGAGGGCGCCGTGGTGAGCGGCAAGATCGATCGCATCGGACCCGACGCGACGGGCGCCAGGCGGATCACCGACTTCAAGACCGGCAAGGCGGACAGCGCCGGGCCGGCCGAGGGCAGTCTTCAGCTCGGCATCTACTACCTCGCCGTCGACGAGTGCGAGGACCTCGAGCAGTTCCGGCCGGTCGGCGCCGTCGAGCTCGCGTTCCTTGCGGGGACCAAGCGGGACGCCTCGACGGCGAAGGTGCTCGAGTGGGCCGTCGACGACGACGAGGCGGAGTACGCGACGCAGATGCGCGAGCGCGTCGGCGCGCTGGTCCGGCGCGTCTCCGAGCTCGACGAGCGCTCTGCGTACACGGCAAGCACCTCGGCCAACTGCTTCTTCTGCCGATTCCAAACGATGTGTGCGCGCTACGCGCAGGGCGCACCGGTGTTCGGCGCCGCGTTCCGTTCTCGGCAGGAGGTCGCGACGTGACGGGCCATCCCGCGGCCATCACGCGCTTCCTCGGCGCGGAGCCGACGGAGGAGCAGTGGCGCGCGATCTCATACCCCCTTCGGCCGTTCGTCCTCGTCGCCGGCGCCGGCTCGGGCAAGACCTCGGTCATGGCCGCCCGCGTGATCTATCTCGCGCTCGCGGCGCAGCGGCTCGTCGACGGCGAGGGCGTCATGCCCGGCAACGTCCTGTGCCTCACGTTCACGACCAAGGCCACGGAGAACCTGTCGCTGCGGATCCGGCGGGCGCTCGCCTCGATCGACGGGCTCGAGGAGGGCGAGGAGCCCGAGGTCCTCAACTACCACGGGTTCGCGGCGCAGGTGATCGAACGCCACGGCATGCGCGTCGGCATCGAGCCCGACCAACGGATCGTCACGCCCGCCCAACGGATGGAGATCGCGGCGCGCGTGCTGGACGAGATGACGTTCGAGCGCTCGTCGACGCGATGGCAGCCGTCGATCGTGCAGCGGATCCTCGCGCTCGACGACCAACTGCAGAACCACCTCCGAACGCCGGAGGAGCTCGAGGAGCACGTCGAATCGAAGCTGCCGTTCCTCTCGTCGGCGAAGTCCGACGAGCCGTACGAGGCGGCGTTCGAGCGCTCGGAGCTCGCGCGCGCGGTGGCGGTCTTCCGACGGATCAAGCGGGAGCTCGGGGTGATCGACTTCGGCGACCAGATCGCGTTCGCCGTCCGCATCGCGCGCGAGCGCCCCGAGGTCGGCGCGGAATATCGCGAACGCTTCGGAGCCGTGCTGCTCGACGAGTACCAGGACACCAACCACGCCCAGGCCACGCTGATGGCGTCGCTGTTCGGCGGCGGTCATCCCGTCACGGCGGTCGGCGATCCGGATCAGAACATCTACGCGTGGCGCGGCGCGAGCCTGCACAACCTGCTCACGTTTCCGCAGGAGTTCCGGTGCACCGACGGGAGCGGGGCCGAGAAGCTTCCGCTCTACACCAACTTCCGCTCGGGCTCGTTCATCCTGGAGGCGGCCGACGAGATCATCGCGAAGGTGCCGGCCAAGCAGCGTCCGGACCCGGACAAGGAGCTGCGCCCCTATCCGCCCAACGGAACGGGCGAGGTCGGCATCGCGCTGCTCGACCACGAGGTCGCCGAGGCCGAAGACATCGCCGAGCGCATCCTGGCGCTCCACGCCGAGGGCCGACCGTGGAGCTCCAACGCGGTGCTGTGCCGGACGCACCGGCTGTTCGAGCCGCTCCAGACCGCGTTCGCCGCGCGCGACATCCCCGCCGAGTTCATCGGCCTCGCCGGGTTGCTGCACGTGCCCGAGGTCGTCGAGGTGCTCGCGTACGCCCGCGTCGCGGCGAGCCCCGAGGACGGCATCGCGCTCGCGAGGATCCTCACGGGACCTCGCTATCGCGTCTCGCCGGGCGACCTCGCCCGTGTGGCGGCGTGGACGCGCGAGAGCACGTCGGCGTTCGCCGCACGGCTGCGGGAGGAGCGCGCGGACGTCGACGAGGGTCTGCTCGAGGACCGGCCGTTCCTGATCGTCGAGGCGCTCGAGCACCTGGACGAGATCCGTGACCTCTCGGAGCAGGGCCGGGCGCGGCTCGAGGAGTGTCGCCGCGAGCTGGCCGACCTCCGCGAGGCCGCACGACGCCCGGTCGCGGCGTTCCTCGCCGACATCGTGCGACGGACGGGGCTGCTCGCCGAGCTCGACGCGGAGCTCGATCAGGTGACGGCGTCCGCCAAGCGCAGGAACCTCGCCGCGTTCCTCGATCAGGTCGACGACTTCCAGCCGATCGAGGGCGAGCTCTCGCTCGCCGCGTTCCTCGCATACGTCGACTCGATCGAGGACGACCGCGAGTGGAACCCGGTGCAGCCGAGCGACGACGACTCGGTCAAGGTCATGACGATCCACGCGGCCAAGGGCCTCGAGTTCGACACCGTGTTCGTGCCGGGGCTCGCCGATCGGTTGTTCCCCGACACGCGCGTTCAGGAGAACCCGGCGCGCAAGGCCTCCTCGCTCGACGTCGAGCTCCGGCGCGACCGCGATCTGCTGCCGGCGTTCGACGGCGTGATGTCGCACTTCCAGAACGACCTACGGAAACAGGAGGAGTACGAGGAACGCCGGACGGCGTACGTCGCGCTCACGCGCGCGCGCGAGCGGCTGTTCGTCTCGTCGGCGGAGTGGTACGGCGAGACGCTGCAGGCCGCCAAGGGCGCCGGCGCGTTCCATCACGAGCTCGTGCACTGGGCGAAGTCGACCGGCCATGCGCAGCCCCGGTGGGAGGTCCGCGAGCACGAGACCAACCCGCTCGCGGGGTACCGGCAGGCCGCCGTCCTTCCATGGCCCGGGCCCGCGCTACGCGAGGGCGAGGCCGACGAGCTGTTTCCCGGCGGATGGCGCGCCGGCGCCGTCGCCGCCTCAGAGGCCGGCGGCGTCCAGCAGGAGCTGCTCGAGCGGCTCGGCCCGGAGCAGGCCGACGCGTTCGAGGCGATCGTTCGCGCACGCCGGACGCTCGCGACCCATCTCCGCGAATCGGACGACGCGGGCGAACGCCATCCGTGGATCCCGACGTCGTCCTCCGTCGGCGGCGTCATCGAGTA
Organism: bacterium; assembly: GCA_046735355.1. Taxonomy (GTDB): domain Bacteria; phylum Actinomycetota; class UBA4738; order UBA4738; family HRBIN12; genus DATAEU01. Next base: position 40,294 of record JBKPTC010000120.1, read on the forward strand.
CGGACGTTGCCCGAAACGGTTCTACTGGACGGCCGTCCGGCCGCTCCCGCGGTTCAGCGGCCCGGCCGCACGGATCGGCACGGAGATCCACCGGTGGATCGAACGGCAGTCGCGCGGCCAGGCGACGCTGCTCGAGATCGACGACGTTCCCGATCTCACCGCCGAGGAGCTCGCGGGCGAGCCCGGCAAGCTCAACGACCTCCGGCAGGCGTTCCTCGACAGTCGATTCTCGGACAAGGTCCCGCTGTACGCCGAGCGGCCGTTCCTGCTGTCGATCGACGGCTTCGTGATCCGCGGCCGGATCGACGCGATCTACGGCGAGCCCGACGGACCGTGGGAGGTCGTCGACTACAAGACCGGACGTGAGCCTCGCGCGGACGATGCGACGGCCCGCGCGCAACTCGACATCTACGCGCTCGCGTGCCTGGACGTGTGGAACAAGCGAGCCGAGGACCTCACGCTCACGTATCTGTATCTCGCGAGCGGCGCCGAGACGACGCACCGCGTCGACGACGAGCGGGCCGTTCGCGACCGGCTGCGCGCCTGGCTCGGCGGGATCGCCGGGGGGCGGTTCGATCCGACGCCCGGGCCGCAGTGCCGTTGGTGCGACTTCCTTCCGTTCTGCGACGCGGGCAAGGCGCACCTGTCGCGGATCGACGCCTCGACGCCCGCTGCCGAGTGAGCCGGTAAGCGCCTCGTCAGGAGCGCTCGCGCGCGAGCTTCTCGACCTGCTCGTCGAACCGGCGGTATCCCGACGCCGGATCCCATCCGCCCGGACCGGCGTCGGGCACGAACCGAACGGAGAGCCCGAGCGAGGCCGAGCGCGTTCGAACGGCCGCCAGGAACCAGTCGCGATCGCCCGGCTGCAGCAACACCTCGCCGGTCGTTCCCTGCGAGCGGAGGGCCGGATCGTCGACGGCCACGGGGGTCGGCCGCACGACGTCGTCGAGCCCTGTCACGGACGGATCGAGGATCTCGACGCTCGCGCGGTCGTCCCGCCAGGTCGCGACGGCGACGACGGTGTCGGGCTCACCCTCGGCGGCCGCCGGGCGGTACAGCTCGGCCCGCACGCGAGCGCGTCAGCCCGCGATCGGACGTTCGAGACGGCGGAGCAGGGCGGCGGCGTACTCGAGGAGCTTGGTCGCGACCGTGGAGTCGTCGGTGACGACCTTCCGGAACGTGTTCCGCTTGAGGACGAGCATCCGCATCGGCGTCTCGGAGACGACGGTCGCCGTGCGAGCGCCCCCGTCGAGCAGCGAGATCTCGCCGAAGAAGTCGCCCGGAACGAGGTGGTTGACCATCTTGCCGGCGGCGTTCTCGACGCGCGCCTGGCCCTCGACGATCACGTAGAAGGAGTCTCCGTCCTCGCCGGCGCGGACGATGGCCGCATCCTCCATGTACCGCTGCTCGCTGGTCGAGTCGGCGAGCCGCTTGAGCTGACGCCGGGACAGGTGCGAGAACAACGGAACCTGGGCCAGGAGCTCCTGTCCGCCCTTGCCCACGCTCGGCCCCTTTCGACGTCGTTGCGGCGCGCGGCTCGGTGCGGCGCGCCCGGCGCGCAGCCTAGCGCGACGGAGCCGTGGATGTCGAAGCGGCCGACCGGGCGCCGGGCGGCGACGCGCCCGCGGCCCGCGATGTCGGTGCCTCCGGATAGCGTTCGGCGCGATGGGAACCCCGCTCGCAGCGGCCGCTTCCCTCCCCCGCCGGTACGACGATGCCGCGCCGATCGTTCGCCAGGGCGAGACGTCGACGTCGTTGTTCCTCGTCACCCGCGGCATCGTTCGCATCAGCTCCGTGCTGCCGTCGGGGCGCCAGGTCGTCCTCGCGCTGATCGAGCCGGGCGAGGTGTTCGGCGAGTCGGCGCTGCTCGGCGAGCCGTCTCCCGTCGAGGCGCGCGCCGTCAGCTGGGCGTACGTGCTGCCGATCGACGTCGACGCGCTCCAGGCGGTCCTCGAGCGGAACCCCGCCACCACGGGGGAGGTGCTGCGGCTCCTCGCGGGCCGGCTCAGGCGGACGTGTGGCGCGCTCGAGGACGCGCTGGCGCTGGACGTCGGAACACGCGTCTCGCGCCGGCTGCACGACCTGGCGATCCGACACGGCGTTCCGGACGAGCGCGGCGTGCGGCTCGGGATCTTCGTGACCCAGGAGGACCTCGGCCAGATGGTCGGGGCCTCGCGCGAGTCGGTCAACCGGAGCTTTCGCTCGCTCGCGTCGCGCGGACTGATCCACCGACGGGGGCGGTCGGTCGTGATCCCGGATCTCGCGGCGCTCGCGCGCGCGGGGGACCGAGCCTGAGACGCGTTCGCGCGCTGCCATCGTGCGTCGCGCTCGCGCGAGCACGTCGTCGAGCCTCGGCGGCTAGCCCGATTCCTGCAGAACCGCCACGCTGCACGGCCCGCACAGCTTGGCGCGGCCCTTGACCGGTCGGCGGCCGCACCGCTCGCAGATCTTCGGCTCGACGACGCGCCATCGCTGCACACCCGAGGTCGTCCGCTTGGCGGCCCTACCTTCCGTCTCCAGCTTCAGCAGGTGCGCGAGCACCGATCGACCGGCCAGCTCGACCAGCTCGGCCGGATACCCGGCGTAGATCTCGCCGACGAGATCGTCGATCGAACGACTCCCGCCGGCGAGGGCGTCGAGGACCTGGCGCTCGCGCTCGGACCGGTGCGCGAGGTACTCCTCGAGCTTGTTCTCGGCGTCGAGGACGAGCGGGCCGTGCCCGGGGTGGATCGTTCGCGGCCGCAGCTCGCGCATCCGGTTCAGCGACCGGAGATACGCGGCCAGGTCGCCCTCCGGCGGATCGATGACGCTGGTGCCGCGGCCGAGCACCGCGTCACCGGTGAACAAGGCCCTGTCGCGCTCGAGCCAGAACGCCGCGTGATCGGGCGTGTGCCCGGGCGTCGCGACGACGACCAGCTCGACTCCTGCCGAGCGAACGCGCTCGCCGTCGCGCAGCCGCTCGCCCCCCTCGGGCGGACGAACGGCCAAGACGGGCGCGCCGCTCAGCTCGCCGAGCGCCATCGCGCCCGGCGCGTGATCGGGATGATCGTGCGTGAGCAGGATCCGCCCGATCCGGCCGGCCGTCCGGCCGATCTCGCGGAGGTGGTCTTCGTCCTGCGGGCCCGGATCGATCACAATCGCGGGCGCGCGGCCGACCACCCACGTGTTCGTGCCGTCGAGCTCGCGGAGGCCCGGGTTCTGGGCGAGCACGCGAACGATCGGCGTCACGGCTCCTCCTGCCAGAAGACGGAGCGCGGCAGCCCGGCGAGCTCCTCCTCGTCCGGCTCGCGCGTCTCGAAGCGCGAACCGACGAGATCGCGCACGGTCGCACACGCGACGAGCGTCCGCACGGTGAAGTACGTCGGCCAGTAGAGACGGCACGAACCGGCCTTCCAGTCGTCGAGCAGCCGGGCGGGCGAGACCCACCACGCCGCCGCCGCCTCCTCGCCGTCGGGAACGGGCTCGACCGCGGAGGCGACCTCGAGCGCGAAGTACCGAGCGTCGAACCTGACCGGCACGTCCGGCGGCGCGATCCACCGCGCCAGCTCGGGCAGGCGCTCGGCGCGGATGTCGACCGCCTCGAGCGCATCGCCCTTCGCGACCGAGACGCCGGTGGGCGATGGGCGAAGTCCGACCTCCTCGATCAGCTCGCGCACGGCGCAGGCACGAGCCGCCTCACGGGCGGAGCCGAACCATCGCTCGGCCAGCGACGCGTCGTGATCGTCCACGGCGCCGCCCGGAAAGGCGACGTATCCGGGGAGGAAGCGCGCGTCGCGGCTGCGCTCGATGACCAGGACCTCGGGCCCTGCGGCGCCGTCACGGACGGCGATGATCGAGGCGGCCTCGCGGATGGCGTCCGGCACGACGCCGATTCTCGCAGGCCGCGTCGATACGCTTCGGCCGTGAGCACGGACGGCGGCACTGGCGCGCGCGACCCGGACGCCGTTCGGCGAGCGGTCGTCGACGAGATCCGGGCGACCGGGCCGATGCCGTTCGACCGGTTCATGGAGCTGGCGCTGTACGGCGACGGCGGCTACTACCAGACGCATCCAGTCGGCACCGACTTCGTCACCAGTCCGCACGTGCATCCGTGGTTCGGATTCGCGATCGCGCTCGCGTTCGGCCAGCTCCACGAGCTGCTCGGCGCCCCCGCGCCGGCGACCCTCGTCGAGGTCGGCGCCGGCGACGGCACGCTCGCGCGAACGCTCCGCGAGATCCTCGCGACGGCCGGTCCGCTCCGATACGTCGCGGCCGAGCGCGGATCGGCCGCGGCTGCCGCCCTCGGACGCCTCGGCGTCGAGACGTATCCGTCGATCGAGCGGGTGACCCGGATCGATCGGGCGGTCGTCGTGGCGAACGAGCTGGTCGACAACCTGCCGTTCGCGCGGGTCCGCCGCACCGGACGACGCGCCGTCGAGATCCGCGTCGGCATCGCCGGCGACCGCCTCGTCGAGGTCGAGACCCCGATCCGGCCCGAGCTCGTCCCGTTCGCCGACGTCGAGGGCGACGCGGTCGCGCCGGTCGGAGCGCTGGCGTTCGTCGACGCGTTGGCCGACCGCATGCGGGACTCGTACGCACTCCTGATCGATTACTCGAGCGAGCGGGGGCGGGACGTCCACGGGTATCGGTCGCACCGCGTGATCGAGGACGTCCTCGAACGGCCGGGCGCCGTCGACGTCACCGCCGGCGTCGACTTCGACGCGGTCGAGGCGCGGGCGCGCGAGCGAGGCCTCGTCGTGCTCGGCCGCGTCACGCAGCGGGCGGCGTTGCGCGCGCTCGGCTTCGACGGCTGGGTCGATCGCGACCGCGCGGCCCACGACGACTCCGAACCCGGGAGGCGCGCACGCGCGTGGGCGGCGCGGAACCGGGCGTCACTGCTCGTCGCGCGCGAGGGTCTCGGCGCGCACCGATGGCTCCTCCTCGCGACCGCCGGACTCGAGCCACCTCGATGGCTGGCCGCCGCGCTCGAGCGACGTCCGTCCGATTGACCCGCTCCGGGCGAGCGGGCTAGCGTCCCCGGGTCTTCACACGTCGTCGAGGGAGGGGCCGACCGTGAGATCCGGACGCCGAACACCGCTCATCGTCGCCGTCGCCGTGCTGCTCGGGCTCGCCGGCGCGCTCGTCTTCGTCTCTACGGGCCCGTCGCCTGTGGTTCCGACGAGCGGAGACAGCCTGGCAGCGGGCCACGTGGAGGGCGACACGGACGTACCGGGCGAGGAGGCGCGCGCCGGCGCGAACGAGGAGGCGCAGGAGCAGGCCGAGTCGACGCAGGAGCGGCTCGACGCGTTCCACGCGGCGAAGCGGGCCGGTCTGTTCGAGGCGCAGGCGGTCACCGCGACGCCGGCGACGGGATGGGCCGGCGAGCAGCTGTTCAACGCGGGGACGGACGACTGGGAGCCGGCGATCGCGGCCGACCCTCGCTCACCGTGGGTCTACATCCTCGTGACGAGGTATGGCGTGCCGAAGCCGTGCTCCGGCAACTGTCCCGCCCCGTACCTGGTGCTCGAGCGCTCGTCGGACGGCGGCCGGACGTGGACGGACGGCGCTCCCGTCTGCGCCTGCAAGGGATCGGGCCAGTTCGATCCGATCATCGAGGTGGTCCCGGGCACGGGCGACGTCTACGCCGCCTTCATGATCGGCTACAACGTCGTGTTCGCGAAGTCCTCCGACCACGGCGCGACCTGGAGCGACCCGGTCGCGACGTGGGGCAACGTCTCGTGGAACGACAAGCCAGCGCTCGCCGTCAGCGACGACGGCCGGGACGTGTACATCTCGTTCAACGGTCCGCAGGGCGGAGATCCGTACGTGGCGCAGTCGCACGACGCGGGCGCGACGTGGACCCAGACGAAGCTCGTCGACTCGCGCCGGTACTTCTTCGCGTTCGACGGCGACGTGCTGCCCGACGGAACGGTCGTCTTCTCGGAGAGCAGCCTCACGTACACCGGCCCCGGCGGGTCGGCGGAGGGAACCGTCGAGCACCACGTGTTCGTGTCGAAGAACGCAGGGGCGACGTGGCGCGACGTCCTCGTCGACACCGTGCCGGTCGGCGAGCCGTGCGTCGCGGACGGATGCAGCTCCGACTTCTACCTCGGGCACAGCGGGATCTCGGCGGACGCAGCCGGAGCGCTCGTCCTGCTCTACGACGGCGCGACGGCGAACCTCGGACCGCAGCGGATCTGGGTCCGGCGTTCGACGGACGGCGGCCTCACATGGTCGGCGCGGAGCGCGATCTCGGTGGCCGGGGAGGAGGCGACCGACCCGGCGGTCGAGCAGGCCGGCACCGGCGACGTTCGAGCGTGGTACGCGCAGACGACCGGCAACGACACAGACGTCTGGAACGTCTACTACCGCAGCTCGTCCAACGGCGGCCAGACGTGGACGGCGGCCGTCAAGATCTCCGACGCCGCGACCGGAGCCGACTACAAGAGCGGGAGCGGGTTCCTCGAGCCCTACGGCGACTACGGCGAGATCGCGGTGACGAGCGCCGGCAAGACGATCGCCGTGTGGGGCGAGGGCTTCAGCTGGACCGGGCCCGGGGGCGTCTGGTTCAACCGGCAGACGTAGCGCGCCGCGCGCGGCGGCGCAGTGGACGATCGCGTGCGCGCTACTTGTCGATGTCGCCGACGACGAAGAAGATCGAGCCGAGGATCGCGATCAGGTCCGGAACGAGCGTTCCGGGCAACATCGCGGGCAGCACGGAAACGTTGGAGAACGACGCGGTGCGCATCTTCAGCCGGTACGGGTTCTTCTTGCCGTCGCCGACCAGGTAGTACGCCATGACGCCGAGCGGGTTCTCGGTCCGGACGTAGATCTCACCGTCGAGGTTCATCTTCTTCGGCAGCTTCGGAGCGACGTAGTCGCCGGGCGGCAGCTTGTCCAGGCACTGCTCGATGATGTCGCACGACTCGCGCATCCGCTGGATCAGGACCCACAGCCGGTCGTACGAGTCGCCGGTGCGTCCGACCGGCACGTTGAACTCGACCTCGCCGTACTTCTCGTACGGCGTGTCCTTGCGAGGATCCATCGCGACGCCCGAGGCCTGCAGCGTCGGACCCGAGCACCCGTACGCGATCGCCGTCTCGGCCGGCAGCACGCCGATGCCGCGCGTTCGAGCGTGCACGATCTCGTTGCCCATGACGAGGTTGTCGTACTCGCCCAGCTTGGAGCGCACCCAGCCGAGCACCTCGGCGGCCTGCCGCAGGAAGCCGCGCGGAAGATCGTCCTTGAGGCCGCCGACCCGCGCGTACGAGTGGTGCATCCGCGCTCCGGTGGCGGACTCCATCAGGTTCTGGATCGCCTCGCGCTCTCGGAAGGCGTAGAAGAGCGGCGTGATCGCGCCGAGCTCGAGCGGATAGGAGCCCGCGAACATCAGGTGGTTCAGGATCCGGTTCCACTCCGCGAACATCGTCCGGATCCACTGTGCGCGGTCCGGCACCTCGATGCCGAGGAGTCGCTCGACGGCGATGACCCACGCGAGCTCGTTGTTGAAGGCCGACAGCCAGTCGTGCCGGTTCATCAGAACGAGCACCTGACGCGCGTCACGATGCTCCGAGAGCTTCTCCGCCCCGCGGTGCATGTAGCCGATCACCGGCTCGGCGCGCGTGATGAGCTCGCCGTCGAGCTCGAGCACGAGCCGGAGGACGCCGTGGGTGGAGGGGTGCTGCGGCCCGATGTTGAGGAGCATCTCCTCGGTCCGCAGCCCTGCCGACGCGGGAACGGTCTCGATGTCGAGACCGCCGCCGCGAACCATCCAGTGCTCGGCGGCGGCGGTGAACGACCTTCGTTCCTCGGCGCGCTCCTCGGTCTCCACGACGGACCTATCCTGCCACGACGCCCGTCGCAGCGACCATCGGCCGGGGCCGGCCCCCGACGGGCGCGGTCGAGCGCATCGCGGGCGCGTCTGTAGGCTCACCGAGTACATGGGCGCGGTCGGTCGCGAGGCGCGCAGACGGCTTCCGTCGGTCGACGCGCTGCTGCGCTCGGATCCCGGCCGGCGCGCCGCCGCCACGCTCGGACGGCCGCTGTTGAAGGCCGAGCTCATCCGCACGCTCGCGACGCTTCGAGCCGCGTCCGCGCGCGGTGCCGAGCCGCCGGAGCCCGACGTGATCCTGGCGCGCGCGTTCCAGAGCGCGGCGTTCGTCGCGGCGGGCCTCGACCGGGTAATCAACGCGACCGGCGTCATCCTGCACACCGGTCTCGGACGGGCCCCGCTGCCGCGCGATGCCGCGCTCGACGTCGCACGCGTCGCGGCGGGGTACGCGGACCTCGAGATCGACCGCGTGACCGGCAAGCGCGGACGGCGCTCGTCTCGAGCCGAGACGCTCCTCACCGCGCTGACGGGGGCGGAGGACGCGCTCGTCGTGAACAACGGGGCGGCGGCGCTGCTGCTCGCGCTCGCCGCACTCGCCCGCGGCAAGCAGGTCATCGTATCGCGGGGCGAGCTCATCGAGATCGGCGGCGAGTTCCGCATCCCCGACATCCTCGGTGCATCGGGCGCCAAGCTCGTCGAGGTCGGAACGACCAACCGGACGCGCGTGTCGGACTTCCGCTCCGCGATCGGACCGCGAACCGGCCTCGTCCTCAAGGTGCATCCGAGCAACTACCGGATCGTCGGTTTCACCGCCTCGCCGTCGGCCGCACAGGTGAGCGCGCTCGCGCGCTCGGCCGGCGTGCCGTTCATGTACGACCTGGGATCCGGGCTGCTCGCGCGCGGTCCCGGCCTGCCCGCCGACGAGGCGACGGCGGTCGAGGCTCTGGGCGCCGGCGCCGACGTCGTCGTGTTCTCGGGCGACAAGCTGCTCGGCGGCCCGCAGGCCGGCGTCGCGCTCGGTCCCACCGCGCTGATCGAGCGTCTTCGCAGACATCCGATCGCGCGCGCGGTGCGGGTGGACAAGATGCAGATCGCCGCCGTCGAGCGTGTCCTGCTGTTGCACGCGCGCGGCGCGCGCGACGAGATCCCGGTGTGGCGGATGCTTCGCGAGCGCCCGGACGTCACGAGGCGACGGGCGACGCGGATCGCGGACGCGCTGCTCGCGCGGCGGCCGGACGCCGCCGCGACCGTCCGGCGGTCGCAGGCCGCCGTCGGCGGCGGTTCGATGCCAGGCTCAACGCTCGCGTCGTGGGCCGTCGAGATCGCGTTCGCCGGGCCGGCCGAGCTCGCGGCGCGACTCCGAACGGGTAGCCCGAGTGTGTTCTGCCGCGTGGACGACACCGGCGTCGCGCTCGATGCACGGACCGTCGCCGACGAGGAGATCGAGGACGTCGCGCGCGCCGTCGACTACGCGCTCGGGGGCCTCGGCGGCGATGGCTGAGACGGCCGGCGTCGTCCACGTCGTCGCGACCGCGGGACACGTGGACCACGGCAAGTCGAGCCTGCTCCTTCGGCTGACGGGGATGGACCCCGACAGGCTCGAGGAGGAAAAGCGACGGGGCCTCACGATCGACCTCGGGTTCGCGTGGCTGACGCTGCCGAGCGGGCGCGAGATCGGGTTCGTCGACGTTCCCGGCCACGAGCGGTTCATCCGCAACATGCTCGCCGGCGTCGGCCCCGTGCGGCTCGTCATGTTCGTGGTCGCGGCGGACGACGGGTGGAAGCCGCAGTCAGAAGAGCACCTGCAGATCCTCGATGTGCTCGGCGTCGACGCCGGCGTCGTCGCGCTCACCAAGACGGACCTCGTCGACGGCGAGACGCTCGCCATCGCGAGGGATGAGGTGGCCGAGCGGCTCACCGGCACCGCGCTCGAGCGGGCGGACGTCGTGGCGTGCTCGTCGCTCACCGGCGAGGGCATCGACGAGCTGGCCTCGGCGCTCGACCGGATCGCCGGCTCCGTCCCGGACCCCGCGCGCTCGGGCCGGGCGCGACTTCACGTCGACCGGGTCTTCGCCATCTCGGGCGCCGGAACGGTCGTCACGGGAACGCTGACCGGCGGCGAGCTGTCGACCGGCGATGAGGTTGTGCTGCTTCCCGCTGGCGCGCGCGCACGGATCCGCGGCCTGCAGACGCACAAGCGGAAACTGGACCGGGCGACGCCGGTCTCGCGCGTCGCGGTCAACCTGGCCGGCGTCGAGCGAACCGCGATCCATCGGGGCGACGTCCTCGTCCATCCCGATGCGTGGCGTCCGACGTCCGTGTTCGAGGCGTCCCTGTCGCCCGTGCGCGGTCTCGCGCACGACCTGTCCGCGCGCGGCGCGTACGAGGTGTACGCGGGCGCCGCCGATCGCGACGCGCGCATCCGGATCTACGGCGGCGGACGCGTGAGCCCGGGCGAGCGGACCTTCGTCCGGGTCCATACCGCCGGGCCCCTCGTCCTCGCGCCGGGAGACCGTTTCGTCGTCCGCGACGCCGGACGCGACGAGACCGTCGCGGGCGGGACGGTGCTCGACGCGGCTCCGCCCCGGCGCGCCGGCGCCGACCCGACGGCCCGGCTCCGGCAGCGCGAGGCGGCGATCCCGGACGAGCTCCCTGCGATCCTCGTGCGAGAGCGCGGCGCCGTCCGATCGGCCGATCTGCGCGAGATCGCCGGCGCCGATCCCGCGACGATCGCCGGCGCGGAGCGGGCCGGCTCGTGGTGGCTCGATCGGCGGCTGATCGAGACGGCGCGCGCGACCGCCGTCGAGAAGGTGGACCGCCACCAGAGGGCGAACCCGCTCGAGCCGGGTGCTCCGGCGACGGACGTTCGCGCCGCCGTCGCGGCCGCGGTCGGCCGCGCCCGGCATCCCGCGGTCGACGCGCTGCTCGACGTGGTGGTCGCCGGCGGCGCGCTGGTGCGGGACGGCGCGTCGATGCGGACACCGGATCACCGGGCCGCGGTCGACGAACGGGCCGACGAGCTCGAGCGCGTCGCGGACTCCGTGGCGGCCGGCGACGCGATGCCGCCCTCGATCGGTGAGCTCGTCGCGGCGGGGCATCCGCTGAGCGCTGTCTCTTATACACATCTCCGAGCCCACGAGACCTATGAAGGAATCTCG
>JBKPTC010000121.1:0-4977 GCA_046735355.1 bacterium
GGGCATGGGCCCGCACATCCGTCCGACCGTCCTCGGCATCGCCGTCGAACAAATCCTACGGGCCACCGGCTACTTCGATGATCCGGCGAGCGGCCGCGCCTACCTCGAACGGAACGGCGTCGGCGTCGTGGTCGTCAGCACCGAGGGACACGCGCTCGGCGGGTGGCCGCGGCTCGACGGCGAGCGACGGAACGCGCTCGCCGACGCACCGTATCTCGACGCCGTCTTCTCGAACGCGAGTGGCACGGTGTACGCCGTCGACGGGTTCACGCCGAACCCGGCGCTGCCCCCTGTCGTCGGCCGCCCCGGCTACGGCTGCACCGCATGACCGATGGCCGGGCGGGCGACGTCGACGCGGGTAGAATCCACCGACCCCGACACGCTGGAGATATAGGCATGCGGATCCTCATCCTCGGCGGCGACGGATACCTCGGCTGGGCCACCTCGATGTACTTCTCGAAGCGAGGCCACGAGGTCCACGCCGCCGACAACTACCTGCGCCGCCGCGCGCACGCGGAGGCCGGCACCGACTCGCTGACGCCGATCCTTCCCTCGCTCCCCGAGCGCGCCGCCGTGTGGAAGGAGGTCACCGGCCTCGACATCGGCGTGACCGAGGGCGACCTCGTCGAGTGGGACGTCGTCGAACGACTCTTCACCGAGTTCCGGCCCGAGGCCATCGTGCATTACGGCGAGATGCCGTCCGCCCCCTACTCGATGAAGGACCGCTCGCACGCGGTCTTCACGCATCAGAACAACGTGATCAACACGCTCAACGTCCTGTGGGCGATGGCGGAGTTCGCTCCGGACGCGCATCTCGTCAAGCTCGGAACGATGGGCGAGTACGGCACGCCGAACATCGACATCGAGGAGGGATTCATCACGATCGACCACAACGGCCGGTCGGACACGCTTCCCTTCCCGAAGCTCCCGGGCAGCTGGTACCACCTGACGAAGGTCCACGACTCGCACAACATCCACTTCGCGTGCCGCATCTGGGGGCTCCGTGCCACGGATCTCAACCAGGGCGTCGTGTACGGCATCGAGACCGAGGAGACGAAGCTCGACGAGCGTCTGCTCACGCGGTTCGACTACGACGAGGTCTTCGGGACCGCGCTCAACCGGTTCTGCCTCCAGGCGGTCATCGGCCATCCGCTGACGGCGTACGGGAAGGGCGGCCAGACGCGCGGGTACCTGAACATCGTCGACACGCTGCGGTGCGTCGAGCTCGCGACGCTGAACCCCGCCGAGCCGGGCGAGTTCCGCGTGTTCAACCAGTTCACCGAGCAGTTCTCGATCGTCGAGCTGGCGGAGAAGGTGCGCGAGGCGGGCGCGGATACCGGGATCGACGTTCGAATCGAGCACCTCGACAACCCGCGCGTCGAGCTCGAGGAGCACTACTACAACGCCAAGCACACCAAGCTGCTCGATCTCGGCCTGAGGCCGCACCTGCTGTCCGAGACGCTGATCGAGTCGATGTTCTCGATCATCGAGCGCTACAAGGACCGCGTGATCCCGGATCACATCATGCCGTCCACCCGGTGGAAGTCGGCGGTCTCGCAGCCGGCCGCCGGCTGAGGCGGACGCCCCGAATGCTCGCGCTCCGCGTCGTCGGCGGCGTCTTCGCGGTCGCGCTGTTCGCGAGCGCCGTCGTCCGGTATCGGCGGCGACAGATCAGCCGGCTGAACCTCATGATCACCACGCTGATCGCGGCGGCGATCCTGCTGCTCGCGCTCGCGCCCAACCTGTTCAACCCGGTATTCGACGCGCTGAACTTCAGGCCGGGGAGCGGTCAGCGGCTGACCGGCGCGCTGATGATCGCCGTGATCCTGCTCTTCGCGCTCGTCTTCCGGATGCAGAGCTACGTCGACTGGAACGAACGGAGCATGCGGCTGCTCGTCGAGGCGCTCGCGCAGCGTGACTTCGACTGGGACCTGGCCACCGAGGCCGTCCGCGACGGTTCGAAGATCGTCACGATCTCGCCCGCGTACAACGAGGCCGAGAACGTCGGCGCGGTGATCCACGCGATGCCCGAGCAGGTCGAGGGCTACCCGCTCGTCTCGATCGTCGTCGACGACTGCTCGGACGACGGCACCGCCGATGCGGCGCGCGCCGCCGGCGCGCTCGTCGCCCGCCTCCCGATCCGCAGAGGCGGCGGCCTGGCGCTTCGCGTCGGGTACGACGTCGCGCTCCGGCTCGGCGCCGAGATCGTCGTGACGCTCGACGCCGACGGGCAGCACCAGCCCGAGGAGATCCCGATCCTCGTCAAGCCGATCATCGAGGACCAGGCGGATCACGTGAACGGCTCGCGGATGCTCGGCGACTACGAGGGCGGCGCGGCGATCCGCGGCATCGGCGTGCGCTTCTTCTCGTGGCTCGTCACGATCCTGACCGGGCAGCGCGTGACCGACATCTCGAGCGGCTACCGCGCCACGCGCGCGTCGACGCTTCGCAAGCTGCTCCTGGAGCAGGACCAGTTCTGGACGTCGGAGGTCACGATCGAGGCGCTCCGGCAGCATGCTCGGATCGTCGAGGTGCCGGTGACGTTCCTGACGCGGCGCGGCGGCGAGAGCAAGAAGCCGAAGTCGTTGCGGTACGGCTGGAACTTCACCAAGGCGATCACCAAGACGTGGCTCCGCTGACGCGCGGCATAGAGACCGGCGCGCGCGCCTACCTCCGCCATCCCCACGCGGCCGACAAGACCGAGTTCCTCGAGCGGGCGCGCGAGAGCGCTCGGCTGCACGCGCCGTGGATCGTCGTGCCGTCCGGCGAGGAGTTCGACGACTACCTCCGGCGAGCGAACCGGGACAACGCCCTCCTCTTCCTGATCTGCCGAACGAGCGACGACGCGATCGCCGGCGTCGCCAACCTCGGCGAGATCGTGCGCGGGAACTTCCGCAGCGCGTACCTCGGGTACTACGCGTTCGAGCCGTTCGCCGGCCACGGATACATGAGCGAGGGCATCCGGCTGGTGCTTCGGCACGCGTTCGCGGCCCAGGGACTCCACCGGATCGAGGCGAACATCCAGCCGGGCAACGCGGCGTCGGCGCGTCTGGTCGAGCGCATCGGGTTCCGCAAGGAGGGCTTCTCACCGAGATACCTCAAGATCCGCGGCCGGTGGCGCGACCACGACCGGTGGGCGATCCTCGCCGTGGAGTTCTTCACGCTCGAGTCGCGGCGGCGCGCGGCGCGCGCCGCCGACTGACCGGCCGGGGGTTCGGCGCGCCACCCGGATCGACGTCGCGTCAGCCCGCCTCGGCGATCCCCGACGCCTCCTGGGCCCATCGACCGAACGCGCCCCAAAACGGATCGAGGCCGGGATGCTCGAGCGGCCGCTTCCCCTCCGGCGTCCGCAGGATGAGCCCCGCGTCGCGATCAGTTACCTCGCCGACGATCGCCGCGTCGATGCCCCGAGCGCCGACCGCCTGCACGAACGACTCCGCCCGGTCGGGCACCACCGTTGCGATCAGCGTGCCCTCCGAGATCGACGCGTACGGGTCGATGCCGACGTGGCCGCAGACGGCCCGCACCTCGGGCCGGACCGGCACGTCCTCGAGGTCGATCCGCATGCCGACGTCGGAGGCGGCCGCGACCTCCGTCAGCCCGCCGAGCACGCCGCCCTCGGTCGCGTCGTGCATCGAGGTGACGCCGTCGTTGCGGAGACCGAATTCTCGGGCCGCGACGGCCTCCGGCACGACGGTCATCCGCTCGAACAGCCCATCGGCCGCGTCGACCACGGCGTCGCCGAGGGCCGCGCGCAGACGCGCCGGAAAGGTCGCGGCGAACAGCGCGGTCGCCTCGATCGCGGCGCCCTTGGTGACGACGACCGCGTCGCCCGGGCGCGCCATGGCCGGGGTGACGTAGCGGTCCTCACGGCCGAGCGCCATGCAGGTGGCACCGCCGACCATCGGCCAGGCGCAGCCGTCGTATCGCGCGGTGTGCCCCGTCACGACGGCGATGCCGATCTGGTCGCACGTCCGCGCGAACGCGGTCCACAGAGCGGAGAGGTCCTCGTCCGTCGTCTCGGGCGGAAGGTTGAGGTCGACCGACATCCAGCGCAGAGGGAGCCCGCTGGTGGCGGCGTCCGAGGCGAGGATGTGCACGGCGAACCACGCCGCGCGATCCCAGCCGTACGCCGGCACGATGAAGACGGGGTCGGCCGTGACCGCCATCGCGACGCCGTCGGCAACCCGGACGACCCCGACGTCGACGCCGTGGCGCGGACCGACGACGACGTCGGCGTCTCGAGCGCCGAGGTGCCGCAGGATCACCCGCTCGAACAGCTCCGCCGTCGCCTTGCCCGTCCGCTGCTCGGTCACCGGTCACCTCCGTGGACGGCTCGAACCAACGCGCGCGTCGCCTCGACGGGGTCCTCGGCCGCGCCGACGGCCGAGATCACGGCCACGCCGCTCGCCCCGGCGCCGAGCACCTCGGCCGCGTTCGAGTCGTCGATCCCGCCGATGCCGACGACCGGCAGCGAGACCGCGCGGGCGACGGCCGCGACGAGCTCGGGGCCGCCGGGGCGCGCGTCCGGCTTGGTCGCGGTCGCCCAGACCGTGACCCCGACGTAGTCCGCGCCCGCGCGCTCCGCGGCGACGGCCTCCTCCGGCGTCCGGACGCTCACGCCGAGGATCGGACCGGTACCCAGGCGCGCGCGGGCGCCGGCCGGATCGTCGTCCTGTCCGACGTGGGCGCCGTCGGCGCCGCTCTCGAGCGCGACGGCGACGCGATCGTTGACCAGGAACAGGACGCCCTCGCGTCGGCACGCGTCCGCGAGCTCGCGTGCGACCGGCCGGAGCTCGTCGTCGCGCAGCTCCTTCGCGCGGAGCTGTACGGCGTCGGCGCCGCCCTCGATCGCCGCGAGCGCGACGTCGCGGTGGGTCCGTCCGTCGGAACCGCGCGCCGACGTGATCACCATGACGCCGAGCGGGTGTGGATCGGCACGCTGCATTCGCTCCCTCCGCCGGCATTGTCCGGGTC
>JBKPTC010000122.1:0-54686 GCA_046735355.1 bacterium
TCGCGAGCTCGGCGCGATTCACCCTGCACAGTCCCGGATAGATGGAGCCTTCGGTCAGCGCCTCGCACCAGGCGGTCGCGGCGCCGCTCCATTCGCCGGCACGTCGGACGTCCGCCAGCTGGAGGCACGCATCGATGACGCTGCAGTAGATGACGCCAGCGAAGTAGTCGTCGACCTCGCCGGCGATCGTGGCCGTCATCGCCTCGTCGAGCAGCGGCATGCCGTCCGTCACGCCGCCGGCGCCGAGGAGCGCGAGGCCGAGGCTCAGCCGTGCCATCGGACGGACGTTCGGATCGTCGAAGCGGTCGGCGAGGTCGATCGCGCGGGTTCCGAGCTCGATCGCCGCGACGAGGTCGCCGCCGTATCGAGCGACGGTCGACTCGATCACGTGCAGGAACGCGACCTCCACCGAGCCCGGGCGACCGTCGAGATGATGGTGCGCCCGTGCGAGCCATCCCGCGCCGACCGACGGCTCGCCGCGGGAGAAGTGCTCGATCGCCAGCCGCTGCGCGATGCCGCCGGCGAACGCGTCGTTGCGCTCGGCGACCGCGGCGGCGTACGCCTTCTGGCGCACCCCGATCGAGACCTCCCACCTGCTCGTCCACCACGCAGCGTCGGCGAGCCCGTACAGATCGAGCGCGGTCAAGTCCGAGACCGGCACGTCGATGAGCGCGTCGAACGCCTCGACCCAGGCTCGCCGTGCGAGCGCGGCGCGTCCCCGCTCGATCTCCGCCGTGATCCCGGTCAGCGCCCTCACCGCCCTCGCGTCGCCGCCGGCACGCGCGGCGTCGGCAAAGGATAGAACGGGATGCCTCAGCGTCCGCTTCGAGCGCTTCGCGTCGGCTCGGTCGCCATCAGGCGTCGATCCTCGGCGGCGACGTCCGCGAGCATCGTCGCGCCGAGGCGCTCGCGGACGGCGTCCGACACGGCGACCCACGTCGGGTGGATCGCACACGCGGCGTCCCACCGACAGGGTCCGTCGCGAAGCGCGCATCGCTGCGTCTTCAGCGAGCCGTCCGCCGCCTCGACGATCTCGAGGACCGAGATCTGCTCCGGCTCGCGGGTGAGCCGGTAGCCGCCGCCGCGGCCGGCTCGAGCCTCGGCGAGCCCGGCGCGCTGGAGCAGGCCGAGGATCTGCGGCGTGAACGTCCGCGGCAGGGCCATCTCGGCCGCGACCTGCGCGATCGTCCTCGACTCGCCGGCCGCCCACGCGTCCGCGAGCGCGATCGCCGCTCGCACCGCGTAGTCCCCCGTCTTGGACAGCGTCAGATCCATAGTCCCGATCGTACAGGAACGTTCGGCCCGTTGATAAACGTTGAGTGTAGTCCTACACTTCCGGCTCGGAGACGGAAATGCGAGATCGGAGGGTGTCATGAGACGGCTCTTCCTGGGCGGGGTCCTCCTCGAGGTCGCGCTGCTGATCGTCGGGCTGACCTGGATCCATGGCCCCGGCGAGGCGGCCGCGGAGCGGCACGGGACGGCCGCCGTCGCCGACACGACGGCGTACAAGACGATGAAGGCGAACGGCACCGTCGTGAACGTTGATCTCACTGCGTACGAGACGACGCAGGACATCGCGCCCGACGAGCCGTATCACGTGTGGACGTTCAACGGCACGGCGCCCGGGCCGGTCATCCGCGTGCATGTCGGCGACACCGTCCACTTCACGCTGACGAACGCGAGCTCGATCGGGATGCAGCACTCGATCGACTTCCACGCCGCGATGACGCCGTGGGACAAGAACTACCAGCCGGTGGATCCCGGCAAGACCAAGAGCTTCGACTGGGTCGCGATGTATCCGGGCGTCTTCATGTACCACTGCGGCGTGCCGCCGGTGCTGCAGCACATCGCGAACGGCATGTACGGCGCGATCATCGTCGAGCCCGAAAACCTGCCGAAGGAGCGCGAGTACGTCCTCGTCAACAGCGAGTTCTATCCGAGCGACAAGCCGGTGCACGGCGTGTTCGAGGGTGACTACGACAAGATGCTCGCCGCCAAGCCCGGCTACGTCGTGTGGAACGGCAAGGCCGACCAGTACAAGGACGCACCGCTCGAGGTTCGGCCGAACGAGCGGTTCCGGCTCTGGGTGCTCGACGCGGGACCGACGCTCACGAGCGCGTTCCACGTGATCGGCACGATGATGGACGTGACGTACGTCGACGGCAATCTGGCGAACCCCCTCTACGGGCTCCAGACCTGGAACATCGCGCCCGGCGGAGGTGCGATGTTCGAGATGCAGATCCCCGACGCCGGGCTGTATCCGTTCGTGACGCACTCGTTCGCGTACACCGGTCTCGGCGCGGTCGGAGTCATCAAGGTCGACCCGAACGCCGCGCCCGCCCCGAGCAGGTATCCGGCGATGGCCGATCCGTTCTCGGCGGGCGTGACCGAGGCGACCCCGCCGGACGCGGCCGCGACGTCGGGCGGCGGTTCGCCCACCTCCGCGATGGGCGACATGCCGGGCATGGGCTCGACGGGCGGATCGACGAGCTCGGCCTCGGGCGGCTCGGCCGAGTGCGCGCCGAAGGGGACGGAGCTCGCCGTCTCGGCGCAGGCGAGCGCGTTCTCGACGGACTGCCTGGCCGCGCCGGCCGGCAAGCCGTTCACGATCGCGTTCGATAACACCGATCCGGGCGTGCCGCACAACATCTCGATCTATCCGGACGAGTCGGCGTCGACGGCGCTGTTCACCGGCGACGTCATCAGCGGGCCGGCGAAGACGACGTACCGGGTGCCCGCGCTCGATGCCGGGACGTACGTCTTCCGGTGCGACGTCCACGCGACCACGATGACCGGTACGTTCGTGGTCGGATGATCGATGCGCGGCGGCGGGCGGGCGTCACGGTGCGTCCGCCCACCGGCCTCGCGACATCACGGGTCGTCACATGAGCCCGTTCGTCCGACTTCGCGCGGTCGCCGGGGTCGTGTTCGTGTACCTCGTCGTGCTCTCGGCGTGGCTCGTCACCGGCGGCTGGCACGCCGGGCGCTGGTTCGGCGTGCATCTGTTCACGCTCGGCATCGTGACGAACCTCGTGCTCGCGTTGTCGAGGCACTTCGCCGCGACGCTCTCCCATGCGGCCGATCGCCGGCCGAGGGCGCAGCTGCTCCTCACGAACATCGGGGTCGTCTCGCTCCTGTGGGGCATCCCGCACCGGGCGGACGCCGCGATCGCCGGCGGCGCGACCCTGCTCGTGGTCGAGGTGATGCGGTCGTACCTGACCCTTCGTCGGCTGCGCACCCGATCGCTCGGCGGCCGGTGGTCGTGGATCATCCGGTCGTACGAGCGCGCGCACGGCGCGTTCGTCCACGGGGCGATCCTCGGCGCGCTGATGGGCACCGCGGTGCTGTCGGGATCGTGGTGGGCGAGCGCTCGCGTGGCGCACCTCCACGTGAACGTCCTCGGATGGGCGGGCCTCACGCTCCTCGCCACGCTCGTCTTCTTCGGCCCGACCGTGATGCGAACGCGGATCGAGCCCGGCGCCGACGAGCGGGCGGCTCGAGCGCTCCGTCTGGCCGCGATCGCCGTGACGGTCGCGGCGTTCGGTCTCCTCGGGACGGGCGCCGACGGGGGCATCGCGCTCGCCGCGCGCGCGATCGCCGCGGCCGCGCTCGCCTCGTACGCGTGGGCCGTCGTCGAGATCGGCCGGCCCCTCGTCGCCGCGTCGAGGCGAGCGAACCCGTCGGCCCAGCGCGCGGCGCTCCAGATGGTCGTGGCATGGTTCGTCGTCGCCGTCGCCCTGGACGTGGTGGTCGTCGCGACGGCGTCGTGGCGGTATCTCGACGCGCTCGGCGTCCTCGTCCTGGCGGGGGTCCTGTTCCAGGCGATCGCGATGTCGATGGGGTACCTGATGCCGCTCGTGTTTCGGCGCGAGGGGCCCGCGCGCGCCGAGACGTGGAGCCGGATCGACGTCCTCGGCTCGGCGAGAACCGGCCTCTTCAACGCCGGCGTCGCGCTGGCGGCGTTCGCGTCGGCGTGGGGCTCCGGCGCCGGCTCTGTCGGAGCGCTCCTCGCGCGGACGGGCTGGGCGATGATCGGGCTCTCGCTCGTGTGGCTCGCGGCCGCGATCGCGGCGCCGGCGAGAGGCGCTCGGTCGCCCTCCTAACTCGTCATCCGGCGAACGGGCAGGCGCACGGCGTCCGGCCGCACTTGGGGCATCCGTCCGCGTACCGCGACGCCGCATCGTCGAGGGAGATGCCGGTCAGGTTCGCGAGCGACGCCAGCCACGCCAGCACGTCCGAGAACTCATGGCCGAGCTCGGCGGCATCGCCGTGCCGGAGCGCCCGCGCGAGCTCCCCGACCTCCTCGGCGAGCCACCGGAAGGTCGCGTCCCGCCCGCGCTCCGAGTCGCGATCGAAGTACGTCTGCCGCATCGCCCGCTGGAACTCGTCGATCTCCATGGGACCACCGTAGCGGTTCGGCCGGGACCGACGGCCCGTGGACGGCGCCCGGTCGACGCCTAGCGTTCAGGGTGAGGCTCCAAGGAGGTGCGATGTTCACGTTCAAGAACGTGTTCGCGGTCGGGCTGTTCCTGTTCGGCACGACGTTCGTGTGGATGACCGCGGCGTTCAGCGGCCGGACGCCGACGCCGGACGGCGCCGCGTGGTCGGTCGAGAACGTCCTCGCGCTCGTCGCCGTGATCGGCTTCTCGGTCGCGGCGTGGGGCGTCTACAAGGGGCTCGACTGGTGGCAGGCGTGGGCGGCCGTCTCGGCGGTCGTCGGCCTGGCCGCCGTGGTTCCGTACGTCGTCGCTCTGCACGGCTCCGGGATCGCGATGGCCGACCCCGGGATCGAGATCAACCTGCTCCTGCACACGCTCGGGAGCGCGATCGTGCTGTCGATCGTCTGGCTTCCGGCCGCGCACGACTGGGTCGTCCACCGGTTCTGAGGATCGCTAGGCGCGCCGCTCGATCTGGCGCTGCCGGCGCCGGTACAGCCACCGTTGGACGCCGAGCGTCGTCACGCCGGCGACCGCGATCGCGGTGAGGTTGACCACGAGCTGCGCCGCGCCGCCGAGCATGGCGCCGGTGTCGAGATACGCGAGCCCGACGCCGACGTTCGCCGCCGCCGGGATCGTCGTCACGGAGATCAGCACGCCGATCAGCGGGGCGGCCTGCGCTCGCGTGAACGCGAGCATCCCGGTGACGCCGGCGAGCAGCGCGACGATCACCGAGTACGCGTTCGGATCGCTGACGAACCGGGTCAGGCTTCGATGCGCCGGGGAGAGCTCTGTCGGCGCGATCCCCGCGGTGCGGAGCGCGACGACGAGCGCCCCCGCAACCAGGATGCCGAGCGGGAATCCCGTCGCGATCGCGGCGAGCGATCGGAGCGCCAGGTGACGCCGTCTGTCGACGACGGCCGAGCAGATCCCGGCGATCGGACCGAACTCGGGACCGGCGACCATCGCCCCGATGATCAGCGGGATCGAGTCGGTCAGGATGCCGACGGCGCCGATCATCGTCGCGAGCGCGATCAGCCAGTAGAACGTCGTCGACGGCTCGGCCGAGTCGCCGATCCGGCCGGCGACCTCCTCCCACACGACCGCGTCCGGGCCGCGGCCGGGCGTCGCACGCTCGGCGCGGTCGGCGGCCGGCGACTCGACCACGTCGAGGTGGAAGCCGACGACGTCGGCGTCCTTCGAGAGGCCGCGCGATCGCACCTCGTCGAGGATCGAGCTGCTCGCGTCGGCCGGGACGTCGTAGAAGAGGACCTCGGCGCCGTCGGCGGACCGGCCGAGGTGGACGACGTTGGCGACCTCGGCGGTCTCGCGCAGATATCCGAGCACCGCGTCGAGCGCCACGGACGGGATGAGCAGGCGGATGCTGAGCATCCGCCGTTCCTACCCGCTGTGGCGCTTCGAAGGCAGCCGGGGCGCCACGAGCAGCAGCAGCACGGTAGCGACGACCCCCACGCCGAACGCCCCCGCGAGCCCGACGGACAGCGGCCGGCCCGTCGTCTGGGCCAGCGCGACCGAGGCCCCCGCGAGCCCGGCGCCGAGCGCGATCCCCAGTGTGTCCATCAGCAGCGTCGACGAGAGCTCGGCGGCCTCCTCGCCCTCCGCCGAGGCGTCCATGACCGAGAGCGGGATCGCCGGAAACGCGATGCCCATCCCGATCCCGGTGATCGTCCAGCCGATGTACGGAACGGCGAGCGGGACGTGCGGGATCGTGACCCGGAACACCGTCACCGAGTCGCCGATCAGCGCGAGCAGCAACGAGGTCAGCCCGATCAGCAGCGCGACGCCGCCGATCAGCACGAACCGCGTCGCGCTCGTTCGCGGCGCGTTCCTCGACTGCCACCAGCTTCCGGCCGCCCACGCGAGCGTCATGAACGTCAGCAGGTGCCCGGCCTCCGCGATGCTCCGGCCGCGCACGGCGGTCAGCATCAGCGGAACGAACGCGTCGCCCGCGATGAACGCCGCCGACAACAGGAAGGCCGCCGCGGCCGCGGCCGCGATCCCGTGCCGCGCGCGAAGGGTTCCGCTCGGAACGATCCGCGTCAGTGACGGCAGCGCGATCGCGAGGCCGACGACGACGAGCGGGATCGTGAACGTCGACAGGTCGGTCAGGCCGGCCAGGACGCATCCCGCGCCGAGCGCGAGCAGCAGCGGCCACACGAGCGGAACCGGCTCGCGCCGGTCGCCCGACAGCGGCGGCAGGGCGGGGAACACGAGGACGGCCGCGACCGCCAGGAACGGGATCGGCACGATGAACGCGTACCGCCAGCCGACGGTTCCGGCCAGCGTCGAGCCGATCTGCGGCCCGAGCAGGCCGGGAAGGATCCACATCGCGGCGAGCAGCGCGAGGATGCGCGCGCGGATGTCGCTCGGATACGTCTTGGCGACGGTGCCGAGCGACACGGCGTAGATCGACCCGCCGCCGATCCCCTGCAGCAGCCGCGCGAACACGAGCGCGAGCATGTTCGGCGTGAGCGCGGCGAACACCAGACCGCTCGAGTAGATGACGAGCGTGACCGCGAGCAGCCGCCGCGCGCCGAACCGCTCGAACGCGCGCCCCGCGATCGGGATCGCGGCGAACTGTCCGAGCCCCGTGGCGCTGAACGTCCATCCGTACAGCTGGACGTCGCCGAGGTCGCGGCGGACCGCCGGCATGATCGTCGCGACGACCAGGATCTGGACCGCGACGAGCATCTCGAGCAGGAGCAGCCCGGCCGTGAGGCGCCCTCGCGCGCCGGCGAAGACGTCGCGCCACCTCGGCGGCGCGGTCGTCGCGACGGGAACGCTTCCGGCCTCGCCCATGGCGAGAGCCTACGGGCCGGTCGTGTGACCGGCGGCGTCGTCGGCGCGGCCGGCTACAGCGTTCTGCGGGTTTCGCCCGAGCGAACCGAGGCGTACCGTCGGATGCGGTCGCTCGGGGGAGGGATGCGGGATGCGAAGGCCGCTCGTTCGGATGTCCTTCGTGCTGTTCGCGGCAACGGGGCTGGTGGCGGCGCTCGCCGGAACGGCGCTCGCGTACGACCAGACTCCGCCGGCATTGAGGGTGCCGATCCGTCCGACGTTCGTCGTGGGAACGAGCATCGATCCCTCCGAGTTCCAACCGGACGAGCAGGGCGAGTACGAGGCGAACATCCATCAGCGCATCGCGTGGAGCGCGACGGACGCCTCCGGCGTGTGCTCGTTCGATCTGTACGCGATCCTCGCCGGCTCCGAGCCCGAGCCGATCTTCCAGTTCTCCGACCGGACGCAGTTCACCGACCTCACCTCGGACTATGACGGCGACTTCGGCGGCGGCTCCGACCTGACCACGGGCTTCTCGATCACGGCGCGCGACTGCGCCGGCAACGCGACGACCAAGGTCGTCAACTCGCGTGTCGGCGTCACGCAGGAGGACGGCGAGACCGAGTACGAGGAGGCGCCGGGCACGGTCGCGTACTCCGGCGCGTGGGGAGTCGCGAACTGCACGTGCTTCATGTGGGGACACACCGCGAAGACGTCGCAGCAGTGGGCGAACGTGCGCTTCACGCGCGTGTTCGACGAGGGCGACCACGTCGGGCTCGTGATGGCACGGGGTCCGGCGCGCGGCAAGGCTCGGGTGCTGATCGACGGGGTTCGCGTGGCGACGATCGACACGTTCGCGCTCGCCAATCAGAACCGGATGATCGTCTGGCAGCACCGGATGACGGCTGGGACGCACACGGTGCGGGTGACGAACCTCGCGACGCCGGGCCGCTCACGGATCGACGTCGACGGCTTCGTCTACAGCGTGCCGTAGCCCCGCTCGCTACGCCCGAGCCGCCGAGCAGGTGGCCGACCGCTTCCGACGTCGGTCAAGGGCGACGCGGCCGAGCCCGATACGTCTGGGATGGACCTGCCCGAGGCTCCGTTACCGTCGGGATCGCCCGCGTCGTCGCATCCCACGCCCGCCGATCCGTCGCCGTGGGCGATCCCGGCCCCAACGCCGTCTGCTCTGATTCCGGCCGGTTCCGCGTTCGGTGTGCCGCCGAGCCAACCGTCGTGCGCGATCTGCGGCTGCGTGCCCGCGCGGCAGGTCGAGTACCGCCAGGGGATCGGGATGCTGTTCCTCCGGCGAACCAAGACGATGCGCGTCGTCGCGTGCCGTGATTGCGGCGTCGCGCTGTTCCGCAAGATGCAGAGCGCGACGCTCCTCACCGGATGGTGGGGGATGATCTCGTTCTTCCTCAACCTCGGAACGCTGTGGTCGAACTACAAGGAGCGCCGAACGCTCGACGAGCTCGAAGCGCCCAGGCAGCCGGCCGCGCGCACGACGCAGACCCCGCGCACCGCGCCCCTTCCGCTCGGCAGCCCGTCGTTCCTGCGTCCGCAGGCACTCGGCGCGGTCGGAGCCCTGCTGGTCGTGCTGCTGTTGCTCGGTGTGGTCGGTGGCGACCGGAGCACCGCGAACGCCGACCCGCCCGTGTCGGTCGGCACGTGCGGAACGATCGACTCCGGCAGGGTGCGGTATCCGGTCGACTGCGGCGACGCGAAGGCGCGGGTTCAGGTGGTCGCGGTGCTGCCGTCGGGTTCGACCGAGCTCGACTGTCCGGCGACCGCCCGCGGCTCGTCGGTCTCGCCGACGTACGGCACGATCTGCTGGTCAACGATCTAGTCGTCTCACACCGGTCGATGACGACAACCGCGACCCGTCAGGATCTCCAGGAGCCCGGGAGCAGCGTCTCGTCGGGCCGTGCGGCGACGAGCTCTCGGACGTCGGTTCCGTCCGCTCGCATCGCGAAGATCGAGATGTTCGAGAACGCATCGCCGCGCTCGTTCGCACGCTGCTGATCCGGCGTGGCGTTCCGATCGCTCGCGAATGCGATCCACTCGCCGTCCGGTGACCACGTCGGGAACCAGTCGAAGCCGTTCCACTCCGTCAGTCGGTGCACGTGCGACCCGTCCGAGTCCATGACGAACACGTCCGAGTGGTAGTCCGCGTCGTCGTAGCTCGGGCCGCTCGTGACGTACAGCCGGAAGAACGCCTCCTGAGCGAGCTCCTGGCCCACACCCGCGTCGCGGGCGACCAGCGCCGCCGCCCGGGCGACGGGCGCGAACGTCGACCGGAAGAACTCGTCGAACGACGGAAGCACGCTCGGATCCGCTGGCTCGACCGCCGTGTCCATCGCCCCTACCACGCCCGACCGGCGTCTGGTGTGTACACGGGCCGGGACCATCGGCGCCTTCGAAGGCGTAGCCGCCGCGCCAGCTTCTTGTCTACCAACCGGTAGAGAGGTAATAATCTGCCGGATGGTAGAGAAACCCACGACCGCGCGGTCGGCCGGCGCCTCGATCACCGACAGGCTGGCCGGCAAGAACGTGCTGGTCACGGGCGTGACGGGGTTCGTCGGGCAGGCCGTCCTCGAGCGACTCCTCACCGACTTCCCCGACACCCGCATCTCCGTCCTGATCCGGCCGCAGCTCGGTTCAAGCGGCCGTCAGCGCCTCGAGTCGGTCGTCTCGCGGCCGAACTTCGACCACTTCCGCGCCCGGGTCGACGACGTGCCGGCCGCGCTCGACCAGCGCGTGCGCGTGATCGAAGGCGACCTCGGCAAGGACCTGCCCGACTTCCCCGACGACCTCGACGTCGTGATTCACTGCGCCGCGACCGTCAGCTTCGATCCGCCGATCGACGAGGGGTTCGAGACGAATCTCCTCGGAGCCGTGCGGTTCTACGAGGCGGTCCTGAGGAGCGGCTCGACGCCGCACCTCGTGCACGTCTCGACGGCGTACGTGGCCGGCTCGCGCAAGGGCGTGATCCCCGAGGCGACGCTCGACCACAAGGTCGACTGGCGCGAGGAGGCGCGGCTCGCGATCCAGGCGCGCGCCGACGTCGAGGCCGCGTCCCGCAAGCCCGAGATCCTCGACTCGTTCCTCGAGAAGGCGCGCAAGGAGCACTCGCGCGCCGGTCCGATCTCGGTCGCCGACGACGCCGAGGAGCGGCGGAAGCAGTGGGTCACCAAACGCCTCGTGCAGTACGGGCGCGCGCGGGCGCAGACGCTCGGCTGGCCCGACAACTACACGTTCACCAAGGCGATGGGCGAGCGCGCGGTCGAGGAGCTCGCGGCCGAGCACACGGTCCCGCTGTCGATCGTCCGGCCCTCGATCATCGAGAGCGCGCTCGAGCACCCGAGCCCCGGGTGGATCGAGGGCTTCAAGATGGCCGAACCGATCATCCTCGCGTACGGCCGCGGCACGCTTTCGGAGTTCCCGGGCATCCCCGAGGGCATCGTCGACATCATCCCGGTCGATTTCGTCGTGAGCGCCATGCTCGCGATCGCGGCGAGCCCGCCCGAGCCCGCGACGCCGAACTACTTCCACGTCAGCAGCGGCGCTCGCAACCCGCTGTCGTTCCTCAAGCTGTACGAGTACGTCCGCGAGTACTTCGAGGAGCATCCACTGCCCGACCGCGGACGCGGCGAGGTCCAACCGCCCGAATGGACATGGCCGGGTCACCTCCGCGTCGAGCGGCGCATCAAGACGGCCGAGCGGCTCGTCGACGTCGCCGACCAAGTCGTCACGCACCTACCGAAGTCGAAGAAGATGCGCGACCTCGTCGCGCGTGTGGACCGCGACAAGGGCCGCGTCGAGTTCGTCCGCAGGTACTCCGACCTGTACGGCGCGTACACCGAGGCCGAGGTCATCTACACCGACGACCGGACGCTCGCGCTGTTCCGTTCGCTCACCGAGGACGATCGCGAACGGTTCCCGTTCGACTCGGCGGTCATCGACTGGCGGCACTACCTACAGGACGTGCACTGCCCGGCCGTGACGATCGGGCTGCGCGCGCTGTCGAGCGCGCGGATCAAGCCGCAGGTCCGGATCCGCGAGCGCGAGCAGCTGGTCCTCGCGGTGTTCGACATGGAGGGGACGATCCTGCCGTCGAACGTCGTCGAGTCGTACGTGTGGGCTCGGATGGCCGACACGCCGTGGTTCGACTGGCCGGCCGAGCTGTACGACGTGTTCTCGCGCGTGCCGGGGTATCTCGCCGCCGATCGGCGAGATCGCGGCGAGTTCCTCCGCACGTTCTTCCGCCGGTACGAGGGCGCATCGGTCGAGGGCATCGACCATCTCGTAGACGAGGTCGTGTCGGAGTTCATGTTCCAGAAGGTGTCGGCGGCGGCGGTACGGCGGATCCGCGAGCACCGCGACGCCGGCCACCGCACGATGCTGGTGACCGCGGCGGCCGAGCCGTTCGTCAGGCCCCTCGCGCCGCTGTTCGACGTCGTGGTCGCCGCCAAGCTCGAGGCGCGCGACGGCCGGTACACCGGGTTCCTCGCGGAGCCGCCGCTGGTCGGCGAGGCCCGCGCGGCGTGGCTGCGTCGGTACGCGATGCTCGAGGGCGCCGACCTGAAGCAGTCGTACGCGTACGCCGACTCGCACTCGGATCTGTCGCTCCTGCGCGCGGTCGGCAACCCGGTCGCGGTGTCGCCCGATGCCGCGTTGCTCCGCGTGGCGCGTCGTCGCCGGTGGCCGGTCGAGGAGTGGGGCATGTCCGGCGGGATGCCCCGCGTTCGCTTCCCGAAGCCGGTGGCGAGGTGAGCGCGCGATGACGATCCAGGCGATCGAGCTGTACCGGTCGGCGCCGCGGTACCTGACGGCCCGCGCGATCGCGTCGAAGGCGCCCGGGGTGGTCGCCGGCCCCCTTGCGCCCCTCCGGCTCGTGAACAAGAGCGATCCGGAGATCCCCGGCCCTGGTTGGGCGCGCGTGCGGCCGCTGCTGTCCGGGATCTGCGGATCGGACCTCGCGACGGTCTCCGGGCAGTCGAGCTTCTACTTCTCGCCGCTGGTGTCGCTGCCGTTCGTGCCGGGCCACGAGGTGGTGGGCGAGCTGCTCGACGACGTCGAGGACCTCACTGCCGGGACGCGCGTCGTGCTGAGCCCGGTGCTGAACTGCGCCGCGCGCGGCGTCGAGCCGTGGTGTGAGAACTGCAAGAACGGCGACCTCGGCCGCTGCGACCGCGTGACGAGCGGCCACGTCTCGCCCGGCCTGCAAACCGGCTACTGCAAGGACACCGGCGGGGGCTGGTCGAAGATGTTCGTCGCCCACCGGTCGCAGCTGCACGCGGTTCCGGACGACGTGCCGAGCGAGCGCGCGGCGCTGATCGAGCCGCTCGCGTGCGCGGTGCACGCGGCACTCCGGGCGAACGTCGAGCCGAACGCCGACGTGCTGATCATCGGGGCCGGTTCGATCGGCGTCCTGACGCTCCTCGCTCTCAAGGAGCTCGCACAGGCCGGGACCGTGACGGTCGCCGCCAAGCACGACAAGCAGCGGATGTGGGCCCAGGCGTTCGGCGCGACGCACGTCGTCGATCCCCGCGACGCGCTCAACCGTGTGCGCCGGGACACGGGCGCGATGAAGCTGCCGCCCGAGCGCGGCGAGCCGTTCCTGCTCGGCGGCGTCGACGTGACGATCGACTGTGTCGGCTCCAAGTCGAGCCTCGACCTCGCGCTCCGATCGACGAGGGCGGGCGGCCGCGTGGTCCTCGCGGGGATCCCGACGCAGGCGCCGGACCTGACGCCGGTGTGGTTCCGCGAGCTCGAGCTCGTCGGCGCCTACACCGGCGGCATCGAGCGGGCCGACGATCGCGAGGTGCACGCGTTCGACCTCGCAATCGGGATCGCGTCGCAGAACCCGGTGCTCGACCGGATGGTCGGCGCGACGTATCCGCTGTCGCGGTGGCGCGAGGCGATCGACCACGCGATGGGCGCAGGTCGGATGGGGACGTTGAAGGTCGCGTTCGACCCCAGGATGGATTGAAGGCTCAGGACTGAGGAGCGGAAAAGTGACGAGACCAGGATTCGTGCTCGAGGTGGATGAGCGGACGCCGCCGCTCTTCGTGCATTCGGGCGAGCGGTTCAAGCTGCAGAAGTTCCCGCTCGGGGCGCGCGTGATCTATCCGCCCGACCCGCTGCCGGGCATCAGCGACGTGCGCGGCGCGATTCGCCACGCGCTCGCGAACCCGGTCGACTCCGAGCCGCTCGAGGCGCTGCTGAAGCCGGACATGAAGCTCACGATCGGCGTCGACGACATCTCGCTTCCGCTCCCGCCGATGCAATCGCCGGACATCCGGCAGCTCGTGATCGAGGAGGTCGTCGAGCTCGCGGCCCGCGCCGGCGTCGAGGACCTGAAGATCATCGTCGCCAACTCGCTCCACCGCCGGATGACCTCGGCCGAGATCAAGCACGCGGTCGGCGAGCGCGTGCACCGCTCGTTCTTCCCGAAGGACCTCACCAACCACGACGCCGAGGACCGCGCGAACCTCTCGTACCTCGGACAGACTGACGAGGGCGAGGACGTCGAGATCAACAAGCGCGTCGCCGAGTCCGACCTCGTCGTCTACGTCAACATCAACCTGGTGGCGATGGACGGCGGCGACAAGTCGGTGCCGGTCGGGTTCGCGAGCTACCGCAGCGTCAAGCCGCATCACAACGTCCACACGATGCTGCACTCGAAGTCGTACATGGACCCGAGGCCCGGGCGCTCGGCGATCCACGACTCGTGCGCTCGGATGGGCGACGTGATCCGGAGCGCCGGCGTGAAGATCTTCCAGATCGAGACCACGCTGACCAACGACGTCTTCCCCGACCCGTTCGGCTTCATGAACAAGCGCGAGTGGGAGTGGTCGGTCAAGGACCAGGCGACGTATCTCGCGGCTCGCAAGGCCAACGAGATGTCGCCCGACCAGATCCGGCATCAGGTGTTCATGCGGATGAAGTCGCCGTACAAGCTGTCCGGCGTCAACGCCGGCGAGACGCGCGCGGTGCACGAGCGCACGCTCGAGCGCCTGCACCGGCAGCAGTTGGTCGAGGTCGAGGGTCAGACCGACGTGATGGTGATCGGGCTCCCGTACCTCGGGCCGTACAACGTGAACTCGATCATGAACCCGATCCTCGTGCACTGCCTGGGGCTCGGCTACATGTTCAACATGTACCGGAACAAGCCGGTCGTCCGCCCCGGCGGCGTGATGATCATGCACCACCCGGTCCCGTGGCAGTTCCACCAGGTGCACCACCCGAGCTACGTCGACTTCTTCGAGGAGGTCCTGTCCGAGACGACGGATCCGTCGACGATCGAGTCGAAGTACGAGGAGCGGTACGCGACCGACCCTTGGTACATCAACCTGTACCGCAAGTCGCACGCGTACCACGGCGTGCACCCGTTCTACATGTGGTACTGGGGCGCGCACGCGCTCGACTACCTCGGCGACGTGATCGTCGTCGGCGGCAACCGCCGGTCGTGCGAGCGCCTGGGCTACCGCTCGGCGTCGACGTTCGCCGACGCGCTCGAGATGGCGCAGGACACGGTCGGCCGCTCGCCGTCGATCTCGTACTTCCACTATCCGCCGCACACGATCGCGGACGTCCGATGAGCTGGTCCGACGAGGTTCGCGAGGTCGCGAAGGGATGGCGGTGGGGCCACCGCCCGATCCCGCCGCGGGACGCCGAGTCCTCGACCGAGCCGCACGAGCGCTGGTCGTTCCCGACGGACTGGGCGCGCACCGAGACCGGCCGCCTCGCGCGCGATGCGCTGCTGTCCGGCGTCATGGGGCCGATCGTGTTCACGCAGACGTCGCCCCAGGTGTTCGGCCTGGAGAACCTCGAGCCGCTCCGCCCGCCGGTGATGTTCATCTCGAACCACTCATCGCATCTCGACGCGACGCTGATTCTCACCACGCTGCCGCCCAAGTGGCGCAACCGGACGGCGACGGCCGCGGCCAAGGACTACTTCTTCGATGTGTGGTGGCGCTCGGCGTTCACCGCGCTCGTGTACGGCGGGTTCCCGATCGAGCGCGGCGGCGGCGAGAAGGCGACGGCCAAGGCCAAGGAGCTGATCCGCGAGGGCTGGAACCTGATCGTGTTCCCCGAGGGCACGCGCTCGCCCGACGGCTGGATGCAGCGGTTCCGTCACGGCTCGGCGAAGCTCGCGATCGACATGGGGATGCCCGTGATGCCGATCGCGATCGTCGGCGCCTCGGTCGCGATGCCGAAGGGCCGCAACTGGCCCGCGCCGGGCCGGCCCCCGATCCGCGTTCGGTACGGCGAGGCGTTGCATCCGCGCGAGGGCGAGTCGCACCAGGAGCTGTCGCTGCGCATGCAGCAGGCGATCGCGGAGCTGTTCGACGAGGATCGGTCCAGCTGGTGGGAGGCGCAGCGGCGCGCCGCTTCCGGTTCGACGCCTCGCATGAACGGTCCGGCCGGTCCTCGATGGCTGCGGACGTGGGAGGGCTCACGCCCGGTTCGGCGGAGCGGCCGTCCGCCGACGTGGAAATGAGGGGTTCGGCGGCGTGAGTCGGACCGGCGGCCAGAAGCGGCGTGTCGAGCTGATCGACGAGGCCATCCGCCACTTCGGCCGCGACGGCTACGCGGGTGCGAGCCTCGACGACATCGCCAAGGCCGTCGGGATCCGGAAACAGACGCTGCTGTACTACTTCCCGACGAAGGAGGCGCTGCTCGAGGCGTGCCTCGCCGCGGCCGGCCAGCGCTTGGCCGAGGCGCTGACCGAGGCGCTCGCCGGCAAGGAGACGTACTGGGAGCGCGCCGAGGCGGTCATCCACGCCGTGTTCGCGCTCGCCGAGCAGTGGCCCGAGTTCCCGATGTTCGTCCGGGAGGCGGGGAGGCTGGGTCCCGAGGCGTTCGAACGGTTCGCCGCGGTGCTGGATCCGCTCCGGCTGCGAGCGATCGCCTTCCTCGAGACCGGGATGAAGGACGGTGAGATCCGTAGGCAGGACCCCGCGTTGCTGTTGTTCACGCTCTACACGGCGGTCGTCGGATCACTGACCGAGGCGAGTGTCCTCCGCGCCGTCGTCGGCGAGGACAAGGGACGCGCGTCGCTTCGCCGACGCGAAAGGGAGGTCGTCGCGTTCGTACGGGGCGCCCTCGTTCGGTAACAGGGTGGTTACGTGGACGAGGGATGTGCGGTCATGTGCTTGCGTCGAGGGTCCGTTGCCCGGGCGATCTGGACGCCCACACCGTAGAACTTCTCGACGCTCGCGAAGCGAAGGTTCTCGGAGTTCAGGCTGTCGACTTCAGGGTCCTCGTGGTTCAAAGCGATGGCAAAACGGACGGGAACGGCTCGAACCGCCTCGTACTCAATTCGCGTCAGATCGATCGCATCGGTGCAACCGGCGTCCGAGCACTCGCACAGATACGTGTCCATCGCACGCTCTGGCACAAGGCGGGCGTCTCTTGCCGCTGCGGTCCACTCGTTCATCGCGCGGAAGATCGCCTGGTTCGCTGCTTCTTTCGCACGCCAGTCAGTCATCGTTCTCGCCGGCCGTCACAGCGAACTCTAAGGAACCGACCGGGCGGCCCTTATCGAGGAACTCACCGAGGATCGCGGCCGCCAGGCGATCATCAAGCAGGAACTGAGTACCGGTGATCTCGAACAACCGCCGGGTCGAGGGGCGCACCCCGATCAGCACCAGGTTGTGCCCGTTGGTCTTCGCGCGCTCGTGCGCGGTCAGAAAGGCGTGGAGACCGGTCGAATCGACGAAGGTCACGTCCCGAAGATCGAGTACCACGCTGCCGACGCCATCACCGGCGATCGTCGTCAGCTGATCGAGGAACGCCGGGGCGCTTCTCGTGTCCAACTCGCCCGCGAGCGCGAGCCTTGCGACGCCGTTGCGCGCGTCGATCTGCGTGGTGAAGTGTGGTGTCGACCCCATGGCGCCTCCCGGCGGGCTAATCGAACTGAACGCCGCGACCCGGAAGTTTGGGGTCCTGTGTCTCGAACCGAAGGTAGGGGTTCGACGAGCTCAGCATACCCCTTCCTGGGAGGTCTTGAACAGGGGCTGATAGCATCCGCACCCCGATCGAGCCCTCTCGAGGTTCGGCCTATGACTTCGGAACGCGACGCCGTCCTGCGCGTCCTGGTCTGCGACGAGCCGGGTCTCCGCTTGGACGAGG
Organism: bacterium; assembly: GCA_046735355.1. Classification (GTDB taxonomy): domain Bacteria; phylum Actinomycetota; class UBA4738; order UBA4738; family HRBIN12; genus DATAEU01. The sequence goes on from JBKPTC010000122.1 coordinate 17,379, forward strand.
TGACCCGCACGATCGTCGGACTCGGACACGAGGTGATCGCCCGCGAGACGGCGCTTCCGGACGTGGGACGCATCACGGCCGTCGAGCGACCGGACGTCGCGATCGTCATCGTCCACGACGAGGGCAAAGGGGCCCTTGAGCTCATCGATCTCGTCGTACACGAAGCCGCCTGCCCGGTGATTGCCGTCCTGGACGTGCAGGACCGCACCTTCATCAAAGAGGCCGCCAGACGCGGAATCTTCGCGTACGTCGCCAACGACATCGAGTCGCAGGAGATGCAGAGCGCCATCGACGTCGTCCTTCAACGGTTCGCGGAGTACCACAACCTCGAGGGCGCGTTCGGACGGCGTGCAGTCACGGAGCGAGCGAAGGGCATCTTGATGGAACGTCACGCGATCGACGAACAGCAAGCGTTCGAGATGCTGCGACGCCAAGCCCGGCGGACGAACAGAAAGATCGTCGACGTCGCCGAGGCCGTCGTTACGGGGCATCCGATGCTTCCGGCGAGCGCCCCGGTGCAAGCGATGCCGGCCGATGGACCGTCTTCCTGACGCAGGTTTCGTCCGACAATGTCCTACTCGAACCTGCTCCGGCTCATACGTGTATGGGACGGTTCGGGCCTACCTAGCGTGCGCGGAAGCGCTGAGCGCGTCGACCAATGCTCCGAAGGCACTCATCGTGAGTCGGAAGGCGGCGTCCGAGTCCGCTTCCGGATGACTCGAGAACATCGCGATGACGACGCCGGACGGGACGTCGATCGTCACGTACTGCCCGTGAATCCCGAGCGCCGAGTACAGCGGACGTTCGGGATCGAGGACCCACCACTTGTTCCGGTAGAAGGCCTGCGGCCACTCGGCGTCGCCGCCGCCGTCCTGCGCCTCGTACGCGGCGCGGCTGTCCTCACCTCCGGTGACGGTGTCTCGCACCCAATCGGCGGGAACGATCTGGCGGCCGTCGGGCGTTCGACCACCGAGCAGCCACAGCTGACCGAACCGAGCGAGATCTCGGAGCGTCGCGCAGAACCCGCTGCCCGCGACCGCGTTCCCGTGCGGATCGACTGCGATGGCGGCGTCGTGTTCGGCGCCGAGCGGAGCCCACAGCTCGCGCGAGAGGAGCGCGGGCAGGCGGTCGCCGCCGGCGCGCTCGCAGATCCACCCGAGCATCGCCGTGAGCGGCGTCTGATAGCGGAACGCGCCGCCGTGCGCTCGGTCGGCCTCGAGCGAGGCCACGAGCGAGTACTCATCGGTCGGTGCATCGGCGCTCGTTCGAGGCCACCATCCGATCGCCTGACGGTACGACGCCACGTCGCCGTCACGATCGTCGTAGACCTCGTTCCAACGGATCCCGGCGCGCATGTCGAGCGCGTGACGAACCGTGGCTCCGGCCCAGCCGGAGTCGCCGGCCTCGGGCACGAGGTCCGTGACGAGCGCGTCGGGATCCAGATCGCCGCGACCGATCAAGATGCCGGCGAGCGTCGCCGTGACCGACTTCGAGACGGAGAAGCAGACGTGACGCGTTCGGGCGTCCATGCCATTGCCGTAGCGCTCCCACACGATCGATCCGCGGTGCAGAACGGCGATCGCGTCGCACGCGATCGCGTCGAGCAGCTCGTCCAGCGTCCAGCGCTCACCTCCCACGTCGAACGCGATCGAACCGAGGTCGTTCGTGTTCTCGGGGAGCTCCCACGTCCGATCGCCGCGACGAACCGGTGCGGTCGGCACGAGCTCACCGACGTGCTGCAAGCCCCACCGGTTGTACGGCGGGAACATCCAGTTCCCGAGCGTGACGAGCCGGTCGGGAGGCGGCGGCGTGCCACGCATCAGCCCGAGCTGTTCGGCCGTGGGGATCGGCGTCCGGTCGATGGTCGCTCGTTCCGAGCTCATCCGGGCACAGTAGCCGAGGCCTGACCGAGAGGCGCTAGGCGGACTGTGAACGCGCGAAGCAGGCTCGCACGTTGCGTATCAGCGAGAGGCTCGCGTCTCGTGGCGTTCGTTGAGGAATCGCCTGATCGAGTCTTCGACGGTCCGTCTGGACGTCGTCGCCTTCTGCGGGTCGCCCACCAGCCACTCGTCGACGAGTTGCCCATCCGACGTTTCCGCCGTGACATCGTGCCCGATGTCCCACGTGAACTCGATCGCGTCCTGCGCGTCGCCGTCGTCGGGACGGAACGTCCACGTCACGCGCGCCGCGCTGAGCACGCCTCCTGCCAGCCGTTCAGGCAGGCCGTGGTCCATGAAGGTCATCACCACACCTCATCTCGTGGTCCCACGCTGAGACGCCGAGCCTATCGGTCGCCCCGATCAGTACAGCGCCTGCGATGATCTCGCCCGTGGCTCGACCGGAAGCTCGAGCGAGCCCACGCCTTCCCGACGCGCGCGGGCCGGGGAATCGTCTTCGATCTGCCCCGGCCCTACGTGGCCCTGCGGCCGAATCACGCTTGGACCGGCACCGGGAAGACCTCGTCGGCCGGATGGCCGGTCCGCTGATGGATCTTCTTCACGGCGTCCGCGTTCGGCGCGTCCGACAGGCACCACGCCATCCCGGACTCGGGGTCGGCCCACGCGTGCTTGAAGTTGACGCCCTCGTCGTCCTGGATGTCGAGGTCGGCTTGATGTGCCTCCATCAAGTCTTTCGACGTGATGCCCACCATCCCCTTGTGCACGTCCATGAACTCCGGCATCTCGGTCTCCTTTCTGGTTCGGATTGCGGATCTACGCGAAGGCGATCGTTCGCGCTCCGTTGATGACTTCCTCGACGACCTTCGCCGCGCCGACGATCGTCGCGCCCTTGCGCAGACGGTCCTCGGTGATCTCGCGGGGACCCGTGCAGGCGCCGCAGAGCCACACCTGGCCGCCGTTGTCCACGAATTCGTTGAAGAGGTCGTTCAGCACCGGCAGTCCGGGCTGGGTGATCCCGTTCGCTCCGTCGCTCGTCCCCAGCCACACCGCGTCGATCGTGCACAGGACCACGGCGTCCTGGCCCGCGGTCGCGGCCACGTTCGCGGCCACGAACGGGAGAGTGGCCCGCTCGGGATCCTCGGAGCCGTACGTGCAGTTGAAGATCAGTCTGTCGGTCATGTCATCGTCCCCTTTCCACGTCGATGACGAGTGATCCGTCTCGCGCGGTCTCGATCGAGCGGACGGCGTGGCCCATCATCCTTGCGAGCGGTGGCAGGTCCTCCTTCGCCGAGGGGTCGGCGGTGGTCACCACCAGCTCGTCACCGAGCGGTATCTGCTGTATCCGGCTGCGGAACTCTGCCGCCAGGCCGGTCGCGCAGCTGAGTTCGCCCGCATCGAAGGTGTGCACGCGGCCCGGCCCCTGCCCAGCTGCGATCGAGCCACCGCTCCTGCTCTCGTTCGTCGGAACCGTCGTCACTCCGGACCTCCTTCAGCTCCGCCCCGGTCATCCAGCGCGCTCCCCTGAGTGACCGGATAGATCTCGTCCGCGACGAGGCCGTGCGCCTCGCGATGCACGGCATGCGCCGAGTCGGCGTCCGGCGCCTCGATCAGGCAGAACACCTTGCCGGCTCCCTCATCCACCCAGTAGTCGAGGTAGCGCACGCCGAATCGCTCCTGCACGCGAAGGTCGGCGGCGTGCGCCCTCGCCACGTCGACCGCGGTCGCCCCTTCCGGCAGGCGGTCATGCACATCCATGTAGAGGGTCACCCGTTCCCTCACCTCCTTTCCAGGCGCAGAAGCTACGGGGCCGACCGTTCCCGAACCGTTCCGCAGAGCCCGGGTGCGCGGGACGAGGGTTCGCCTCTACGATGCCGCTATGCGCGCGCTCGCGATCGAGATGCTGGGTCGATCCTCGGTGTCGGCGGACGGACAACAGGTCTCCAGCGACTCGTGGCGCAGCCGGCGCGCGGGCGATGTCGTGAAGCTGCTCGCGCTCGCGCCGGATCACCGGATGCACCGCCTCCAGGTCATGGAAGCCCTCTGGCCCGAGAGCGAGCCCGAAGCCTCCGGCACGAACCTGCGCAAGGCTCTGCACTTCGCGAGGCTCGCCCTGGGCGACGAGCGCGCGATCGTGAACGAACATGGCGTGCTCGTGCTTGCGCCTGATGCTTCGGTCGACACGGACGTCGAGCGGTTCGAGGCCGCCGCAAGCCTGGCGCTGGACACCGGAGACGCCGCGGCGTGTCGCGACGCCGTGGATCTGTATCGGGGCGACCTGTTGCCGAGCGACCTCTACGAGTCCTGGACGGTCGAGCCGCGAGCGCGGCTGCGGCGTCGCTACCTGGACGTGCTGCGCGCCGGAGCGCTCTGGGCTCGGCTTGGCGAGGAGGACTCCACAGACGAGCAGGCGACGCGCGAGTTGATGCGCCTGCATCTCGAGGCCGGGGAACGCCGGGAGGCGATCCGCCGCTTCGAGCGACTCCGCGAGGCGCTCCGCGATCAGCTGGGGGTCGGCCCGGATCCCGAGACCGTCGCCCTTTACGAACGGGTGCTCAGGATTGAAGGAGCCGACCCTCCCTCCGACACCGAACGGGCACATGCGCTGCTCGCGTGGGCCCTGGTGCACATGAACCGCGGCGAGCTGGCGGAGGCCGAGCGCGCGGCCGTGGAGGCGCGCGCGATCGCTCTCGACGCGGGGCTCGGCCGCGAGCTCGGAGAGGCCGCGGTCATCCTGGCGAAGGTCGCGATGGGCCAAGGAAGGTGGCGTCAGCAGTTCGCGGACGAGCTCACCGAGTCGATGCGGATGCGCGCTAACATGGAGCCGATCGTGTACGACGCGCACCTCTGCCTGGCCGAGTACTACCTCACGGGACCCGACGGATACGACACCGCGGCAGATTTCGCTCGCGAGATGATGCAGATCGCCGAGCAGGCGAACTCGGCGACCGGGGCGGCGCTCGCGCTGCTGTTGCTTGGCGAGGCGGAACTGCTCGCCGGCAACGTCGACGAGGCGGAGGGTCACCTCACGTCCGCGGCCGAGGCCAACGACCGCGAGGGTTGCATCTCTGGCTCGGCACTCGCGAGGCAGCGCTTGGCAGAAGCGGCGGTCGGCCGTGGTCGTCGGTACGAAGCCAACAGGCTGCTCGGGCGAGCGCGCGCCCTGGCGAACCGCTCCGACATCGTCTCGCACCTATTAGTGCGCGTGTTCGGGACGATGATCCAGGCATCGGCTCCGGAGACGTCGATGGCTGTCCTCCATGAGGCTGAGCGCACGCTGTCGCAGATGCGGTCGTGTGAACCATGCTCGATGGGCTACCTCACGACGGCCGCGACGACGAGCGCTCGCAACGGTGACCTGAAACGAGCGCGCGCGTTCATCGCCGAGGCCGAGCGCGTCTCAGGTATGTGGCAGGCAGGCCCGTGGCTCGGCGCGGTATGGGAGGCGCGCGGCGTCCTCCGCCAGGCGGAGGGCGATGAGGCGCAGGCGAAGGCAATGTTCCGCGAAGCTGCGGAAGCTTTCGAGCGCGCAGGGAATGCCGCCGATGCGGATCGGTGTCTTGCCGCTGCCGGCCTAGACGGGCGTCCTGACGGTGAGAGTCCAAGACGCGCGTCGATGTTGTCTGAGGAGTAGGGCCGCACCTCCGGGCTTTCCGGCCTCGATCGAGGCTCCGTCATGGATGGCTGGGGTGCGATGTTTGCGTTCGGCCGGAACACTTTCGTCGCGTCGTACCGGTCCTTGCGAGCTCGCAGCCGCTCGAGGCGTGTCTCGAGGCGGCCGGCCAGCGGTTGGCCGAGGCGCTCACCGGGGCGGGTCGCCGGCAAAGAGACGCACTGGGAGCGCGCCGAGGCGGTCATCTCTGCGGTGTTCGCACTCGCCGAGCATTCTCGTGCGCGTCGTGCAACGGCTTTCCGGTGCACTTGAACGGGCCTCCGGTCGCCTCGCACGCCCAGCGTCCGCATGAACTCGAGGTCAGCGAACTCGCCCTTGTTCCACTCGGCGAGGGCAGGGTTCCGCAGCCCAGGGTCATCGACGATCGTGCCGCTGAAGCGATCCACGACCATCGCGATGGCGTTCACGTGTGGAGTCGCTCGTACGGCTCTGCCCGGGCATGGGTCTCCTCCCTCTCGCCACGACGTCGTTTGGTCTACGGTCGACGCACGACCGGGGTTGTGGGGCCCGTGGCCCAGTGCCGGTTCCGATTCGATCCGTGCCGTTCGTCCGTCGAGCATGACGCACCACCATGTTCACGCTCCGATTTCCTCGGAGCGTTGACTCGGGCGCGTCATGGACGTGTCGGTCCTCGACGAGTCGAGGACAGGAGCGTCTCCATAGGGTTGATGCGCCGGCCGCATTCGGCCGGGCGATTTCCTGTTCGCGGTGAGCCGATCGGCACGTCCGTCCGTAGTAGCACCGTGGGCTTCGACGTACGTCATGTCGGGAGGTGATGAACGACGTTCCGGGGCCCGGACGGACGCCAGACGCGAGACGGAGGTTGTTCCATGCAAGCACGGACGATCGGTTCGAAGGTCGCAGTGATGTTGGTCACCGGAGCTCTGTCGCTCGGCCTGATGGCCGGCGCGGCGGCCGCGCAGGGGAGCACCAACGGCGCGGCCGGACAGACGGGCGCGTTCTACGAGGGCAGGCAGGTCACCGTCAACATGCTCGAGGTGCCGGCCGCGGACGGCTCGCTCCTCGACAAGAACCCCAGCATCAACACGATCTACGCGACGAACGACCTGGACGACGAGCAGGACTTCCTGCCCGTGATCGACGCGATCCAAGGCGAGGACTTCAACCCGCTGTGGCAGCAGGTCCTCATCGTCTTCAACGACGGCTCCACGACGCATCAGTTCGTCTCCGAGGCGCAGGTCCTTGCGGCAGCCGCCGGAGCCCACCCCGAAATCACGCTCGTTCCCACGGACGAGGTGTACCGCTGCTCCGTGGTCGGCTCGACGTAACCACCCGCGGTACAGGAGGTACCTCGCCGGCTGCCCGATGCGCACGGCGAGGTACCTCCGCGCGGTTCACGACCGTCGCCGCACCGGATGACCTCATCCGTCCGATGGGCCGGCGGGGACGCGCCGGAGCTTGTCGGGGTTGACGACCGAGTAGACGGCGGCGACGCGCCCATCGTCCCTCACGTCGACGGTGAGCACGCCGGCGACGACGCCCGACGGGTCGTACACGACGAGGCCCGGCTGACCATTCACGCTGACGCGCTCGGCGCCGAAGCCCTGACGTCCGCCGACCCGCAAGATGCCGGTGAAGAAGCGCGCGACGCGGAGCGCACCACGCGCGGGCTCGAGGAGTGCGCCCCGCCCGTTGCCGTCGCCGACCATGACGGCATCTCGCGCCAGCATCCGCACAAGGCCGTCCACGTCGCCGTTCGACGCGGCCGCGAAGAAGCTGTCGGCCAGGCGGTTGCGTTCCTCGGACGATGGCTCGAACCGCGGACTCGCGTCGTCGACGTGGCGCCGGGCGCGGACGGCGATCTGACGGCAGTTCTCGGCGGACCGCTCGACGATCGGTGCGATTTCTTCGAACCCGAACCCGAAGATGTCGTGGAGCAGGAACACGGCGCGCTCGACCGGCGATAGGCGCTCGAGAACGGCGAGGAAGGCGATCGAGACCGATTCGCGGAACTCGGTCCGCTCTGCGACATCGGGTTCGACGTCGCCGACGAGCGGCTCCGGCAGCCACGGTCCGACGTAGCGCTCGCGCCGCACACGTGCCGACCGGAGGTGATCGATCGCCAGGCGCGTCGTGATCTCGACGAGGAACGCGCGGGCGTCACGGATCTCGGTTCCGTCCCTGATCGCGCGGTGGGCCCGGAGGTACGCCTCCTGGACCACGTCTTCGGCGTCGCCGACCTCGCCGAGCATCCGATAGGCGACCGAGAACAGGAGCCGCCGGTAACGCTCGAGGCCAGCGGTGCCGCGCCCCGCCGGGAGTGTCACATCGCGCTCGGCCATCTCGTCTCCAGGTTAGGAGCACCACACAGAAGGAGGCAGCGATGCGCGTATTCGTCGCCGGAGCGACCGGCGCGGTCGGAGCGCCGTTGGTCGGAACGTTGGTACGCCGCGGACATGAGGTCGTGGGGACGACGAGGTCTCCGGAACGCGCCCGTGCGATCGAGGCAGTGGGCGCGACGGCGGCCGTGCTCGACGCGCTGGACGCGGACGCGGTCAAGCGGGCGGTCGCCGAGGCGGCTCCCAACGTCATCGTGCACGAGCTCACGGCGATCCCGCCCGATCTGAACCCGAGGCGGTTCGACCGTGCGTTCGCGATGACGAACCGCCTCCGGACGGAGGGCACCGACCACCTCGTCGCGGCGGCCGAGGCCGTCGGTGTTGGGCGCTTCGTCTCGCAGAGCTTCGAGCCCTGGTCGTACGCACGCCGCGGCTCGTGGATCAAGACGGAGGAGGATCCGCTCGAGGACGACCCGCCCTCCCAGGTGCGCCGGACGCTCGAGGCGTTGCGACGCGTCGAGCGCCGGACGCTCGAGGGGTCGTTCCAGGGCGTCGCCCTTCGGTACGGCGGGTTCTACGGCCCGGGGTCCTCGATGACGCCGAACGGCCCGATCGCCGAAGCGGTTCGCCGCAGGCGCTTTCCGATCGTCGGGTCGGGTGACGCCGTGTGGTCGTTCATCCACGTGGAGGACGCTGCGGAGGCGACGGCGCTCGCGGCCGAGCGGGGCGCGCCGGGGATCTACAACATCGTCGACGACGACCCGGTGCCCGTCCGAGCGTGGCTGCCCGCGTTCGCCGAGTCGCTCGGCGCGCCGCCGCCACGGCGCGCACCGGTCTGGCTAGGCCGCCTGTTCGCCGGAGAGCTCGGCGTGACGATGATGACGGAGCTTCGAGGCGCCTCGAACACGAAGGCGAAGCGGGAGCTCGGGTGGGCGCTCCGGTATCCGAGCTGGCGTCAGGGTTTCCGAGACGGGCTGGCCTGATCGTCCCGGCACGGGGTTGCCTCTCCGACGGAGGAGTGGACCGACAGTGACCGGTGCGCCGTCCGTTTTCGCGACGCCTCGACGCGCTCATATGTCCGGCGCTATCGTTCGGTCGTCGTGCCGCTCGTGAACCTCGCCGAGTACGAGTCCCGCGCGCGAGAGATCGCCGAGGGGTCCACGCTCGACTACTACGACGGCGGATCGAACGACGAGATCACGCTTCGCGAGAACGTCAGCGCGTTCAGCCGGATCACCGTGTACCCGCGTGCCTTCCGCGGCGTCGGCAAGCGGGACACGAGCACGACGATCCTCGGCACGCGGATATCCACGCCGATCGTCGCCGCTCCCGTCGCGCTGATCGGGATGCTGCATCCCGATGGCGAGGTGCCGGTCGTTCGCGCGGCCTCGAACGCCGGCTCGATCGTCACGCTGAGCACGTTCTCCGTCACGCCGATCGAGGATGTCGTGGCGGCCGCCGCCTGGCCGGTGTGGTTTCAGCTGTACGTCTACAAGGACCGGTCGGCGAGCGAGGCGCTCGTCAAGCGTGTCGAGGCGGCCGGATGCACGGCCCTCGAGCTCACGGCGACGCCCCGATCCTCGGCAGGCGAGAGCGGGACGTTCGCAACCGATTCTCGTTGCCCGAGGGATTGTGGGCGCCGAACCTCACCGCCGACGGGACCATGCCGCTGCCCGACGCGCCCGGCGGCGGCGGGTCTCCGTTCGCGGACGCGTTCGACACGCTCGTCGACCCGAACCTGACATGGGACGACATCGCGTGGCTGGCCTCGGTCAGCAACCTCCCGGTTCTGGTGAAGGGCATCGTCCGCGCCGACGACGCGGAGCGGGCGATCCACGCGGGCGCCGCCGGGGTGATCGTCTCCAACCACGGCGGTCGGCAGTTCGACACCGCCCCGGCGGCGATCGACGCGCTTCGCGCTGTTGCCGACGCGGTCGGCGATCGGGGAGAGGTCATCGTCGACGGCGGCATCCGCCGTGGATCAGACGTGGTGAAGGCGATCGCGCTCGGGGCGCGGGCGGTTCAGATCGGCCGGCCGCTCGTGTGGGGCCTCGTCGTCGACGGCGAAGAAGGAGTTCGCGACGTCCTGGCGTTGCTGCACGACGAGCTCGATCTGGCCATGGCGCTAGTCGGATGCCGTTCGATCGACGAGATCACGCTCGAGCTGCTCGCTCCGTAACGAACCCGACCCTCGGCAGCCGCTTCTCGTGGCGTGGCGGCTGACTACTGGTAGGCCATCCAGGGGCTCCGCTCGATCGTCGAGTCGACGCGGATCCGGCACATGTCCTCGGATGGCGACCAGGTGGTCGTGCTCTACGACATGGTCACGACGACGCCGGCCGGGACGCAGCTCGTCTGCGAGTGGTACCGGGTGGACGACGACCGGATCGCGTGGATCCGCGCGCGCTTCGACCCGCGCCGTTCGCGTTCCTCCGCGAGGGCTCGCCGGCGTCGGGGTGAGGCGGGTTGCGCCCACCCGCCGGGATGGTCATCGTGATCCCGTGAGGTACTTCGACGATGAGACGCTCGCGTTCCTGCGCGAGCTGCGGCAGCACAACGACCGCGACTGGTTCTCGAAGAACAAGGAGCGATACGAGGCGTCGGTGAAGGAGCCGTTCCTGCAGCTCATCTCCGACGCGGGGCCCGAGCTGCGCCGCATCAGCCCGAGAATCGTCGCGGACCCTCGCCCCGTCGGCGGCTCGATGTTCCGGATCTACCGGGACGTGAGGTTCTCGAAGGACAAGAGTCCGTACAAGCCGTACGCCGCAGCGCACTTCCCACTCGGAACCGGCATCGACGGGCCGGGCTACTACCTGCACATCGAGCCAGATGGCGGGTCGATCGTCGCGGGTGGGATGTGGAGGCCGACGCCGATCGCACTCCAGCATGTTCGCGAACGGATCTCCGCGCGGCCGGATGAGTGGACGAAGGCGCGCGTCGACCTCGATGAGGACGAAGGTGCCTTGCGGCGGCCGCCCCGCGGGTTCTCGCCCGACGACCCGATGATCGAGAACATCAAGCAGAAGAGCTTCACGACATCGCTATCCCTCACCGACGCACAGGTCACGCGCGCCGACCTGATGAAGACCTTCGTCCGCAGCTGCGACCGCCTCTCACCGCTCGTTCGCTTCCTGGCCGCTGCGGTCGGAACGCGGTGGTGAGCCGGCCCAGCGGAGCGCCTACCGGACGGGCAGCAGCACCGAGAACCGGCCCCCGCCCGCCGCGGACGTCTGCACGCTGATCGATCCGCCCACCGCTTCGACGATCCGCTTGGCCAGGGTGAGGCCGAGGCCGGCGCCTGGACCGCTCCGCGCCGGATCGCCGCGGTAGAACGGCTCGAAGATCCGCTCGACGTCCTCGGTCGCCACCCCTTCGCCCGAGTCCTCGACCGCGACCTCGACGTGGTTCCCGTCGCGCCTCGCCATGACCGACACCGTCCCGTCGGCGGGCGTGTGCCGAACCGCGTTCATCAGAAGGTTGTGGAGCACGCGCGCCACGCGTGGCGAACAGGCGACGCTGGCGGCGCCGCCGAGATCGGCCCGGAGCGCGAGGCCCTTCAGGCTGGCATGCGGCTCGATGGACGCAAGGACCGAGCCGACGATGTCGTCCAGCCGCATCCGTCGCGTCTCGGTCTCGATCGCGCCCGCGTCGACCTGGCTGAGCTCGAACAGGTCGTCCGCCATCGAGGAGAGCTGTCCGACGCTCGCGCGCATCTCGCGGACGTAGCGTTGGACGGTCTCGGGGTCGCGCACGACGCCCTCGTCGACCGCTTCGACCATCGCGCGCAGCGACGCGAGCGGCGTCCGCAGGTCATGTGAGACCGCCGTCATCAGATCGCGGCGCGTCGTCTCGATCTGCCGCTCGCGTCCGCGAAGCTCCTCGAGCTGCGCGGCCATCGCGTCGAGCGTCGAGGCCAGCGAGTCGATCTCGCGCCCGGCGTGCAGGCGGCCCGTTCGTGCCGAGAGATCGCCGGACGCGAAGGCGCGCACCGTCGCGTCGAGACGATCGAATGCCGACGCGGTCGTCCGCGTGAGCGCGAGCGCGACCGTGATCCCGGCGCCGAGCGCGTACATCAGCAGGATCACGAGCACCTTCGCGTCGTCGCCACCGACGACCATCTCGAACGCGAGGACCGCGAGGTTCGCGAGCGCGATGACGATCGCGATCACGGCGACGACCGCGAACCGGGTCGATGTCGGCGCACGCCGGAGGACGTGCGGCGCAGCGGCCGCGGCGAGCACCGTCGCGACGGCCACCGGCAGGAGCGACGCCGCGATGTGGGCGGTCTCGCTCGCGCCCATCCCGAGCGCGGCGCTCGTCGCGAGGCTGCCGGCCACCGCGATCGCCGCGACGATCGTTGCGAACGCCGCCGTTGGAGCGAGGTCGTTCGGGCTCACGGTTCGAACCGGTAGCCGACGCCCCAAACGGTGATCAGATGCGTCGGATGCGCGGGGTCCGATTCGATCTTCTCGCGGAGACGCCGGATGTGGACCGTCACGGTCGAGCTGTCTCCGTCCCACGCGAAGTCCCACACGTGCTCGAGCAGCTCGGCCCGCGTCATCGTCGTGCCCGGCCGAGACGCGAGGTGCGACAGCAGGTCGAACTCCTTGCGCGTTAGGTGGAGCGTTCGTCCGTCGCGAAGCGCCTCGCGACGTTCCGGGTCGATCTCGAGGTCGCCGAACGTTCGCGTCGCGCCGCCCTGCGCCGTTCCGTTCGCCCGCCGCAAGACGGCGCGGACGCGCGCGACGACCTCTCGCGGCGAGAAGGGCTTGGCGACGTAGTCGTCGGCGCCGAGCTCGAGGCCGACGACCCGGTCGATCTCGTCGCCGCGGGCGGTCAGCATGATGATCGGCGTCGTCGATCCGGCGCGGATCCGCCGGAACACCTCGAACCCGTCCACGCGCGGCAGCATCAGGTCGAGGAGCACCAGGTCGGCCGGCTCGCTCGCCACGGCGTCCAATGCCGCCTGACCGTCCTCGGCCGCGCGGACGCGGAAACCGTCCAGCTCGAGGTACCGGCCGAGGACCTCGCGGACCATCGGCTCGTCGTCGGCGATCAGGACGAGCGGCTGGCTCATGCTCCCATTGTCGTCCGCAGATGTTGCCGAACCATTACGAAGAGCGACCCGAGAAGCAAGCGGTTCGTAAGCCCCTCGTCCTCCGCGCGTCACCCGGCCCCGTCTACCTTCGGTCCGCGGTCGCAGAGGCGGCCGCCGCGGCGGTGCCGCCGCCGTCGAGGACGAACGGAGGGAACGGATGAAGCGATCGGTTGCCATCGTAGGCGTCGCTCTCGGGCTGCTGTCGATCCCGGGACTCGCGAGCGCCGGGGGTCCGCCCCACGTCGGGTTCTACGTCAACGGCTCGACCTACCGGACGGTGGGAACGCCGACCGACCTGTCGGAAACCGGCGCGCCCGATGCCTCGTTCGACACGATCTACGACTTCGGCGGCGCGCAGCTGAACGTCGCTACGGCCGCGCCCGGCGACGCCGGTTTCAACGGCGGCCGTTGGCGGGTGCACGCCCTGTCGTTCAACTCGAGCTATGCGAACACGCTCGCGGCTCATGACCTCAACGGCGACGGCGTGATCGACACGAACGCAGAGGTGGCGTCGGCCCTCGCCGACGGGTCCTCGAGCGGCGCCACGGATCTCGGCGTCGTGAAGAGCTTCGAGTGCCCCGTCATCCACGTGAACTGACCGGACCGCGATCGGACCGGCCGGGACGGGGGTCGACCCGTCCCGGCCGGTTCTCGGTGCTAGTCGTTGCAGATATTCGGGATCTCGGTATCGGGCACCGCGCCCGCCTGGTGGCCTGATCTCCGACCCGACGCCCTCGGTCGTGGTCGCGAGTCCGGAGATGAAAGCCGCCGAACTGCGCTCCGGGCTCACGTGACGCCCGATAGAGTCCACGCGATGCCGATCGACGGTTCCGTCGTCTCGATGCGCTGCGAGTTCGACGTGCCCCGCGACGACTTCGACTCTCGAACCGATGAGGATGCTCGTGTCGAGGACGTTCGGCGCGCGCTCGTTTCGGACGACCGGTGGACCGGCGTGCGGGTTGCGGCGATCGCGCAGGCGGATCCGAACGAGCGCTGGCATCTCGACGTCTGGACGATCCCGCTCTCCGGCGAGACGGACGACCTCGCGCGGACGTGCGAAGGCGTCTACGAGACCGTCGTATCGGTCGTCCCCGGCGCGGCGCTTCTCGCCTGCCGCGTCGAGCGCGACTGAGCTTCCGTTCGTCGTCTGCAAGGACGAGGGACCAGCATGCTGGTCGACGGCCTCACTGACGGTCAGTGAACCGTCGCCGCGGCGTGCGCGCCGACGGATCGAGCTCGTGCGCGTGGTCGGTCCGGCGCCCTCGAGCGAGTCGGAGGTGCGTGTATCCGTGTGCTCCCGTTGCGCCGCAGGCCTGTCGAAGCGCCGTCGGATTGCGCGTTCGGCCGGCCGAGCGTAGCGTTGGGCCTGCCCGCACCGCGCAGCGAAGGGGGAGGGGATGGGCTTCTCGGTGAAGGGCGACTACTTCGAAGCGTGCACGTGCGACGTCTCGTGTCCGTGCGTGTGGGGCAGACCGGCGACGCAGGATCACTGCGACGTCTTTGCCGCCTGGCACGTGGCAGACGGTCAGAAGGACGGCGTCGACGTCGCCGGCCTCAACGTCGTGATGGCGGTCTCCAGCCCCAAGCAGATGACCGACGGCGGGTGGAAGGTCGCGCTGTACGTCGACGACCGTGCCAGCGCGGAGCAGTCCGAGGCGCTCGGGGCGGTGTTCTCGGGGCAGGCGGGCGGCTATCTCGCCGCGCTCGGCCCACTGATCGGTGAGGTCGTCGGGGTTCGACCGGCCACGATCGCGTTCGACCGGGAGGGGAGGACCTTCAGCGCGAAGGTCGACGAGGTCTTGTCGATGTCGTCCGAGGAGCTCGTCGGGATGGACGGCGAGAGTGCGGGTGTCATCAGCAACGCGCTGCTCGGCGTCGTGCCGCAGCCGCTCCGCCAGGCGAGCGCGACGCAGCTCAAGTACCACGATCACTGGCAGGACTCCGTGGTCGGAACGAACAGCTTCACGACCGACTTCGCGTACGAAGGGTGAGCGTCGGACACGACGAGGCGGTCGCCCGGCCGCTCTCGTTCGCGGAGCTGCTCCCGTGGTGGATCGGGCTGTGCCTCGTCGCCACGTTCGCCTGGGCCGTGACGGTCGTGCAGGCGGGCGACATGGGCGTCGGACCGGGGACGATGGGGCTGTCGCTCGGCGCGTTCCTCGTCGTCTGGGTCGTGATGATGGCGGCGATGATGTTCCCCTCGGTCGCTCCAACCGCGACCGTGTGGATCCGATCGATGGCGGCGCGCCCGACCGGCGCCGCCCGCCTCGGCGGCGTTGTTCAGTTCCTCGCCGGATATCTGGTCACGTGGTCGGCCTTCGGCGTGCTGGTGTACGCGGCGCTCCTCGGAACGGAGCGTCTCGTTGACGTGCGGCCGTCCGCGGCGAGGTGGATCGGCGCGGCGATCTTCCTGGCCGCCGGCGTGTACCAACTGACGCCGCTCAAGACGGCGTGTCTGCGGCATTGCCGGTCACCGGTCGGGTCGCTGTTCCACTACGCGAGCTTCCGCGGGGCGATGCGCGATCTCCGCGTCGGCGCGCATCATGGGGCGTACTGCGTCGGGTGTTGCTGGGGTCTGATGGTCGTGTTCATCGCGGTCGGCGCGATGAACGTTCCGGCGATGATCGTGCTCGCCGGCGCGGTCTTCGTCGAGAAGGTGTGGCGGCACGGCGCCATGTTCGCCGTCGTCGTCGGAATCGCGTTGCTCGTCCTGGCGGTGCTCGCTCCGTTCGTGCCGCAGCTCCTCCCGGGGCTGCACCCGGCGATGATGCCCGCGGCGCCGTCGATGTGATCCTCGGGCGCGACGCCGGCGATTTGTCGACGATCGTGCGGGGCGCGCTCGGGTCAGGGCTCGGTCGCGAGACCGCGGATCAGGAGGTCCGCCGCGTCGCCGAACCGTTCGACGTCCCGGTACGGACGCGACACGAGCATCGCACCCTCGAGTCCCGCGATCAGCGTCCGAGCGACCACGCGCGGGGAACCGTCGAACCGGATCGTCGCCGCCGACCGGCCGTCCTGCAGCACGCGCGCGAGCCAGACCTCGTTCTCGTCGAAGAACCGGACGACGCGGTCGCGCATCGGATCGGGTAGCGTCGCGTAGTCGGCCGCGAGCATCCCGCACAGGCACATGCGATCGTCGCGGAAGACGTCGCCGTACAGCTGCGCGTACGCGCGCAACTTCTCGGGCGCGTCCGGAAGATCGGCGTCGACCCGCTCGAGGGCGTCGAAGAACCGTTCCGCGTATCGCTCGATGAGCGCGTCGCCGAGCTCCGCCTTCGAGGCGAAGTGATAGTGCAGCGCCGCGCGCGTGATCCCAAGCTCGTTCGCGACGTCGCCGTAGCTGAACCCGTTGAACCCGCGTTCCTGCACGAGGCGCTCGGCCACGTCCAGGATCTGCGATCTCGTCCCCGCCTCCCGGCGGTCCGTTCGCGTTTTCGGCTCTGCCATCTTGACACCTTACTAACTAGTAAGTCAGGATGCCCACGTCGATCGACCGGGTCATCGGCCACGTCCAGCGGATCGGAGGGCAGCATGCAGCAGATCGAGCATCGCACGGAGCATCGCAGCTTCGAGCAGGCGGACGAGGTCCGTGGGTTTCCGAACGGACACGCCGACGTCCTCGAGGTGGGCGGCGCCGAGATCGGTCGTCTGGTGTTCGAGCCGGGCTGGCGGTGGTCCAACGACGTGAAGCCGATCGCGGGGACGGACAGCTGCGAGGCACCGCACTTCCAGTACCACGTGGCCGGCACGCTCGGGATCCGGATGGACGACGGCACCGAAATCGTCGCGCGGCCGGGCGATGTCACGTCGCTTCCGAGCGGTCACGACGCCTGGGTCATCGGCGACGAGCCCGTCGTCGTCGTGGACTGGTTCGGCGCGAGCAACTACGCAACGGGGGCGTGATGAAGACGCAGCAGACGCAGGCCGTCGCGCACGAGGTGGCGACGAAGGAGCTCGCCGAGCATCTGCGCCCAATCTTCGACTCGAGCCCCGACGGGGTGTACGTCTGGCTCGACGAGCAGCATTGGGTCTGCAACGAGCGGTTCGCGCGGATGTTCGGCTACGACTCGCCGGACGAGCTCGACGACACGCCGTACCTGCTGCAGCGGATCGTGCACGAGCACGACCAGGAGCTCTTCTCCTGGTCGTACTGGAACCGGGACCAGACGATGTCGTTTCCGACGACGCTGCGATTCCGCGGCGTGCGCAAGGACGGCTCCGAGGTGCAGGCGGAGACCGACATGATCCCGCTCGCGTTCGGCGGACGCACGTTCGCGTACCACTTCGTGCGCGTTCTCGCCGGGTAGCGTTCGCGAGGCGACCAGCACGTGTGACGGAGCCGCGTCGGTCACGAGGTGTCGAGCAGCTCGTCCAGCGTGTCGACGACCGACCAGGCGCCCTCCGACGAACGCACCGCCCCACCGATGCGACGGCGTTACGGAGCGCGCTCGGGAAGCGAGAACCGGTACTCGACGACGGGAACGTCGAGGCCCAACTGGTACAGGAGCGTGTTCAGGTCGCCGTGGTGCTGACGCTCGTGCAGCAGCGTGTGCACGACGACATCGGCCGGGTTGTAGCGGAGCACCTGCCCGTCGACGTCCATCTCTCGCGTCGTCGTGAGCTCATCGTCGTCGAGCGAATCGACGTATGCGCGCGCGTGACCCCGCACCCGGTCGCGGTACGCCTCGAGCTCGCCCCAAGAGCCGACATGGTCCCCGGGCTCGTCGGTCGTCCGCGCAGGATCGGCCAGCCACCTGATGTACGCCCAGTTGATGTGCGCGAGCGCGTCTCGAAGCGCCGGCCAACCCGATCCCGGCGCGGGCCTGGTGAGCGCCTCGTCGCCGTGCGGCCGGATGAGGCCCTCGTACTCGCGCCAGCTGTACTCGGTGAACCGGAAGAGCTCGTCGATCGCCGTTCGATCCATGTGAGCGGCGATCGTACCGACTCCGATCCGGCGTCGTCGGTTCGGCGTCGCCGCGCGGTCGTAGCTTGGACCGTGCGGTGCTGGACCTCGACCTGCAATACGATCGCCGGGTGTTCGACGGTCGGAGCCGGGTGGCGAGGGGCGGCAACGTCGACGCGTTCGCCGCCACGGAAAGACTCGAGCGTGCGCGAATACGACTCGTCACCACGATGCACGCCCTCGGCGTCCCGAAGCGCGCCGACGTCCACGCCTCGTGACGACGATCCCCGAACTGCCTGACGACTCGCCGGCCGGAGCGCAGGACCTCATCACAGACGGGTCGGCTCGCCCGCGTTTCGTGCGACGCCGCGCCGACGTGGCGGTCCTGGTGGCCGGCGTCGTCGTGTTCGTCTTGTGCGCGAGCGTCGCCCGTTCGGGGAGGGTCGCCGCGTCGGAAGTCCGGGTCTTCCGTTGGATCAACGATCTGCCCGATCGGTTGAGCGGACCCATGATCGGAGCGCAGTTCGCCGGCGTGCTCGGTGCCGGCGTCGTCGTTGCCATCGTCGCGTTGGTGGTGCGCCGCGTTCGTCTCGCGCTCGCGGCGATCATCGTGACGGCCCTAAAGCTGGTCTCCGAGCGGATCGTCTGGCAGTTCGTGACGAGATCCCGGCCGGGCACCTCGATCGCCGACTCGATCGTCCGCGGCAACACGCCGACGGCGGGCGCGTCGTTCGTGTCGGGCCACGTCATGCTGCTCACCGGCCTCGCCGTCGTCGTCGATCCCTATCTCCGGGGATGGGCGCGCGTCGTGCCGTGGGTCGTGGTCGCGATCGTCGCCTTCGCCCGCGTCTATCTCGGTGCGCACGCCCCGTTGGACGTGGTGGGGGGCTTCGGCGTGGGCCTGGTCATCGGAGGTCTGACGAACCTCGTGGTCGAGGTTCCGGCGCCCGATCGCTGATCTCCGTGAGTCCGTCTGGCCGGCTCAGGCCGCTCGATGAGCCGAGTGCAGCGTCAGCGGCCCCGCGACGCCCTTCAGCTCGACGGGTCCGATCTCTTCGAACGTCACCGGCGAGCCCGCGGCCGCGTCGACGACTGCCTGGCTGACGAGCACCTCGCCCGGCCGTGCGTACTCCCCGATCCGCGCCGCGATGTTGACCGTCCTGCCGAAGTAGTCGCCCTCCTGGAAGACGACCGGGCCGGCGTGGATGCCGACGTGCGCGGGCGGAAGGGATTCGTTGGCGACGCCCTCGACCATCTCGAGCGCAGCCACGACGCCCGGCCCGGGCTCGGGGTAGTAGAACATCACGCCGTCGCCCAGCCACTTGACGGGCTGTCCGCCGTGCGCGCGCGAGCGCCGCCGAACCAGCGTACCCAGCGTCTCGGCGAGATCGGCCGCGGCCTCGTCGCCTCGCTCCTCGGTCAACCGGGTGTAGCCGGTGATGTCGAGGAAGCACATCGCCGGCGGCCGATGCAGCCGCTCGAGCAGGCCGGCGCGTTCGAGCGCGGCCTCGACGTCCTCGATCGCGGTCTTGGTCCACGCGTGTTCCTGCTGGCCGTGATAGATCGCGAGCAGCAGCCGCTCCATGAACGGGGCGATCCGAGATCCGAACTCCGCTTGGCTCTCGAGCATCTGGGCGGTGGACATCCCGCGTTCGAGCATCGGCATCTCCACCTCGGACCGCCACCACGCCGTCTCGGTCTCGGCGATGCGGCGAAGGCTGTCCGCGCATACCCGCAACCATCGCTCGATGGCGATCGGCCGCACGCCCTGCGAGACCTGGAGCTCGATCATCCGTGCGACGTCGAGCTCGTCCTCGCGGACGCGGTCTTCCGGCCGCGGCTCGGCGAACCCGACGGCCTCGCGCACCACGGCCAACAGGTCCATCGGGATGCCGGTCTGCTCGCTGAGCTCGCCGAACCTGGTGTCCGTGACGACGGCGAATTGATCGAACGCGCTCGCATCGAGGTACGAGAACGAGAGCGTTCCGTCGCGAACCGCGGTGGCCAGCCCGTCGAGCGGAACGCCCGCGACCCCGAGGGCGTGCACCCATCGCGCCCTGCGAACGTCGCCGGCGGAGAACCTGTCGTCCTCGTCGGGTCGCACGATCCCGAGCTCGACCAGCCGGTCGACGTAGCCGGGATCGACGCCGGCCCTTCGAGCCGTCTCCTCGCGCGAGTGCTCGCCCACCGCGGGCGATGCTAGCCGTCCCGCGGACCGCTCGGCCGTAGTCGCGAGGCCGTCCCTTCCGCGATGAGTTCGGCGCTCGACGGCTGTCATAGGTTGGCCGAAGGGAAGACCGAGGAGGACGGACATGCGCAGGCTGATCTCGACGACGTTCCTGACGCTCGACGGCGTCATGCAGGCGCCGGGTGGACCGGACGAGGACCGCGACGGCGGGTTCGAACACGGCGGTTGGTCGTTCCACTTCTGGGACGACCGGATGGCCGAGACGATGGGCCGGTGGATGAGCGTTCCGTTCGACCTCGTGCTCGGCCGGCGCACGTACGACATCTTCGCGGCGTACTGGCCGAACGCGGCGGAGGAGGCGGGCGGCAAGCCGCTCAACGACGCGACCAAGTACGTCGTCTCGCGCGGCCGACCGGAGCTGTCGTGGGAACGGTCGGTCCTGATCGACGGCGACGCGGCGGACGCGATCCGCGACCTGAAGCGGGGCGACGGACCGGAGCTCCAGGTCCACGGGAGCGGAAACCTCCTGCAGACCTTGATCCGTCACGATCTCATCGACGAGTACCGGCTCTGGGTGTTCCCCGTCACGCTCGGATCGGGCAAGCGTCTCTTCGCGGACGGAACGGTTCCCGGAACGCTCCGCCTCATCGACACCGTCGTCTCGACGACGGGCGTCACGATCGGGACGTACGAACCGGCCGGCGAGCTCGTCACCGGGTCGTTCTGACGGTGGTGCCGCCGTTCGGCCCCGAGAACCGATCGCCGGCGATCGTCGACAGCCGCCGCTTCTTGAGGTTCTCGCGCATGACCCACCCGACGTCCGGGTCGGTCGTGCGCATCCACCGCTCGAGGCGATCCAGCCCCTCGTCGGGGAGCGCCGCGACCGCGACGCTCCAGCCGTAGCCGAGCGTCTGGCGCAGCACCCGGAACGCCTCGTCGCGCCGGTCGGGCGCGCTCTGGATCGAGCGCGTCACCCGGTCGAGGATCGAGAGCACCGCGCGCGCGTCGCGGCGCTTGCGCAGCAGCGCCGGCTCGCAGAGCGCGGCGACGGCGGCCCGTTGCTCGAGCCGGTTGCCCGAGGTCCACCTGCGCATCTCGGGCACGAGCGCTCGCATGTCCACGGCGCCCCATCGCTGCAGGGCCATCGCGACGCCCTCGCGCGCGCGCCATCTCGGGTCCGACGCGAACCGGCGCAGCTCGGGAACGAGATCCGTCCTTCCTTCGGCCACGAGCCGGCCGAGCCCGACGAGCCCGCACACCGGAAGAAGCTCCTCGGGCGTGTTCGTCGGCGCCCGGTCCGGATCCCATCGCAGGAAGTCGCGGAAGAGGCGCTCGTTCCCCTCGTCGGCCACCGTCTGCACGAGCTCCAGGTTGCCTCGCGGGCCGGGCAGCCCGGAGTGCTCGGTGATGAACGCGACCGGATCGGACGCCGAACGGAACGCCAGACGCAGGTCGTCGGCCTTGGTCATCACTTCGGACCTCGGTCCAGGTCGTCCCCGCGAGGCGTCGCGGACGCGCGCCGCAGCTCGACGCGCTCCTGCCGGTAGTGCAGCACGTCCCACACGATCAGCCCGCAACAGACGGCCGCGGCGAGACCGAGCGAGGCGAGCGCCGGAAGCTCGAGCGCGGCGGGGATCAGCGCGAGCGTCAGCACCGACGCCGCCAGCCTGCCCGGACCGATGTATCCCGGTCGATCGCTCGACGAGTGCCGCACGAAGTACACGAGCCGGAACCGCTGCACGACGTGGGCCGAGTAGTAGAGCGAGAGGCCGCCGCACAGCGCAACCGCCGGAACGACGCCGAGCGGCTCGCCCACGCGCTCGATCGTCTCCTTCAGTCCGAGCGCGAACAACACGATGCCGGCGATCATCGGCAGGTGGAGGAAGCGGTAGTGATCGCGAGCCAGCTGCGCCTGCGCCGCGCCGGTGGTCCGTGCGAGCTGCCGCTCGGTGAGGATCGCCATCACGTCGAAGTACGCCCACCACAGGGCCGCGATCACCAGGATGCTGAGGAGCGACGCCGAGACGATCCCGACGGTGAGCTCGCTGTGTCGCGCCGCGACTCCGAGCGAGATCACCGACTCGCCGAGCGCGATGATGACGATGAGTCCGTATCGTTCGGCGAAGTGCGCCGGTGAGATCGTCGCCGGGCGGCCGCGACCGACGACGACATCGGAGTAGACGACGGCGAGCGCGACGACCCACAACACCTCGCGCCACGGCGGACCGACGAACGCTGCGGCGAGGATCAGGACCGGCGCGCCGAGCTCACGCATCGCGAACCGACGCAACGCTCGCGCGAGGTCGGGCCGGCCGCGTCCGCCGATGCCGTACAGCGCGAGGTTGATCAGCCGGACCACGAGATACCCGACCGCGAACAGGACGCCCTCGTTCCCGAACGCGTGCGGCACCGCGAGCGCGACCAGGAACATCGCCGCCATCGCCGACAACATGCCCGCGCGGACGACGCCCTGCTCGGCATCGAGCGTGTTCGTCATCCACGCGTATCCCGTCCAGAGCCACCACACGGCGGCCAGGACGAGCATGCCGTGACCGAGCCCGAGCCAGGACAGGTCGTTCGACATGAGCTGCGTGACCTGCGTGATCGAGAACACGACGACGAGGTCGAAGAACAGCTCGAGCGGCGTGACCCGCTCCTCGCGCTCGACAGGTGCATCCGCCATCGCGCCCGCATCGTAGTTCCGCATCCGGATCGCCCGACACGGACGCGAGGGCGTGCGACGGCCGCTCGGTCGCGACGAGACGACGCATCGCTCTACGATGGCTCGATGAGCGGACCGCTCGAGGGGCTCAGCGAGGTCACCCCGGGCGTCGGCGTCAGCGCGATCGAGGTGCGAGAGGGCCGCTCGACGCAGGTCGGGCGGATCGGCGTGTTGCGCGTCCTTCCGACGAAGGGTCGCCGAACCGTGGGGCCGTGGTGCTTCGTCGACCTGATGCATCCCGGCGACGTGACGGATCCGCCGCCGCTCGAGATCGGGCCGCATCCGCACATCGGTCTCGCCACCGCGACGTGGCTGTTCCGCGGGTCCGCGTTGCACAGCGACTCACTCGGCACCGAGCAGGTCATCGAGCCCGGCGAGCTCAACCTGATGACGGCGGGCCACGGGATCGCGCACGCCGAGCTCGGCCTCGACGCGCCGGGCGGCATCGGGGTCGACGGGATCATCGGCGCGCAGATGTGGCTCGCGCAGCCGGACGCGACGCGCGACGGCGCCTCGCGATTCGAGCACCACGGCGATCTTCCGACGGTCGAGCTCGCCTCGGCGACCGCGCACGTGATCGTCGGGGCGTATCACGACGTCCGCTCGCCGGCGTCGATCGATCATCCGGCCGTCGGTCTGGATCTCAGCTTCCGGGACGCCGTCGACCTCTCGCTCGACCAGCCGTTCGAGCACGGGGTGGTGCCGATCGACCAACCGGTGAAGGTCGACGACGCGATCGTCGACCCGGGCTCGCTCGCGCTCGTCCCGGCCGGTTACGACCGGCTCCGGCTCGAAGAGCGCTCGGGCGGAGCGCGATGCCTGGTCCTCGGCGGCGAGCCGCTCGGCGTCGAGATCAAGATGTGGTGGAACTTCGTCGCTCGAACGCTCGACGAGATCACCGACGCGTGGCGCGCGTGGCGCGATCACGACGACGATCGCTTCGGGTCCGTCCCGTCGAAGCTCGCCCGGATCGAGGCGCCCGCGCCGCCGTGGGTGCGGCCCTAACGTCGTTGCGGCCGGGAAGCTGTCGACAGTGCTCCGCCATCGTGACATCGTCGCCGGCATGACGGATGCGATCGCGGTGGAGGACTTGCGCAAGCGCTTCGACGGCGTCGAGGCGTTGTCCGGCATCGATCTCGAGGTCGAGGAGGGGTCGGTCTTCGGGCTGCTCGGGCCGAACGGCGCGGGGAAGACGACGGCCGTTCGGATCCTGTCGACGATCATCCCGCCGGACGCCGGGCGAGCCGAGGTGCTCGGATTCGATGTCGTGGAGCGTGCCGACGCTGTCCGACGTCGGATCGGGCTGGCGGGTCAGTACGCGGCCGTCGATCCCAACCTCACGGGTCGGGAGAACCTGCGGATGGTCGGGTTGCTCGCGCAGCTGCCGCGGTCCGAGATCATGCCCCGTGCCGCGGAGCTGCTCGACCGGTTCGACCTGACGGGCGCGGCCGACCGGCCGCTCCGGACGTATTCCGGCGGGATGCGGCGGCGGCTCGACATCGCGGCCTCGCTCGTGCAACGGCCGCCGGTCCTGTTCCTGGACGAACCGACGACCGGGCTCGACATCACGAGTCGGAACGAGCTGTGGCAGATGATCCGTGAGTTGGTGGAGGAGGGCACGACGGTTCTCCTGACCACCCAGTACCTCGAGGAGGCGGACCGGCTTGCGGAGCGGGTCGCCGTCGTGGACCGCGGCGCCGTCATCGCGAACGACACGCCGCAGAACCTCAAGGCGGAGCTCGGCAGCACCGTGGTCGAGATGGAGATCCGCGGCGACGGTCGAGCCGAGCGCGCAGCCGAGCTGCTCGGCCGCGTCGACGGCACCGTCGTTCGCGAGGGAGATCGGATCCGCATCACGTCGGATCGCGGCGCGCGGGTGCTGTTCGAGGCGGGTCGCGAGCTCGAGGCCGAGGGACTCGAGCCCGACACGGTCACCGTTCGCGAACCGAGCCTCGACGACGTCTTCCTCAGCCTGACCGGTCACCACGCCGAGGTAGCGAGCGAGCAACCCGCCGCCGACGACGCGGGCGCGACCGGAGGCGATGCGGGATGAGCACGAGCTCCGTCACGATGAGGACGCGCGAGGAACGGGACAGACGGATCGCGTTCTCGAGCCTGCGCGACACGTACGCGATCGTCCAACGCAACCTCATCGGCTACCGGCGGGTGCCACAGCTGCTCGTCTTCTCGACGATCCAGCCGGTCATCTTCGTCCTGATGTTCCGGTACGTGTTCGGCGGTTCGATCGTGCTGCCGGGGAACATCCCGTACGTCGACTATCTGATGCCGGGCATCTTCGTCCAGACCGTTGTGTTCGGTGCGATCGCGACCGCGATCGGTCTGGCCACGGACGTCAAGAGCGGACTGATGGAGCGGTTCCACGCGCTGCCGATGTCGCGCTCGGCGGTCTTGACCGGACGGACGCTCGCGGACTCGACGCGGAACGTGTTCGTCGTCGCGTTGATGATGATCGTGGGCTTCCTGGTCGGCTGGCGCATCCACACGAACGTTTTCGGATTGCTCGGCGCCGCCGCGCTCGTGGTCCTGTTCGGGTACGCGATGTCGTGGATCTTCGCGACGGTCGGTCTCGCGGTCAAGGATCCGGAGACGGCACAGGCCGCCGCGTTTCCCGTCCTCGCGCCGCTCGTCTTCGCGTCGAACGCGTTCGTCTCGCCCGCGCGGATGCCGGACTGGCTGCAATCGTTCGCCGAGCACCAGCCGGTCTCGGCGACGGCGTCCGCGGTTCGCGCGCTGACGATCGGCGGTCCGACCGCGCACGACGTGTGGACGGCGGTCGCGTGGTGTGCCGGCATCATCGCTGTCTTTGCGCCGATCGCCGTCCGGTTGTACCGGCGCGCCGTCTGACGTTCGGTCGGCCGTCGGACCCGGTGGGACGGCGTTTGGTCCGACGCACTCCGAGCCGAGACGCCGGAGGATCACGCGCCGCCGATTCCCGATCGTCGGGTCGCGCGATGCGGTGTGGTCGTTCGTGTCAGATCGGGTCCCACGCGACCGCGTCGTATGCGCGCCGGAGGTCACCGACCCGGGCCGACGATCAAGCCGTCCAGGAACCCGACGTTCGCGATCGATGCCTCGGCGACGAGGTCGAGGCGATCCGTGAGGAGCGCGTCATCGAAGCCGGCCTCGCGCGCGATTTCGCTATACGCACCCTGCTCGGTCGTCAGGTGCTTGAGATACGCCATCGGACGCAGGTAGTCGACCGAGCGGAGCCGTTGCTGCGAGTCGATCCCGCCCGGCGGCCGAACCGTGACGACGGTCTCCGGTCCGGATGCGGATCCCAGACGCCGAACGTACACGCGCACCGTGGCGTCCTCCGCCCGGTCGAGCGCATGAAGGATCAGCGTTCGGACGCGGTCCTCGTCGAGACCTGTTCCGAACATCTCGTCGTTCGCCTGCCGAAGGCGACCGAGATGGAGCTCGAGCCCGCGAACCGCCCGAGCTCGCACCTGCATCGCGGTGAAGTGTCCGATCGACCCGGCTGGGACGGGGTCGACCTCGACCCGATGGCCCTCGACCTCCGCTCGCACTATGCCTCCTCGACCGAGGGCCGGCGCGCTGACCCGCCGGCCCTCCGGATCACGTCGGGACGACGAGCACTGCTTGCGGTCGGTCGGCGACCGATGCGATGTGCGTCCACGTTGCGCCCGCGTCGGGAGATCCGTAGACTCGTCCGTCCGAGGTCGTGAAGGCCGCGTACGAGCCGTCGTTCAGCGCGTCGACGCAGTACGTGTCGAGGTTGTCGTCGAACGACGCCGGAAGCCCCTCGCGGCACCGCTCGAAGGCGCCGGCCGCCACGTCGGCGCGGTACAGCGCCGCGTGACCGCCGCCCGGCCCGTCCGAGCCGGACACGAGCAGCCGCTCACCGCACACGACGACCGCCCGGCAGTACGAGCGGTCGAGACCCTCGGCGCGAAGCGTCCACGTCGCGCCGCGATCGTCGCTCTGCGAGAGGCCGTGGGCGCCGGCGGCCAGGACGAGACCTTCGGCGGTCGCGACCTGGTGTACGTCGGCGTCGATGTCGATCGTCGGTGTCCAGCTCGCTCCCGCGTCGCTCGTTCGCAGGATGCCCCCGACATGCACGTTGACGTACACGTCGTCGCCCCATTCCGAGATCGACCGCGTCGCAGGAGGGCCGCCCCACGGCGTGTACCACGCATCTCGTCCCTCGGCGGTGTCGAACGCCTCGACGCGTTCGAACGCGCCGTCCGTCAGCCGGAGCAGGTGCGCCTCAGACGTCCCGATGTGGAGCGCGTCCGTCATCGCGATGCACGTCGCCCTCGGCCCCTCGACCGTCGCGACGCGCCGCCACGCATCCTCGGGAGCGTGCCATAGCTCCCGTCGGTCCACGACGGCCCACAGCTCGTCCGCGTCTCGAACGACGTGGTTCACCGATCGGCCGAGGAGGTGGGTGGCGACGGTCCGACCCGCTGCGTCGAGCTCGTGCAAGCCTTGTTCCGTCGCGACGAGGATCCGCGCCATCCGCCGATGCTCTCACCGATCTGCACGGGGTGGCGCCGACGACGGGTAGCCGCTTGTGCTCGCGGGTGTCACGGCGGGAGACTCGACGTATGCGCTTACTTCGACGATCCGACGTCTGCGATGATGGCGCGATGAACCGCCGGTGGGACGCCGACGAGGTCGGGCGGGGCGTCGCCTCGGGCGAGGCGTTCGTGGGCCACGTACGCGAGCTCGCCGAGCTCATGCTCGACGACGGGTGGACCACGGAGGATCCGGAGGCGCACCTGCTGCCGCATCTTCGTGATGCGTGCGCGCAGCGGGACGCCGAGTTCCAAATAACGGATGCGCGGTCTGAGGGCGAGATCTACGTCGTCGACCTCGCGCCGACGCAGCCCGGTCGCTCGATCGGAGCGCTCCGGCGAGCGGTGGTCGCGCTCGTCGCGACGATCGCCGAGGAGTCGACGCACGTTCGGCAACGGCGCGAGGCAGACACGCTCGAGTTCGACATGGCGACCGGGAGCACGCGCGACACGCCTTTCGTCCCGCACGGCCACCTCGTCCGTGTGCGCATCCTGCCCGCGGAGTAGCGGTCCGCTGTGCGGCCGCTGCTCGGCCGGAGCGGCCGTCGCACCGCGCGATCCGCGTCCGGGTGATTCGTGGACCAACCTCGGCGCCCGCGCCGTTACAGTCGGCGCCGTGATCGGATTCGCGGGCGACCGTTCAGACCCTCGAACCGACGTTGCCGTTCGGCTCGAGGGCGTCGTGGTTCGTGCGAGCGGGCGCCCGATCCTCGGGCCGATCGACCTGGAGGTGCGCGCCGGACAGCGGTGGGTGCTGCTCGGTCCGAACGGGAGCGGCAAGACGACGCTGCTCGCCGTCGCCGGCGCGCGGCGTCGTCCGACGGCGGGCAGGGCTTGGGTCCTCGGGCGCGCGCTCGGCGCCTCGGACGTCCGGACGCTCTGGCGGCGGATCGCGCATCAGAGCCACGTACTGACCGGCGCGATGCCGGTCGGGCTCGACGCGGAGGAGGTCGTGCTGACCGGCAAGCGCTCGGCGCTCGTTCCGTGGATGGCGTCTTACTCTGACTCGGACCGCGAGCGGGCCCGCGCGCTGCTCGCCCGGTTCGGATGCGAGCACCTCATCGGCCGGTCGCTCGAGCACGCCAGCCAGGGTGAGCGGCAGCGGGTGCTGCTGGCGCGCTCGTCGTTTCCGAACCCCGAGCTGCTGCTGCTCGACGAGCCCTGTGCCGGCCTCGACCTGCCCGGTCGCGAGGCCCTCATCGCCGCGATCGACGCGGCCGGCGACGGCGGGCCGACGCTCGTCCTCGCGACGCATCACCTCGAGGAGATCCCGGCCACGGCCACCCATGCCGCCTTGCTGCGCGCAGGGCGGCTCGTCGCGAGCGGTCCGATCGCGACCGTGCTGGCCGCCGGACCGATGCGCGCGTGTTTCGGGATCGACGTCGAGGTGCGGCACGAGCGCGGCCGGTGGTCGGCCGTTGCCGCTACGCTCGCGCCGGGCCGTCGTCAGGCGTAGTCGTCCTTGAAGTCCCAGCACCGGAGCGTGCCGGGCTCGATCCGGATCATCACGTCGTTCGGGCCGACCCACCCCTCGGCCTGCACCCGAGGGAGGAAGCGGGACGCGATGCGCAGTCCGGTCTCGGCGTCGCCCGGAAGCACGCGCGCCTCGCCGCGGACCTCGATGCCGCGGTACGGAGGCTCCTGCTCGCATACGACGATCGAGACGCGCGGATCCCTCGCGATGTGCCGGACCTTGACGTCGTTCGTTCCGGTGAAGAGGTTGAAGCCGCCGTCGCGCCACTCGTGCCACAGCGGCGACAGCAGCGTGTCCCCCGTCGACGAGGTCGTCGCGAGCACGGCGAGCAGGGGCCGACCGAGCAGGTCGTCGAGGTCCTCGGGGCGCAGGTCCGTTCGCATCGAGGCCGCGATCGTACGCGACGACCGACCAGCGACCGACGGGTAGGCTCGAGCGGACACCAGACGGGAGGGGCGACCGATGACGCACGCCGCGAGCTCGTCCACGATCCGGCTCGGCGACGTCGAGGTGCCGCGCATCGGGCTCGGAAGCAACCGGCTCACGCGGACGAAGGACCACGTCGCGTTTCTCAGGGAGGCGGTCGCGGCCGGCGTCCGCCACATCGACACGGCGTACACCTACACCGGCGGCGAGAGCGAGGAGACGATCGGCGAGGCGCTCTCCGGCGGATCCGACGACGTCGTCGTGGCGACGAAGGGCGGGTACGCGCCCGGCACCGGCCGCCCGGAGGTGCTCCGGTCGCAGCTCGACGAGAGCCTACGGCGGCTGCGCGTCGAGACCATTGACCTGTACTACCTGCACCGAGCGCACGACGACACACCCTTCGAGGAGACGATCGGCGCGCTGGCTCGCGCCCGCGAGGACGGCAAGATCCGGAACGTCGGCCTGTCGCAGGTCGGCGTCGAGCAGATCGAGCGAGCGCGTGCGATCGTGCACGTCGTCGCCGTCCAGAACCACTACAACCTGTCGGAGCGGGGCTGGGACGACGTGATCGAGCACTGCCGGCGCGAGGGGATCGTGTTCGTGCCGTACTTCCCGCTCGCGGGTGGGGTGGGATCGCAGCTCGACCGGATCGCCGCGGCTCATCACGCGACCGTGGCGCAGATCCGCCTGGCGTGGCTGCTGCGTCGATCGCCGACCACGCTGCCGATCCCGGGGACGCTCTCGCTCGCGCACGTGCGAGAGAACCTCGGCGCGCTGGAGCTCGAGCTCACCGACGAGGAGTTCGCCGCGCTGTCGTAGATCGCGGCCGGTGCGTCGCTACGACGCGTTCGCGTTGAGGAACGCGTCGAGACCCGGCTGGTCCTCGGCCAGGAGCCACGACTCGACGACGCGGTCGCCGTCGAGATGGAACACCTGGACCGCCTTGGTCGAGAACGTGCGGTCGTCCGGTGCGCGCCACGTGACCGTGAGCAGCGCGACGACGTGCTCCTCACCCGCGGCGACGTCGTGGACGTCGAACTCCGGCACGGCCTGCTCGACCGCCTTCGCGAGCACGGCGAGCGTCTGCTCGCGGCCGTGATGGTCGCCCGACTGCGGGTTGTCGCCGGGGACGTGCCACACGACGTTCGAGTGCAGATGCTCGTTCAGCCACTCCATGTCCCCGGCGACGAACGCGCCGTACCCCGTGCGAACGAGCTCGATCTCCGAAGCTCCGAGCATGATGCCTTACCCCTTGGTCATCGCCTGTCGTCGTGCCGACGTCTCACGAACGCTCGGGTGAGCGTCCGTCGTCCGTCTGCTCGAGGTACTCCTCAACCGCGTCCAGGTCGGCGTCGACGACCGGCTCGGCGTGGTCGGTCGCGCCGGGCGCGTCGTCCTGGACGTCGAGCGCGACCTCCTCGGGAGCCGCGAACGGATCGACCTCCCGCACGCCGTCGGCGACGAGCTCGTCCTCGACGTCCGGCCCGAGCTCCTCCGTGAGCGCGAGCTTCTCGTCGGCTCGCTCCGGCTCGGGCGTCTCTTGCGCGAGCGCGCGGTCGAGGCCCTCGCCGGCCTCGGCCTCGGCCGCCGTCGTTCCGAACCGGTTGGCCGCGAACGGACGGTCGGCCCGCAGGATCTCGGCCTCGAGCTCCTCGGACTCGTACTCGTCGTCGCCGTCCTTGCGCGGATCGATGTCGCTCACGCGAGCCTCCTTGGTCCTCGTCCGGTGTTCCGCTCGCTTCCGTCGCCGTCCCGGACGGATGTCACGCGCTGACCTCGCGGACCCATTCGCGCAGCCGGGGCAGATGCTCGGCGTAGTGCTCGGGTCCCGCCTTGGCGATCCAGAACTCCGCGTCGACGGAGGGCGCGTCGAGCGCTCCCCACGCGCGGAGCATCCGGCTGCGCGACGCGTACGCCTGCGCCCGGACGTCCTCGAACAGCGTGTCGCGGAGCGCCTCGTAGAACCGCGCGTTCATCTCGTCGATGTGGAGCTCCTCGCGCCGGTACGTTCCGAACCGGATGCGCTCGAGCACCACGCCGGCCTCGGCGAGCCAGCTCCCGAGATGCCCGACGAGGTCCTTGGCCGACCATCCCTCCTGGAAGTAGCCGGGGCGGTCGACGAGCTCTCGCGGAAGCGAGTCGACGAGGTCGTGGACGTCACGCCACAGCCGCTCCTCGTCCGCGCGAAGCTCCGCCGACGCGCCGGCGTCCGACGCGTGTCGCTCCGTCACCTGGGCCGTTCCGCCCGCCTTTCGGACCTACGCCTGGACCGGAACCTCGTAGATCTCGTCGGCGGGATGGCCGGCGCGCTCGTGGATCCGCCGGACGGCATCGGCGTCGGGTCCCTCGGAGAGACAGAAGACCATCCCGGACTCCGGGTCCGCCCACGCGTGCTTGAAGTCCACCCGCTCGTCGTCCTGGATGGCGAGATCCGCCTGGTGCGCTTCCATCAGCTGGTCCGGCGTGACGCCCTTCATGCTCCGGTGCACGTCCATGAACTCCGGCACGTTGGCCTCCTCTGCTCGGTGGAGCCGAATCGTATGCGGGGTGCGAGCATCTTCGCCACTCGAGAGGTCGTACGGCGCTCCAGCCGGATCTCGGAACGGAACCGCGGCGACGAACCGGAGGCTACTTGGCCAGCGACGCCGCGTGGTCCGGGACGTACGTGTAGATGTCGCGCGGCGGGCGTTCGTATCCCTCGTCCGGCTGTCGAGGCGGGATCGCGATGTCGGGCAGCTTCTTCTCCTGGTACGGCACGCGTGACAGGAGATGCGCGATGCAGTTCAGCCGCGCACTCCGCTTGTCGTCGGCCTCCACGACGAACCACGGCGCCTCGGGGATGTCGGTGTGGACGAACATGTCGTCTTTGGCGCGCGAGTAGTCGACCCAGTGCGTCCGCGACGCCATGTCGGTGTCCGAGAGCTTCCACCGCTTCATGGGGTCCTCGATGCGCGCCTCGAGCCGCCGTGCCTGCTCTTCGTCGCTCACGGAGAACCAGTACTTCGTGAGGACGATGCCGTCGTCGACGAGCAGTCGCTCGAAGATCGGACACTGCTTGAGGAACAGGCGGTACTCCTCCGGCGTGCAGAATCCCAGCACGCGCTCGATGCCTGCGCGGTTGTACCAGCTGCGGTCGAACAGCACGATCTCGCCGGCCGCCGGCATCTCGGCCACGTACCGCTGGAAGTACCACTGCGTACCCTGACGCTCGGTCGGCCTCGGCAGCGCGGCGATCCGGGTGGCGCGCGGGTTCAGGAACTCGGTGATCCGCTTGATCGCGCCGCCCTTGCCCGCGGCGTCGCGCCCCTCGAACAGGACCACCACGCGGAGGCCCTGCGACTGCACCCAGTCCTCCATCTTGACGAGCTCCTCTTGCAGCCGGAGCAGCTCGCGCTCGTAGGCTTTCTTCGGGATCCGCGCACGGTGATCGTCGTCGGTCTTTGCCATGGAAGCCTCCGGCCGCCGAGTCTATGGGACGGCGGCCGGAGGCGGCGTGGCGGCGATCAGGCGAGCGATCGGGCGACCACCTCGAGCGCGTCCATCGCCTCCTGCATCCCGCCCTCCATGCCGGACTCGATGATCGCGTCGCGGATCTCGCGGTTGCGGCACTGGACGAGGGTGGTGAGCCGCGTTCGGTCGTCCCCGATGTCCTCGAACGTGACCGTGTTCAGCGTGGCGTCGTCCTCCGTCGCGCCCGGCACGCCCTCGTACAGCTCGGTCGAGACGACGCGCGCGTTCGGTTCGATCTCTCGGTACGTCCCGTGGAACGCGACCTCGAGGCCCTCGTTCGCCACCATCACGTATCGCCAGCTCCCGCCGACACGGAGGTCGATCTCGGCGCTGGTGACCCGCCCGCGCTTGCCGCTCCACCAACGGGCGACCAGGTCGGGCTCGGTGCACGCCCGGTAGACAAGGCGCGGCGGCGCGTCGAACTCGCGCTGGATCCTGATCTCGGTGTCGCTCGGCAGCGTCACGGTGGCTCGTCCGCTATGTGTCATCGCGTCCATCTCCTCGCTCCTTTTCCTTCAGGTCGGCCAACACGTCGTCCAGACGGTCGTACCGGTCGGACCATTCGCGTTCGTAGCGCTCCAGCCAGTCGCGGATCGGGCGGAGCGGTGCCGCGTTCAGCCGGTAGATGCGCTGCCGGCCGTCCTCGCGGACGTCGACCAGCCCGACCTCGCGCAGCACCCGGAGGTGCTTCGACACCTGCGGCTGCGAGAGCCCGAGACGGTCGACGAGGTCGCCCACCGGGCGCTCGCCGCTCGCCAGGGCATCGAGGATGTCGCGGCGGCGTGGCTCCGCCACCGCGTTGAACGCATCCGCCGTCGTCGCCGCCCTCGCCATGCCGGCACCATATATACCGATACGGGAATACGTCAAGCCTAACGACGGCCGTGGTGGGAGCCGATCGCGAGGGTCAGACGGTGTGCGGTCGTGCGGTGCAGCCGTCGAACAGCAGGTCGACGATCTGCCTGCCAACGCCCGGCGCGATCGCCCCGCCGGCGACGAGCTTCCGCGCGAACAGCGGGCTGAGGAGCATGTCCGTCGCGACGTCGACGTCGACCTCCGGATCGACCTCGCCCTCCGCGATCCCTTTCCGGATGAGGCCGGCGACGACGCCGCGACGCTCGGCGACGAACGCGGATCGGACCGCGTCCCGCAGCTCGGCGTTGCGGCCGATCTCGCCGAGCAGATGCGAGAGCAGCGGCGTGCGGTCGGCGCGCGCCTTCGAGGCGTGACGCCACAGGTCCTCGAGCGCGGCCGCCAGGCGCTCCCGCACGGTTCCCTCGTCCGGAACGCGGATCGGCTCGTGGGTCCGAGCCAGGGCGTCGATCACCATCGCCGACTTGGTGCGCCAGCGGCGGTAGATCGTCGGCTTGCCGACCCCGGCGCGCTGCGCGACCGATTCGACCGACATCCGCTCGTACCCCTCCTCGGCGAGGAGCTCGAGCACGGCGTCGAGGATCGCCGCGTCGAGCTCCGGATTGCGCGGTCTGCCGGCCGGGCGGACGTCGGTCGCGGTCATCGCTCGACGACGGGTTCGGGCGTCGGCGCGCGCCCGGCGCCGTCGGCGACGTGCCCGTGGTGCTCCGCCTGCTCCTCGAGCTCGCGGATCCGGCGCAGCTCGGCCGCGTCCGGCTCCGGGCGGCTCGGGAGCCAGACCAGGGAGACGAGCCCGCCGAGCAGGGCGATCAGCGAGCCGATCACGAGCGCCCGGCTCATCGCGTCGATGAACGCGCCGGTCGCGACGTGTGCGAGCCCGGCTCCCGACGTCCCACCCATCTGGCGCGCGACGCCGAGCGCCGCGCCCACGGAGCTCTCGACCTCGGCCGCGAC
Organism: bacterium; assembly: GCA_046735355.1. Classification (GTDB taxonomy): domain Bacteria; phylum Actinomycetota; class UBA4738; order UBA4738; family HRBIN12; genus DATAEU01. The sequence continues at coordinate 51,954 of JBKPTC010000122.1, forward strand.
CTGTGCCGGGAGGCGGGCGATCACGTTCGCGATGCCGGCGGAGTACGTCGAGGTGAAGACGCTGCCGAGCACCGCGACGCCGAGCGCACCGCCGATCTGCCGCGTCGTGTCGTTCATCGCGGACCCGACGCCGGCCTTCTCCCTCGGAAGCGACCCCATGATCGACTCGGTTGCCGGCGTCATCGCGAGCGACATGCCGGTCGCCAGGATGATCATCGCCTCGAGCACGTGGCCGTAGCCCGAGCCCGGCGTGAGGCGCGACATCCAGAACAGCCCGGCCGCCGCGACGGTCATCCCCGCCGACACGAGCACCTTGTTGCCGAGCCGTTGCACGAGCGCGCCCGTGATCGGGGCGACGGTCACGATCACGAGCGCGATCGGCGCGGTTCGCAGGCCCGCCTGCAGCGGCGTGTAGCCGAGGATGAACTGCATGTACTGCGTGAGGAAGAACAACGATCCGAACATCGCGAAGAACACGAGCGTGATGGAGACGTTCGCCGCCGTGAAGCGGCGGTTCTCGAAGAACCGAACGTTCAGCATCGGGTGATCGGTCCGCAGCTCCCACCACACGAAGGCGCCGAGCAGCGTGACCGCGACCGCGAACTCGGCGAGCGTCTGCCCGGCCGTCCACCCGTGGTCCGGCGCCTCGATGATCGCGTACACCAACATTCCGAGGCCGGCGATGGACAGCACGACGCCGACCGGATCGATCCTCGGGGCGGCCGGGTCCTTGGTGTTCGGCACGATGAGCCGGCCCGCGATGAACGCGAACACGACGATCGGCACGTTCACGAGGAACACCGAACCCCACCAGAAGTGGTTGAGGAGGAACCCGCCGACCATCGGGCCGATGCCGATGCCCAAGCCCGAGACGCCGGCCCAGATGCCGATCGCACGTCCGCGCTCCTCGGGCGGAAAGACGTTCGTGAGGATCGACAGCGTCGACGGCATGATCAGCGCGCCGCCGATGCCCATCAGCGCTCGCGTCGCGATCAGGACCGACGCCGACGACGCGAACGCCGACGCGATCGATCCCGCGCCGAAGACGAGCAACCCGATGCCGAGCGCCGACCGACGCCCGAAACGGTCCGAGAGGCTTCCGGCGGTCAGCAGCAGGCCGGCGAACACGAGCACGTACGAGTCGACGATCCACTGCAGCTGGCTGTCGCTCGCGTTGAGGTCACGCACCAGCGTCGGCAGCGCGACGTTCAGGATCGTGTTGTCGAGGCCGATCACCAACAGGCTCAGGCACAGGACGCCGAGGATCCACCACCTGCGCTCGTACCCCTCCGGCCGTTCGATCTGCACGCTCATCCGCGTTCCCTTCCTACGTCGTTCTGCGCGGGTCGCCCGGTATTCCGTTACGGGACCGTCACGTATCGTAAGGGTACGACCGTTGGGGCGCGACGTCACGCGCGGCGGGACGGATGATGAAGGGCGCCCGGCGGCTGGGCGAAGCTCCGAGGACGTCGGGTGCCGTCAGCCGGTCGTCGAGCGGACGACGTCGAACGCGGCGCCGAGGATCGCGAGGCGGTCGAACTCCTTCGGCATGTTCGAACGTTGGTGCCCCGCAACGATCGTCACGTCGAGCGCGGGGCAGGAGAACGCCGTCGTGCCCCAGTAGCCGTCGTGTCCCCACCACGTCTGCCCGCCGATGTCGCGACGGAACAGATACATCGCCGCCGTCGACGGGTCCTCGGGCCACCCGGCCTCTTCGGTGAGCGGCACGTCGCCGACGGTCGTGGTCATCGTGTCGAGCGTCGCGCGTTCGCGGAAGACCTCGCCGCGCGCGAGCGCACGGAAGAACCGACCGAGGTCGCGGCACGTCGACATCAGACCGCCGCCGCCGTAGAGGTCGACGGACGCGTCCATGTCGGCGACGTCGAACTCCTCCTCGTACTGATGCGACAGCTGCGGAAGGTGCGGCGGCTCCGGCTCGATCGTCTCCTGCCACGTGCAGACGAGGCCGAGACGGTCGTAGTCGAGCAGCTCGCGGAGCGCCGCGCCCATCGTCGTGCCCGTCGTGCGCTCGACGATCTCGCCGACCAGACACGCACCCGTGTCCGAGTACGCCCACACCGTGCCGGGCGCGTCGTACGGGTGCCCGTGCCGGATCGCCCACTCGACCTGCTCGAACCGCGTCCACCGGCGGCCCGGATCGCGCCGAACCGCCTCGGTGAAGCCGTCGGTCGCGGGTCCGTCGTAGGCATCGGCGGCGAAGTCGTAGATGCCGCTCGTGTGCGTGAGGAGATGGCGGAGCGTGATGGCGGACGTATCGTAGCCCCCGGAGCGGAGCAGGTCGTCGTACTCGCCGGCGAGCACGCCGTCGATCGTGGCGTCGAGGGACAGGCGCCCGTCCTCGACCAGCCGGAGCGTCGCCGCGGCGACGAACGGCTTCGTGACGCTCGCGATGCGGAACCGGGCGCCGGGCCGGAGTGGCTCGCCCGTCGCGAGGTCGGCGGCGCCCGCCGCGACCTCGACGTCGATGCCGCTGCCCGGTGCGAGCACGTGGAGCAACCGGGCGGGCATCGTCGGCCAGGCCGCGAGGTCGTCCTCGATCAGGCGCCGGAGTCGTGCCTCGAGATCCACGCGGCGGATGGTACCGGCGCCGCAGCCGTGCCGCGGCCCGCGCGCATGTGTGCGCTCGAGCCGGTCAAGCGGCGTCCCATAGGACCCAGGTCGAGTCCGGCGCTCGGAACTCCCAGCCACTCACCGTCGCGGGTCGGTCCGGAT